>JBBRED010000009.1:0-55333 GCA_038203335.1 Haliangiales bacterium | reverse complement strand
ATGCGTGTGATCCCGGGCTGACCAACAACATCCGGTGGGAGCTCGGATCGACGCTCGCCTGGAGCAAGCGCGACGCCGCTCGCGGTCGCTCGCTCGTTCAGGAAGCCCGCGACGCGGCCCTCGCGGCCGATCCGAAGGACCCTCTGATCGCGACGATGGACACCTGGCTTCGCGCTCACGCGAAGTGATTCGCGGTGTTCGATCCCCTGGCCCTAGTAACGCTGCACCACCGTGGCGATCTGCAAGAACAGCACCGTGCCTCCGGCGAGCACCGCCACGTGGCGATAGAGATCGAGGTACGTGCCGAGCCGCCGGGTGTTCCACAGGACGTGTCCATCCGCACCCGAGAGCGCCGCCAGTCGCATGGCGTCCGGCGTCACCTGACGCTGGACTCCGATCACGTCCTCGATTCCATCGCCGTCGACGTCGACGATCAGCGGATGCGCGCTCTCCCAGTTGCGGCCCTGCGGAGGCGGAGGCGGCGGCGCGGCTTCGGGGCTGCTGGCCGGCACCATTCCGAGCGAACGACCGACCAGGCACATCGAACCACCGACGACGATCGGGAGCACGGTGATGATCCCGACCACGAGCCACAGCCTGCGGGTGCGGACCTGCGTCGCCACCGGCACGAGGTGCGAGTGCGGCGGAAGCGGGATCGGGCGCTGCAGCACCTGGGTCCGCCGCTGCACACGTGCCTCCTTGCCGCAGTACGTGCACGTGACAAGGTCGCCACTCGCGGCGGTGGTGGCGCCACATTCTGGGCAGCGAACACGGGTGGCTTGAATCGTGGCGGGCGTGGTGGTCACTTCATGTGAGCGCGTTATCCCCGAGGTAGTGCCGCGCCGCCGACGGATGTGACGGGCAAAGCGCGGGTTACCTGATGAGCCCGACCAGGTGAGCGCTGGACCCGCCCACGTAGTGGATCTCCAGCACGGGGGTGGTGTGGTCACGACGCCGGATCTGAACCCGTTGCACGTGATAGCCGGCAGACATCGGCAGCGTGATGCACACCTCGCCGCCCGCCGTGATCGGATAGCCCTTGCCGTCGACGATCAGCGCGCCCTCCTTCGCGATGCCGTAGCGACGAGAGAGATCGACGCCGCACAGCCCGTTGCCCGTCAGCGTGATCGCGTCGAGCGGCGTCACACCATCGAGGAATGCCTTGCCGACCGCCTCGCGCCTCGCGAGCAACGTGTCGACCACGTAGCGCTCGGCCTCCAGATCGCCGAGCTCTCCGGTCTTCACCACTGCTTCGAGCATCGCGCGGTCGAAGCGCATCACGATCTTCGCGCCCCAGTAGAGATCAGCGCGATCGGCCATCTTGAACGGCGCGTACGGGAACCGTTCGCGCCACCTGCGCGGATCGAAGTTGATCGCGTTGAACATCCCGACCGCCTTCCAGCGCGACGGCCGCTGCCCTTCAAACGGTCGGTGCCACAGACCGAACGAGAACAACGCCTTGAGCTGGGCGCTGAAGTCCCACGCAAACTCGAAGCCGATCTGCGGCTGATGGTTCTCGTCCTGGTGGCCGCCCAGCGCCTCGCCGAAATCGACGAGATAGTGCACGAGGTGGCCCTTGCCGGGTTTGCCCACATACATGTCGAGGCTGTTGTCCTCTTTCATGTCGGTGTGATTGAGCCACGCCGCGATGACCCGCAGGCCCCGGAGCACGCGGCGGTGCTCGTGCCGCACGCGGTCGTTGGGGTCGTCGTCGCGAAGTCCGGAGAGTGACCAGCCGTTCTTTGGGATGCCGTCGAGGATCTGGCTCACGCTCGCGCGGATCGCACCATCGGCACGATGCGTGGCGACCTCCAGCATGGCATCGACGGTCGCTTCGGTGATCGTCTGCGCCGCACGGAGGCTCGGGGCCAGCGCGAGCTGGTCGCGGCGAAAATGCACCACGAACTCCGTTGGCGTGTTGTATCCGGCGGCCCACAGGATGCGACCGATGATCGCGTCGGTGGCGGTCTGCTGCCTCGGATTGGCCGCGGTGTCGAACTTGACGAGGTACGCGATACCGCGCGCGTCGGTGGCGATGAATCCGGGATTGTCTCCGCCCCGCTTGGCTTGCGTGATCGTGAACGGCGGCACGGGTGGGCCGGTCACGTCCGGACCCGTCACGAGCTCCTCGGGCGACACGCTGCGAACGCCGACCCGATTCGTGAACCACGTCGAATCGGGAACCTCGTCGAGCGCGTTGGTGTCGCGCGCCGGCACGCGGCTGCGTGGATCGAACACTTCCCAGATCGGCCGCACCACGAGCACATCGGCGAGATCGCCGCGCGAGAAGTACCGTCGCACGCGGGGCTCCGGGATCCCACGCGCGTCATCTGACGCCGTGACGATCGGCTGATCCGCGAACCGCCCGGGGATCGCCGCGTGGACGCAGCCCGCGAGCGCGATGATCGCGAGGTGCGCCCTCACATCTCGCGCTCCCGTTTCTGGAAGGCGTTCAAGACATCCGTCGAGACGTAGAACTGGAGCCCCTCGCCGAACGCGATATCGACGCGCAGCCGGATCCTCTCCGTCGTGTGGATGATCAGGCCGCCGCCGTATCCGGCGTGCCAGTGGTCCGAGAACCCCGCGCCGAGCAACGCATCGTAGGTCCGCGCGACCTTCGCGGTCTCGACGAACAGCTCGCCAGTGATGAACTCGTGAACCGGCCAGCGGTACTCGAGCGTTGCCACCGTCGCGAGCTTGTCGCGAAATCGATCGGTCCGGTATCCGCGCAGGAGACCCGCACCGCCCAGTCGCGGAAGCTCGGTGAACGGGATGTCGTCGTCGGTGTCCAGAACGCCCTCGAGCGCGACGCGGCCGACGAACGTGCGGCGCGGCCAGAACGGCGACACGAAGTACGCGACCTCGGCTCCGTAGTGCGCGTACCGGGCGCTCTCGACGAGCGAGCCACCGCCGGCGAATCCGCGGAACACGCCACCCGCGGTGGTGGCGCCCTGGTGGTCGCGCGTATCGATCTCGATGTCGCCGGTCAGCTCGAGGTTCTTGAACCCGCGATCGAAGCCACGCAGCGTCGCCGTGTCGTACCCGACCTCGATCGACGGATCGCGCGCGCCACTGGCAGCGGCCCCGAACGAGCGATCGTTGTAGATGGCGGAGCCACCGATCCGCAGGCGCGTGCCGCCGGAATGCAGAACGATCCCCGTGGAGAGGACGGTGAGGAACCGCGTCTGCGAGAACCGCGTCGGAGTCGAGGTCTCGGTAGCGGGGAGCATCGCATTCGCGGTTTCGGCGCCCGCGTTGCCGATGCCGGAGAAGAACAGGTTGTCGTTCTCCTCGTAGCGAAGCGTGCTGCGCAGGTAGACCGGCGACGCGCCGACGTGCGGAAGCTCTGCGTCGAGCTGGTACGCCTGCACGACCGAACCGCCGGTGTTCGCGCTCAGCGCGATGTACTCGCCGGCGCCGAAGTAGTCGTCGACGAATCCGCGCGCACCGAGATTGATCCCGAACGCGCTCTGGAACGCCACGGTGGGCACCAGGCCGAGCGTGTTGTCCTTGTTCACGAGGATCCGCAGCTTGCTCAGCAGCTTCCAGCGTGCCTCCAGCTGGACCACGCCGCGGAACGGCAGGAGGAAGATGCGGACCGCCACGCCGATGCCGTGTCCGATCCGGCGCAGGACAAACGAGCCACGAATATACGAACCGACGGGCGCGCGTTCGAAGTTGCGCGCATCACCATCGAGGGCCAGAACACGCGGCGGTTCGGGAGTCGGCGCAGTCTCGGACGGTGCCGAGGTCGCGGGCGGGTCCGCCGGTTGGGCACGGGCAGAGAGCGGACAGGTCAGGATCGCGATCGCGATCAGCCCGGTGCGCATCCGGTGGTCATCCGTAGCGAACCGCGACATCCATCACTTGGAACATGCGGCGGCCCCGTCGTGAACCGCGCGCACCGAGGCCGCCACTTGCTTCGCGATCTGCGCCAGCGCTCTCTGATGAGCTTGGGCAAGGCCACCGTAGCCCTCCCGAGCGGGCTCGCTTGCGTGGTGCGAGCACACGAGCGCCGGCGAGGTGCCGGACATCTCGCGAACGGTCGAGATGGCATCGATCACCGCGCGCTTACCAAGGAACGACTCGAACCGTTGAACCACGAGCTTGATCCGGTACGTGGGAAGCCCGTCGGCAGTCACGCCACTGATGTCTCGGGCTCCCAGGTTTCGGGTGAGCTCGTCGGAGAACGCTCGGCGGATCTCGAGCGGCAACGGGGCGATCCACGAGCGGGTATCGACCGGCGTCAGCTCACCTGGGCCTTCGCGCACGACGATCTCGGCGCGATCGACCTCGGGGGGCACATCGACGGGCAAGACGTCGAGCTGGAGCTCGTTCGTCGCAACGGCTTGCTCCGCATCGGGGGCCGCGACGAGGGTGTAGTAGCGGGAGCTGGACGAGCGACACCCGACGGCCACGACGAGAGCGAGAACGAGAACACGGAGCGTCATGGGCTAGCCTTTGGCTGGCGGCCAGGAGCTCGCCCGCGCAGCAGCGACTCGGGATGGCCATGAATGTAGTCGGCGAGACCGCGCATCGCGAAGGCCGCGCGCTCCAGTTGTTCGAGAGCCGTTCGTGTCGATTGCTGGAGCGGAGAGTCCGGTGCAGCAACGTTGTCACGCAGTGACGTGAGCCCTTCGCGTAACGCTTCCATCGCGCCTTGCGCGCGACCGAACAACGCCTGCGCCTGGGGCACGACATCTCGGTCGAGACGTCCGAGCAGCGTGGCTGCCGCCCGACTCGCGTCTTGCACGTTGCCACCGATCATGTCGAACGGAATCTTGTCGACCTTGGCGAGGATGCTGGCCACCGTATCTTGAAGCTGTTCGGTGCCACCGGGCACCGTGGGAACGATCCAGACGTCGTCGGAAGCGGGCGGCAAGGCTCCACTGGCGCGCTCTGCGGGGAGGAAGTCGAGCGCGATGAAGAACGAACCCGTCAGGATGCTGCCCGAGCGAATCTGCGCGCGCAGCCCGCGTGAGACCAAGGCCTGCAGCATCTGCGGTCCCGTCTTTCCGGACTTCGCGCCCTCTTCCGCGAGACTGACATAGGCTGCACCGAGTCGTTCCGGGAAGACCTTGGCGTCCACGTCGAAGAAGAACGAACGCGTCGGGATGTCGTAACCGGGACGGACCGCGACGACATCTCCGAGGTGGAGACCTTGGAACTCGATGTTGACGCCGACCGCATTGCCGAGGCCGCGGCTCGGTTGATGGAACCGCATCGCGAGCGGATACCCGACCTGGTCAGGCTTCGCGAACGCGTGACTGCGGTCCTCGAAGAGGACGAATTTGGTGTTCTCGCCCGCGGGTTTGACGACGGCCTGTTCATCGCGAACGCCGAAGGCGATGCCGCCCGCGACGACCGTGGCGAGCGATTGCGTGTTCACGCGAAGACCGGTGGCATCGATCGTCACGTCGAGGCCGCTCGCATTCCAGAACACCGAGCTGTCGCTGACCAGCTGGTCGTAGGGCGCGTAGACGAAGATGTCGAGGACGACGGACTTGCCATCGGGTGCGAGCTCGAGCGAGGTGATGGTCCCGACCTTCGCTCGCCGATAGTAGACGGGGGACTGCGCAGCCAGCGAGCCGGCATCGCCCGCGGTCACCCGGAACCGCCTGCCTGGTTGATCGTGGGTCACGCCCGGGGGTTTTTCGAGTCCAACGAACGTGTCCTCGCTCTCGGTCGAAATGCCGACGTCCATCTGGATGAAGGCTCCCGAGAGCAGCGTTCCGAGACCGGACACCCCACCGACGCCGATGCGCGGGCGCTCGACCCAGAACGTCGAATCGCTGACCGCGAGGCCGGCACCGCCGTGCGTGAGCTCCACGCTCGCGACGATGCGCTTGTGATCGCTACTGATATCGACCGCGGTCACCTTGCCCACAGGAACGTTCTTGAAGCGCACCTCCGACCTTCCCGCCTCGATGCCGTCGGCGTTGTCGAACGTGATGTAGATGGTGGGACCGATGCGCAGGTAGGTTCTGATGGCGAGGGCACCCGCGGCCACGACGGCGAGGATTGGGATGATCCAGACCACGGATGGACGACCTCGTTTCGGCGTCTGAACGGCGGGGATCGGAAACTCGTTGTCATTCGCGTCCATGCACGCTCCTCGGTCCTACGCCATCCCAGATCGCTCTCGGATCAAAGGCCGCAGATGCAAGCATGGTCATGAGGACCACGCCCGCAAACGGAATCAATGCGGGTCCAGGTTCGACGCTCGCGAATCGCCCAAGCTGAACGACCGCGGCAAGCAGCGCGACCACGAAGACGTCGAGCATGGACCAGTGGCCGACGATCTCGAGCACGCGGTAGAGGGTCGTGCGGCCCCGCGGACTCCAGGTCGAGTGACGCGCGGAGGTCAGCAGCAGCATTCCCAGCGCCCCGATCTTGAGCATCGGGACCAGGACGCTCGCGGTGAACACGAGCGCGGCGAGGAGCCACGAGCCTTCGCTCCACAGAAACGCGATGCCCGAGAGAATCGTGTCGGAGCGGCGGAGCGGGAACTGCTCGGTCAGCATCATCGGCAGCGTGTTCGCGGGCACGTAGAGCGCCGCGGCTGCGATCAAGAAGGCCAGCGGACGCGCGATCGAGCTGGGCTTGCGGCGCTCGATCCGCTCGCCGCACCGCGGGCACGTACCCGTGATGGGATCCCGCGCCCGCATCACGAGCTCGCAGCTCTCGCATGCCACGAGCCCGCTCTCGATGGCCTGCGTCACGCGCGCACCTCGTCGGCCCGCCGCCACAGCGCGCTCGTATCAAACGAGCCGAGGGACGCGAGCGCGAAGGTCATCACGGCGATCCCGAAACAGCCCCAGCCCGGCACCACGGACGCGAGCCCGGCGAGCTTGACCACGGCCACGACGACGCCGAGCAAGAACACCTCGACCATCCGCCACGGGCGCATGATGCGAATCGCCCGCATGATCAGGGAGAACCCGATCGGCCGGGCGCCGGCACGGAGCGGAACCAGAACCCAGAGCAAGAGCAAGAGCTCGATGAGCGGCGCGATGATGAGGCTGATCACCAGCGCGGCGGCGACGAGCGGGAGCTCTTGGTTGTACGAGGCGAGGATCGCCGCCCACAGGGTGGCCTCGGTCGTGTGGCCGTTGATGGACATCGTGATCAGGGGAAATCCGTTCGCGATCACGAAGGCAACGGTTGCGGTGAGCGTCACTGCGAGCATCGCGCCGAGGTCGGCGTTCGCACGGTACAGCGGGGAGTTGCACCGCACGCACCGTGCCGTCGCGCGTCCCGGCACGTCGGGGCGTCGATGGACGGTGTCGCAGTACCTGCAGATCGCGAGCTCACGCATCGGGAGCCGGCGGCTGGCGAGAACGCGGTTCGGCCCCGGTGAGCGCACCCGCACAGTCGACCGGGCACGGCCGCACATTCGGCCCCCACGGGTACGGGCGGAGGGGTGTGCGGCTCATCCGGGGGGGTCTTTTGCACTCGGCATACCACTGACCTGGCGCCCGAGTACGAACCGCGGCGCGCGCGACGAGCATCGGTGCGTGGCGGCACCGTTTTTGGGCTGACCGGCCCGCGCGTGCGTGGGAGCGTTGGATATGCGCGCCCGCTGGGTCCTCGCCGCGGTCGTCGCGATGCTGACTCCCGCCGCGGCGGATCCCGAGGGTACGAGCGGATTCTTCACCTCCGGCGCCGGCGAGCTGAGCGGAAAGGTCGTCGACGCAGAGGGCAAACCACTCGCGAAGACCGAGGTGCACGTGGTCGCGGCGTCGGGTACGGAGCGCGTGTTCGTGACCGACAGGAACGGCGCATTTCGTGCCGAGCTCAGCGGCGGGGGAACCACCTCGGTGTTCGTTCGCGGCGGCGGCCATGTCTCGGCCCAGCTCGCCGTGCCGACGCCCAGCGGAGACGGTGAGGAGATCATCGAGATCCACGAGGTGTTGCCGCCGGCCACGCCGCCGAAGTCGCTGGCGGATCCGCTGCGGGTCCCCGAGTACACCGACGAGGCGATGGACAAGGACGTGTGGACGCGCGCGTGGTTGATGCTCGACGTCAGCGAGACCGGCGTGGTGACGCGCGTGGCGCTCCTCGATGCGGCGGGGTTCGGCCTCGATGCGATCGCGGTACGCGAGGCCTTCAAGCTGAAGTTCGAGCCGGCGCGGGATCGTTCGAAGCGCGCGGTCAATGCGCTGACGCTGTTCACGTACGAGTGGCCGGCGTACTGGTGGATGCTCGACCATCGCCTGTTGATCACCCGGATCCCATACGAAGCGACGGGGCTCCCGTGCCGCTCTGCACCGAAGAACCGAAAGCACGATCGCGATTGCCGGAAGCCCAGCGTCGAGAAGGCTGCGAGCGCGCGCTGGATCGAGCGACCGGCGTCCGCGAAACGCTAGCCGACGATCGCGAGCCTACCCGTCGCAGCGGTCACGGCAGCTTCGGCTTCATCGGCGCGCCGCAGTTGAAGCAGAACGAGGCCTCGCTCAGATCGACGACGGTGTTGCAGTGCGCGCAGCTCGCCATGTTGGCGATGTTCGCCGCCTTGCCGGAGATGTAGAGCTTGGGCTTGGAGGCGACGGACTCGTTGCCGCCTTCGAACTGGCGAGCGATGCGCTCGGCCATCTCGAACACCCACCGCAGATGTTCTGGAGCCGGAAGCTGGTCGAACCGAGGCTCGAAGCGCATCACGATCACGTCGGCGTCGATCTTGAGATGCGAGATCCGCGTCGGCATCGCCTGCACGATCTCCTGGACCAGCGGCTGCGGGAGCCGGCCGATCAGCTCCCACATCGCCTTGGCCTCATCCGGGTACTCCTCGACGTACAGCCCCGGGGCGAGGAACAGGCGCTGCTCGCTGCCGCTGTCCCATTCGGGATCATGAGCGCTGTCGGTGGGCTGCATCTCGGGGTCCCACGACAGCACGAGCACCCCGGTCGTGTTGGTGACCTTGGACTGCACGTCGGTCCAGCCGGTGTCGTAGTCGACGACGACGCGCGTCGGGCGCTCGCCGATGCGAGTGCGAAGCTCGACGTGATCGTCGTCGGTCTTCGTGACGACCTGTCCGCCGAACATGTTGCTCCACAGACCCAGTCGCTGCTGACAGAATACGATCTTCTGATCGGTCTCGAGATCCGAAAACTCCATTCCGCCGAGCGTATCGCGCCTCGTTACCTGGATCTCGGTCCCGACGCGTCGCTTCGTGCGCGGTCACCGCTGGAGGCGGGACATCAGAACACCTGGAGTGCCAGTGACGAGCCAGGCTTGATCCCGGCATCGGTCATCGCCTTGACGATTGCATCGAGCTTGATCCGCGCCGCCTCCTCGTCGAACGGGGCTCCGGTCTCGACCGACACCACGGTGCCGCCGAGGCGACGCGCCAGGTACTTCGCCGCGCGGGTCATCACCGTGAACACCGCGCCCGGCTCCCACGTTCGAGCGATGTTGAACGACATCTCGAGATCGGTGACATCGGCGCTGCCATCGCTGCGCGCGACCCATTCGGGCATGAAGTAACCCGCCTCGCGGGACGTGCCTCCCATCTCGATGCCCTGACCGACGTCGGTGCTCGGTGTAGGGACCCAGTGGAAGTAGTCGCCATCGCCCCATCGAAAGCCCGCCGAGTAGGCGGCGTCCCAGACGAGCCGTGCCGAAAACGTCGTTCCCTTCGGCGCGAGGATCGCGAGGCCGATGTCGATATCGTCGTGGAGCTGCCGGCGAAGCTTGAAGGCCGCGGCGGACCGCGCGAGCGCTTGCGCCCGGGTGATGGAGGCCGTTGGCTCGCGTGGGTCGAGCTTCTGGAGAAACGCGCGCGTCCAGGCGATCTCGCGATCGAGAGCCGCCGCGCTGATGGCCTCGTCGATGTCGGCGAGCGACACCGAGACGGCGACACGGACGTACGGACCGCGAGCGGTCTCGTCCTCGACGTACTCCCATGCTCCCTCTCGAGTCTGCGCCTTGACGAAGTGCCCCGGGCCGGTCCCGACGAGCGGGCCGGGGAGCGCCGCCCGGACGGTTGCCAGCTCGAGTGGCCCTGTCGGCACGATCTCGCCAATCCATTCGGAGGTGGGATCGAGCGCGACGTCGTCCGGCGGAGCGGGTGCGGTCCCGATCGCCGCGCGAGCATCCTCGGTTGCGACGCCGTGAGGAAACACGGCTCGCACGCGCGCATCGGCGTCGGCGCTGGTCCGGAGGCCGAGCCCGTTCGCGGCGAGTGGATCCGCCGCTCGCGGTGCCACCACCGCGGTCGAAGGCTTCTCTTCGGAGGAGCGGCGACATCCGCCCGTCAGTACGATCACGACGGCGAGGACGGTAGCGACACGAGACACGGCCTCGAATCTACACAAATGTATCGGTGGACGTGGGGGTACCTGACAACTCGACCCGGCCGGGTCAGACTCCCGCGGTGGGTCGAATACACCGGATCGAAGCCGAGCTCGTCGATGCGAACCACGTGCTCGTCGCGCTCGGAGAGGAGCGACCGCCGTTCGACTTCTTCGGTTCGGTCGTCACGCGCGAGGATCTCGCGGCCGGTCCTCATGGCTTCGCGGGAAAGACGGTCTACGTCTCGCGGTGTCACGATCTCGACCTGACGGACGCCACTCGCGTCCTGGTGATCGAGGACGTCGGGCTGGGGAGGGTTCCGATCCGGGTCGGTGGCGTCGGCGTGTACTATCGGCGGTTCTTCGACGGCGATCACTTCCACCGCATCTGCGCGGAGCACACGTTCCAGGCCCTCACGGAGTCCATCAAACCGTCGACGGCGCATCGCACGGGGCTCTACCTGACGCCGGTGACCCAGCAGGAGGACGGGCTGCATTTTCACCTGCTGCGGTGCTCCACGAATCTCTCGGGGCCAACGGAGAACTTCTGCGCGACGGACCGACGCATCGTGGATGCGCTGAATCTCGAGGCGGCGTCGATCTTTCGCGATCACGCACCGCTCAATCACGTGCTCGCGCAGATCTACGCGAACACGCACGTCGGGCAGAAGCAGACCAAGGCAAAGATCTCCGCGCACGCCGACAAGACGAAGGACATGCCGGTAGACGGGATCATGGCGTTCTGCACGTTCTACGATCAACTCGACAGGCTCGGCCCACTCGCCGACGACGCCTTCGACCGTGGATACAAGGGCAGGAGCGGCCTGACGAGGCTGCGCTTCCGTCTGAAGGAGGGCCTCGAGAGCGGTCCCCTCCGCCCCGCGGAATTCTCGCTGACCCTGTATCCCAACTCGGTCTTCTTCATGCCGCTGTCGACGAACCGGCTCTACACGCACGAGATCCAGTCATCGATCCTGAACGCGGAGATGCTCCCGACGCGCCTCGGGTACGTCGTGCGCTGCTCGAAGACGGAAGCCGTGCACAACGACGGCACGACGTTTCTCACGATCGATGAGCAGCTCGTGCCGATGGAACCGCCGACGGAACAGGGAATGCTCGAGCTCCGCGCGTTGTACGCCGCCGAGAACAAGACCGCCGATGTCATCGACTACGGTGATCGGTTCCGGTTCAGCATGAACAGCGGCGACTACAAAGCCCCCGACGACAAACGTGGCTGACGGGTTTCGAACCTACGTTCTCGCCGATCCTCCGTTCGACGAGCTGCTGGCATCGGTCCGATTTGACGACGTGGCGAAGGGCAGGCGGGGAACGGTAGTGGTCAAGGTCGACGACACCGGTGGCGTCCCGATCGTCCGCACCACGACTCCCTACCCTGCGGCGGCACAGCGGTTCGGAGTCCTCCACGAACGACTCGCGCAGGAGATCCGGCGCGTCGCGGCGCTATCGTGCGAGCTCGACAATGCGCTCGTCGAGCACTACACGAACGCGTACGCGACGATGAAGCGGCACTCGGACCAAGCTCTCGATCTCGCCGCCGGATCCTCGATCGCGATCTACTCGTGCTACCGGGATCCCCGAGCACCATCGCGACGGTTGGTCGTGACGCCAAAGGAGTCGGATGCGGCAGCCTTCGAGATCCTGCTCGCCCACGGCACGGTCGTCGTCTTCGACCTCGACACCAATCGGCGGTTCACGCACACGATCGCGCTGGCAGCGAACGCTCCAGAGAACGACTGGCTCGGGATCACGTTCCGGACGTCGAAGACCCTCGTGCGGTTTGTCGACGGACACGCGCTGCTCACGGACGGCGCGCGCCTGACGATCGCCACCGACGATCAGCGCCGCGAGCTCTTCCAGCTCAGGCGTCGAGAGAACGACGAGACGTCATTCACGTACCCACCGATCAGCTACACGATCAGCGAGAGCGACCTGAAGCCGCCGACGTGATGTCGATGTGCCGCGTGACGCAGGGAACGCTCCTTCCTGCGGTTCCGCGTGCCCTTCGTCATCGATCCTGAACACGAGCGCCTGGTGCAGGTGTAGCGCTTGTGTATCCTCTGCAAGTGAACTCCATCTTCGTCGTCGCCGTGCTCGGCCTTGGCGTGGCGCGTGCGGCACCGAAGCCCGCGTCGCCAGCGCTGTCGGCAGAGCTCCCCAGGTTGGCGAGCGAGCCCGAAGTGGCGAAGGTCGCCTCGGCGCCGTCGGCGAGCACCGTCCGCCCCGGGTCGACGCCCGCGCCGAAGCCCTGATGGACGAGCTCGTTGCACGTCTCGCGGCGTGGATGCGTGACCACCACGGTCGGGCGGGGATGTTCACACCGGGCGCAACGGACGCGGAGATCGCCATCGTCGAGCAGCGCCTCGGCGCGACGTTTCCCGATGGTCTGCGCGCGCTGTATCGGTGGAGCGGTGGTGGTCCGGCGGACGGGCCCGCGATCATGAACAACCGAAACATCCTCCCGCTCGACACCGTCGCGTCGACGCGCGAGATGATGAACGGCTTCGTCGACGACGGCACGTTTCACCGCAAGGACTGGTGGCACAAGTCCTGGGTGCCGTTCCTCCACAACGGCGCGAGCTCCTACCTGTGCTGGGATCCCGACGGCAGCTTCGCGGAGGCGGGCGGTGTGCGCGGCCAGGTGATCGAGTTCTGGAACAAGGATCCCGACCGCAACATCATGGCGCCCGGCTTCGACGCCTGGCTGACCCTGTTCGTCGAGTCATTCGAGGAAGGCATCTGGACGTACGACGCGACGGGGTGGAACGTCGACGACGAGCCCTCGTTTTCGAGGTTCATCGCACGCCGGTACGCGACGTATCCGAAGACCGCGATCGCGCTCGACAGCAAGCAGGTGCCGGCCTCGACCTCGCCGGTGCGCGACTACAGCGCGTCTTCGACGTTCACGCTCGGCGAGCGTATCAAGCACCCGAAGTTCGGCGAAGGCGTGGTCCAGGCTATCAATGATCCGGGCAAGGTCACGATCGCGTTCGCCGATCAGCGCCGCGTGCTCGTCGCCAAGAAACCCGCGCGAGCCTAGATCGCTTGCCGTGGGCCGCCCTCGGCCCAGGCGACGTCGACCGCGATCGTCGGGTTCGTCAGCGCTCGGTGATCACGACGCAGTACCACTACGAGGAGTACTGCGCCGCGAGACTCACGGAGCGAACGTCCCGACCCAGCTCTGCATTCCGAGCGCTGTGCTCTGGAACCCACCCGCCGCGACCGGCACTCCGCCTCCGATGTTGACGTCGAACACCTCGACGTTGCCTCCCGTGTCGAGCCACGAACGCTGGGTCAGCGACCAGACGACCGTACCGGTGGGCGACACGCGCTCGGCGACGATTCCGGTCGGGAGAGCGGCCCCACCAAACTGTCCCCTCGTGCCGTGAATCCAGAACACGTCGTCGTTCGGGAGCACCACGACGCCCGCCCGATTCGTGTACGAGGCGACCAGAGGCACGGTTCGTTCGAACACCAGCGTTCCCGTCGCGGTTACCCGGCGAAGGCTGATGTCGGCAGCGCTGCCGCTCGTGGTGATGACGTCACCGCCGGCCGAGACGGCCATCACCAAAGGCGCGCCGTAAGCGACGCCGGGGATGGTGCCGAGAGTCGCACCGGTCGCGTCGAACTTCGTCGCGGAGACGCTACCGCCCGCGACCTGCGTGGCCAGATAGAACACACCGGCACTGTTCGACGTGATCGAACGCGCGCCGGCTCCGCTCACGGCGTTGTTCCAGTGGATGCCCTGGCCGAACAGCCCCCAACCTTCGATCGCCGACAGCGTGTTCTTGGTGCCCGGCATCGCCACCACGTCGTTCGCACCGAGCGCCAAGGTCCGCGCGAAGTGATCGACCTCGTCGTTGCCGATCGGCGAGGTATAGACGTCCTGGTTGACCTCGAGTCGAACCTGGTACCCGTCTGCGTCGTAAGCGGCCATCCGTTGCATCACGAAGTTTCCGGAGTCCGGGAACGACACCGCCACGCCTCCGTTCGCCGTCGCGATCAACTGGCCCGTCGTGTGTCGCGCCCACACGACGTTCCCCGCCGCGTTCAGCTTCACCAGCCACATGTTCTCGCTGCCGTTGATGAGCGTGGACGTGAACACGTCACCGTTCGCGCCGCGCGCCACCGAGCGGAGTGCGCCGAGCTCGAACACCGAGGTGCGCGGTAGCTTGGGGTCGAACGTCGAGCGAACCACGATCGATGCGTTGGCCGCCGCAGCGAACGAGCAGCGAGCAGCGCCGGAACAGGCGCCGGTGATGGCCGTGGTGCCTCGCGGGGTGTCCACCGAGATCCAGATCTGCGGCGTGGGCTGCACATCCGACGGCAACGGGACCACACAGTTCGCGGAGCAGACCGCGCGCACATCCAGGCCGTTCTCGTGCTCGACGTTGACCAGAGTTCCCGGAGGCGTGCCGGTCATGTCGATCGTGACCTGGCCTGCGGCCATCGACGCGAACGATGCGCCCAGGCCCCGACGGAGCGTGCTCGGTGGCAGGGCACAGGTCGGCGACGTGCCGCAGATCCCGTCGGTCCAGCCGACGAACACGTTGCCGGGATCCGGCGTTGCGGTGAGGGTCAGCGTGCCGAGGAAGTGACCCGCGCAATCCCATTGCGTGCACGGCACGTCGGGGGAGCTCGAGGTGACCGTGCCGAGCCCGGGATACGCGTGCGTCGTCACGTGCGTGTAGGTGCGCGCAAGGACCGGGACGGTCGTGTCGGCGAGTGAGGCGTCCGACGGATGGATCGTCAAGGTGACGGAGCGATCACCGGCCGACAGCGGGAAGAACCCCACGACTCCGATGCACTCCTCGCCCGGTCGCACGAGGAGGTTGCAGCCGGACGATGACAGCGGTTGCTCTCCCTGCCGCGCTTTCACCTCGCCGGTCACGTCCAACGAGAAGCTCATCGCGGTTCCGCCGGTGTTCATGACGTGGACGATCGCGGTCTCCCACGTACCGATGTCCGCGCGAATCTCGACCATCGCCTCGGCGACGACGTAGCTCGGCGGCCCCGCTGCGTCCGGCGACGCATCGAGAGCACCTCCATCGCCCGATGGCGACCCGGCATCTCCCGCTCCTCCGCTCCCGCCACCGCAACCGCAACCGAACAAGGCACACGCCACCACCGCCAGGACTGATTTCACGGCGCGATTGTCGCCCAGATCCGTGATTGCGCTAGCGTTCGTATGCATGAAGCAGATCGCGCTCCGGACCGATGACGGCGTCTGTCCCGCGTACGACCTCGGGACCGGGCCGAGCGTTCTTCTCCTGATCGACGGCATCGGGATGCGCCCGGCGATGCAGGCGATGGCCGAACGCCTCGCCGCCGCCGGCTACCACGTACTGATGCCGGATCTGTTCTACCGGCTCGGCGCGTACACCGCGTACGAGCCCGCGAAGCTGTTCTCCGATCCGGCGATCCGGGCCGACTGGTTCCAGCGCGTGAGCGCGATCGCCTCGACCGACCTGATCATGCGCGATCTCGAGGCGTACCTTGGCGAGCTCGACGGTCCCGTCGGCGTCACCGGCTACTGCATGGGCGGCCGCCTGGCGATCGCGGCCGCGGGCACGTATGCCGATCGGATCGTCGCCGCCGCCGCGTACCACCCCGGGGGCCTCGCCACCGACGCGCCCGACAGCCCGCACCTGCTCGCGCCGAACATCCAGGCGACCGTGTACATCGGCGCTGCCTCCGACGACGCGTCGTTCCCGATCGAGCAGCAGCAGCGCCTGACCGCCGGGTTCGATGCGGCCCACGTCCGCTACCAGCTCGAGGTCTACCCGGCGAAGCACGGCTGGGTGCCGACCGACACGCCGGTCCACGATGCCGCTGCTGCCGAGAAGCACTGGCAGACGCTCGAGACGCTGTTCTCCAGCACGCTTCGGTGAAGCTCGTGCGCGCGGTCAACGCCGCGCGGCGGAACGGCTTGCAGGAGCTGTAGGCGCGTCACATCATGCGAGCATGACGCTCGATGAACAGCTCGCGACGCTCGCGACGCTCGGTCTCACGCTGGAGCCGGGCATCACGACGGACGATCTCCGTCACTCGTTCGATGCTGCGTCGTACGAGGAGCGCCCGTTCGATCTGATCCTGTTCATGTTCGGCGTGGAGGTCGAGCGCGAGCCGTGGGGCCGGCCGTTCTGCTCGCGCGTGTGGAACTTCGATACCGAATGTGTCGAGGGCGACGGGGCGTACGTCGAGATCGCGAAGCGGCTGTGCGTGGTCGCCGGGCGTCCCGATGCGTTCACCGAGCTGCGCGATCACGTGGACATCGAGGCGGGAGAGGCGTGGATCGAGTACGCGGTCGACGGCAAGACGCGCCGCTGGGACATCGAGGTCAACGACGACTGGGCCGACGGGGTGGTCGTCGCGTACATGATGGGCGACCTCGAGCGCGACGGCCGGATGTTCCGCTCGAAGGACAACGGACAGGCGATGATCCTGTTCTATCTAGATGACGCACAGGCGGCGCGGCTGTCGGAGCTCGCGAAGGAGCCGCTGACCAAGGTCACGAATCCCGAATGAGCCCGGGGCTCACGCGAGCATCTCGTCGTCGGTCTCCTGGTCCGGGTGCGCGATCTCGAGATCGATGTGCTTCGCGTGCGGGATCGTGGCGCGGATCGCGGCCTCGAGGGAGATCATCTCGGTGGCGATCAGATCCGTGGTCGCGATGGTCGCCCGCCGCAGCGCGCGGGCCTTGGTCAGATCACGCTGGTCGGGTGCGAGCAGGCGATCGAGCTGCTCGGCGAGGTAGTCGGTGTCGAGCGTCAGCTCGGCCTTGAACATGTACGAGTCGTGCGCGAGCTGGCGGGTCTTGATATTGCGCACGCTGCGCACGGCCGGATGATCGAGGAGCGCATTCGTGAACTGCTCCTCGATGTTCTCGGGGACCGCGCGGCCGAGCAGCAGCTCGCGGTTCTCACGGACGAGGTAGTACGCGACGCCGCCGAGGATCGCGCCGATGATCAGCGAGCCGGCGGTGTCCCAGATCGGGTTGCCGGTCACGTACGCCATCACGATCCCGAGGGTGGCGATCATCAGGCCGAGCACCGCGGCGCCATCCTCGAGGAGGATCGCCACGGTCGCCGGATCCGCGCGCTCGCGGACGTAGCGGAAGAAGCCCATGTCGCCGCGCTCGGTGTTGACGGAGTGCACCGCGAGAGCCAGCACGCTGCCCTCGATCAGCGCCGACACGCCGAGCACGAGGAACACGGTCGACGTGAGCTGGGGCGTCGACGGCGCGAGGAGCGATTCGATGCCGTGATAGATCGTGATGCCGCAGCCGATGAAGAAGATGCCGGCCGCCGAGAGGATGCCGAACACGAACCTCTCGCCGCCGTACCCGTAGTGGAAGCGGTCATCGGGAGCCTTCTCGCCGCGGCGCAGGCCGACGAACAGCAGCACCTGGTTGCCGGTGTCGGCGGCGCTGTGGATCGACTCCGAGAGCATCGAGCCCGAGCCCGACATCAGGAACGCGACGAGCTTGATGATCGTGACGAACGCGTTCCCGAGGAGCGCGGTGATCACGGTGCGCGCTGACGTCGAGCCGGCCATCGGGCCGGGTACGTTACTCCAATCCGGACGTGCGACCGTGCGCTTCGGGTACCGTCCGGAGCGATATGGGTCTTCGACCGTTGATCGCGCTGCTCGTGACCACGGGATGCGCCGGCACGCAGGAGCCACCCGAGGCGCCGCACACCACGCGCACACATGAATCGCGACCGGCCGACGAGACGGCGGTCTCGGTGACGGCCTGCGATCACGGTGACCTGCCGGCGTGCCACGCCGCGGCGCTCGACGCGTACTACGCACCGCCGTCGCCGGTGTCTGACGCGCGTGCTCGCGATCTGTTCGAGCGCGCTTGCACCGCGGGCTATGCGCCGTCGTGCAACGGCCTCGGGACCCTGCACGATCAGGGGCGCGGTGTGCCCGAGGATCACGCCGCGGCCGTGACGCTGTACCGCCGGGCCTGCGAATCGGACGGGAGCACCGGTTGCCAGCACCTCGCGCAGGCGCTGCGGCTCGGACGCGGGGTCGACAAGGACGAGGCCGCCGCCGCCCGAGCCGAGGCACGCGGCACCTGTCTCGCCGACGCGGCGCTCGCGAAGGACGCACCGCCGTGTCCTTCGCTCGATGCCCGGTAGCGCAACCTCGTGTGATCACAGGTGCGCGCCACGAACCAAGTTTGCCAGGACGTTTCGGCTGCAACCCCGGAGCGCCACGTCCATCCTCTGGTTTGTCTCTCGGAGGAAACATGGCCAGGTCTGTCTTCGTTCACGCCGTAGGCGTGCTGCTCGCCACCACCACGATCGCGGCCGCGCAGCCCGGGGTCACCGATCCCGAGGATGAGGTCCTGCCCGCCGAGCAAGTGGCTCCGCCGGCGCCGATCCGGCCCGTGATGCTTCGCCACTCGACGCAGCAGAAGCTGGGGCTGTGGGGTGGCGGGGTGCGCCTGACCGGACTGTCCGGCATCGGTGCGCTGCCCGGCGTGAACATGGGGGCGGAGGTCGCCGTGTTCGTGCGTCTCGACGAGCGGTTCCTCGAGCTCGGCCTCGGTCGCTGGGTGCCGCAAGAGACGTACGTGGTCAGCGAGGAGCCGACCCACGTCGAGCTCGGCCTCGATGTCTGGTCGCTGCGCGGAGGCTGGGCGTCGCGCACGATGCCGCTGCGCGCGTGGTTGCTGGCCGAGATCGGCGAGGTCGCCGGTCAGCGGCAGATGAGCGGATACCTCGCGCGCATGGTCGGCGCGGTCGAGACCAATCATCGCTGGGTCGCGGCGGGCGGCGGGTTCGGCGTGGCGTGGCCGATGTCGGATCAGGCGCGGCTCGTCGGGAACGTCGAGCTCGCGGTGCCGATCCAGCGCCACGATCTGATGATGACGACCGGCAAGCCGTACGAGCCCGATGCCGCCGCCGCGCGGTGCTCGCTCGGCATCGAAGTTGGCTGGCGCTAAAGCGCGGTGACCGAGTCGGCGATCGCACGCGCGGCCTGCGCGTCCGCGGCGTCGTCGAAGTAGATCGCCATCTGGAGATGACCGGAGGCGCTGACCGTGAACGAGTACAGCGCGTCCTGGTTGTCCTCGGTGAGCAGGTACGAGAACCGCAGGACACCGTCGCTGGCGCGCTGGATCTCGCGCGCGTCGGCGGAGATGTTCGCCGTCAAGGCGGCGAGGCGATCGGCCGGCGCCTCGCTGCGGTCGTTGCCCCACGCGTTGATCCACAGCGTGAGGCCGGGCCGCCACAGCACGAGCGAGCCATCGTCGACGCGGCGCGCGAACTGACCCGGTAGCACGAGCATCCAGTTCTTCGTCAGTGCGTGCCGACCCTCGACGAGCGGGAACCCCGGCGGTGGCCACACGCCGCGAAACGGCGGATCGCCGGGTACCCACTCGGTGCCGTCGCACGGCTCGAGCTCGCCCACGTTGCCGGGGCGCTCGTACGACGAGCCCGGCGGGGCCTCGAGGAACGGCACGATGTCGCGGTCGTAGTTCGCGATCGTGTTGACGTCGTAGACCTCGAAGTTCGAGGCGTCGTCCATGTACGCCTGCGTCTCGGTGCCGGACGTGAACAGCCAGCCGCTGTCGCCCTCGCGCTCGGTCGCCTCGCGGACCATGTACGCGACGCGCTCGCCGCCGACGGTGATCTTGTCGGAGGCGATGCAGCCGCCCATTCCCTTCACGATCGGGAGGATCTTGTCGGCCGCGAGCTTGAACTGCTTGGACTTCACCACACGGCTCGTTATCACGACGCGGGCAGCTGGTGCGCGTACAATAGCGGCGTGCGCCGTCTCATCCTGTCCCTCGTCGCTGTCCTCGCCGCCTGCACGCCTCAGCAACGCGTGGAGAACCCGCATGCGAAGCACGGGCGCGCCGCGGATCCCACGGTCGACCGCGATGTCACGCTCGATGTCGCCCCGGGCGGCATGGTGCTCGGCAAGGACGGCGGCAGCGTCGACCTCGGCACGTTATGGGTCAGCCAGCGCACGCTCGTCGTGTTCTACATGGGCGGCTGGTGTCCGCACTGCACGAAGCAGCTCGGCGATCTGAACAACGCGCAGAAGCAGTTCACCGACCGCGGCGTGCGGATCATCGCGATCAGCGCGGACCAGGTCGCGGACGCCGCGGCGATGAGCGCGAAGCTCACGCTCGGGTTCGAGCTGTACTCGGATCCGGATCTCGCGGTGATCGCGAAGTGGGGCGTCGAGGACTTCGGCCAGCACATCGCGCGGCCGGCTACGTTCATCGTGGAGCCGGGTGGAGCCATCAGCTTCCGCAAGGTCGGTAGCAAGCCCGAGGATCGGCCGACGGTCGATCAGCTGATCGCGGCCGTGAACGCGGATAAGCCCGCGGCAGAATAGGGAGAGATCTCCCCTGTACTGAACGGATTGTCAGACGTGAGTGCGAGGCTCGTTGCGTGGACGAGATGAGGTTTCAACTCACGCGCGGAGATGCCGTCGCGTGGCTCCGCACGCTTCCTGCCGAGTCGATCGATCTGGTCGTGACCGATCCGCCGTACGAGTCGCTCGAGAAGCATCGGGCGATCGGCACCACCACCCGGCTCAAGCACAGCAAGGCGTCGAGCAATGACTGGTTCGAGATCTTTCCGAACGATCGCTTCGGCGAGCTGTTCGTCGAGATCTACCGGGTGATGAAGCGCAACACGCACTTCTACCTGTTCTGCGATCCGGAGACGATGTTCGTCGCGAAGCCCGAGGCGGAGAAGGCCGGCTTCAAGTTCTGGAAGCCGTTGATCTGGAACAAGCAGCGGATCGGGATGGGCTACCACTACCGCGCGAAGTACGAGTGCATCCTGTTCTTCGAGAAGGGAAAGCGGAAGCTCCACGATCTCGGCATCTCGGACATCATCGAGCACCCGCGCGTCAACGGCGGGTATCCGGCGGAGAAGCCGCCGCAGGTCGCCAGCGTGTTGATCGAGCAGAGCACGGAGCCCGGCGCGCTCGTGATCGATCCGTTCATGGGCTCGGGCTCCACCGGCGTCGCCGCCGTCGGTCTCGGCCGGAACTTCATGGGCAACGACCTGTGCGAGGAGGCGATGCAGATCACGCGCGCTCGCCTCGTCGATGCCGGCGCGAAGGAGCCGCTGCTCGCCGCGCCCGAGGTGTCGCCGAACACGCAGCTCGGCCTGCAGATGTGAGCTGAGCGGCGATGGGAATGACCGGCAACCAGTATCGGGATCTGATCGCGGGGTACATCCACCGCTCGTACGGCCCGTTCGGCATGGTCGTGTACACGGAGATCTCGCTCGGCAAGACGATCATCGGCAAGGACCGCAAGATCGACGTGTTCGTCGTGCGCTCGAGCGATCAACGAGCGATCGCCCTCGAGTGCAAGTACCAGGAGGTCCAGGGCTCGACCGACGAGAAGATCCCGTACGCGCTCGAGGACCTCGAGGCCCTGTGGATTCCGGGCTGCCTGGTCTACGCCGGCGAGGGCTGGTCGCGCGGTATCCTGCACACACTCGAGGCGTCGAAGCTCGCGTCGAGGTGCCTGCCCGACGCCGCGACAATGATGCACTCGCCCGAGACGCGCGAGCTCGACCACGTGCTCGCGGCGACGTTCGGACTGTGGGAGCTCGTGCTGCCCGGCTCGCGTCGCTTCGCGCCGCCGATGTAACGCGCGTCCGGATGTAGCGCGCGTCCGGCGAATCGAGTTGGAGTAGGCTGGCCGCGTGCCGGTGATGCGAGACGATGAGCGGCCGCTCGGGGTCGTCTATACGCCGGCCGCTGTCGCTGCGCCGATGGTGCGTCTCGCGCTCGCACCGCTCGTGACCGGGCGCGCGCCGGAGGAGCTGCTCGCGCTGCGCGTGTGTGATCCCGCGATTGGGGAGGGCGCGTTCCTCGTCGAGGTGATCGATGTGATCGCGACCGAGCTCGTCGACGCGTGGACGCGCGAGGCTGCGAGCGATCGGGGTCGGCCCGGCACGGGTGCGCGAAGCGAACGACGACATGACCGCGCCGACGTTGCGCACGGCGACAGCGCCGCGTCGATGGCCCCGCGTGACCGCACTGAGTGGGCGCGCGTGGCGCGCGCTCGCGTGGCCGCGCACTGCGTACTCGGCGTCGACATCGATCGCCGCGCCGTCGAGGCTGCGCGCGCCGCGACCCGGGCGCCGGCGAGCGCGCTGCGAGTGGGCGACGCGCTCGCGCTCGATTGGGCGGCGGAGTTTTCCGGGGTGTTCGCGCGCGGTGGCTTCGATGTCGTCGTCGCGAACCCGCCGTACATCCGGCAGGAGCGGCTCGCCGACAAGGCGCACCTCGCGCGGTTCGCGAGCTACGACGGCGTGGCGGATCTCTACGTGTACTTCGTCGAGCTCGCGCACACGTTGCTGCGGCCCGATGGTCGGTACTGCCTCATCGTCCCGAACAAGTGGTTGACCACTGCGTACGGCAAGGCGCTGCGCGCGTTCCTCGCAGAGCGCACGAGCATCGACGGCGTGGCGGATCTTGCCCGGGCGCCGCTGTTCGCCGATGCGGATGCGTTTCCGTGCATCGTGTGGGGCACGAACACTTTGGGTCGTGACACCGCCGTGCGCGCCATTCGCGCTGATGCCGCGACGACGGTGGTCGATGCGCTCGGCGGCGGCGAGCTCGTGCCGCGGGCGCGGTGGCGCGCAGAGCCGTGGCACCTCGACGGGGGATCGGAGCGCGCGCTGCTCGAGCGGCTCGAGGCGGCGTTTCCCACGCTCGGCGAGCGGCTCCCACAGCGGGCGTCGCGCGGCGTGGTCACCGGGTGCAATCGCGCGTTCGTGATCGACTCAGCCACGCGCGCGCGGATCCTCGACGCGGAGCCGGCGGCGGCCGCGCTGATCCGGCCGTTCGTGAAGGGCCGCGACGTTCGCGCGTGGCGTCATTCGCAGGCCGACCGCTACATCCTCCTCGTCGATCGCGGCACGGATCTCTCCGCGCTTCCCGTGCTGCACGCGCACCTCTCGCAGTTCCGCACCGAGCTCGAGCCGAGGCCCGCGGCGCATGACGGGCCGTGGGCCGGTCGAAAGCCGGGGAGCTACGCGTGGCACGAACTCCAGGATCCGGTGGGTCCGCTCGTCAAGGCGCGAGCACCGCGCCTGCTCTACCAGGATATCCAGACCTCGCCGGCGTGTGCGCTCGACCAGGGCGACGTGGTTCCCGATACGACGGTGTGGATGCTGCCGACCGACGATCGCTTCGTGCTCGCGGTGCTGAACTCGCCGCTCTACGGCTGGTACGCGCAGCGCCGGTTTCCCCCCGCGCTCAACGGCGCGGTGCGCCCGAAGCTCGCGTATCTCACGACGCTTCCGATCCCCACGCTCGGCGCGGACGCGATGCGCGCGCTCTCCGCGCTCGTCGACCGCCGACTCGCCGAGCCGGTTGCACCGCAGCTCGACGCGCAGATCGCGACGGTGGTGGCCGACGCGTACGCCTTGTCGGCTAACGAGCGCGCGCTGATCGCTGGCTAGACGCGCCCCCATGCGGACCGCGACTCGCTGGCGAGACCGCAGCGCCTGGACCCAGGCCGCTCAGTTGGCGGCAAGTTGCTGACGTTGTTCAGGATCGAACTCGTGAATTTCCCATGCGCACGGCTTCGTTCGATCACGAGAAGCTCGATGTCTACTGCCTGGCAATCGAGCTCGTTGCCTGGGTCGGCGATACGCCTAGACCACGGGCAGGCGCACGATCAACGCGCGGCCCTCATCGGCGCAGCGCAGCTCGCCGCCCTCGCGCGCGAGCACGAACGCCGCGAGCGCGAGCGACTCGGCCGCGTTCGGCGGCGGATCCGATGACGCGGCGAGCGACAGCATGGCGGTTCCCCCGGTGACCTCCGAGGTCACCGGGACGGTGCGACCGCGACCGGGGCCACCGGCGACGTCGCACACGAGCGCGAGCGCGTGGGTCAGCGACGGGGTGGAGACCTCGAGGTTCGCCGCGGCGATCGTGCCGCGAAGGTTGACGTACACTCGCTCGGAGGAGAGCGTCACCAGCTCGACGAGCGTGGTGCGCGACTTCGCGGGCGCCTTCGTCAGCGCGCGATTGACGTTGAGCAGGCCGAGCACCTCGCGCAGCGTGGTGTGCGCGGTCTCGATCGCGCGGGCGATCGGGGGCGAGTCCTCGGTGAGCTCGCCGATCTCGTCGATCGACATCATCAGGCCCTGCAGCTTGGACGCGAGGTCGTGGTGAAAGCTCGGCGCGCGCGAGCCGACGATCGCGAGCGAGAGCAGCTCGTCGGAGGCCGCCGCCGGATGGCGCGTGCAGACCTGACCGGATTCGTCGAGGTGTGGGCTGATCACGACTCGAGCTTCTTGGTGAGTCCGACGAGCCCGAGCAAGGCGGCCTCCGCCCACGGGTCCGCGGGCACCTCGTGGATCATGCCTTCGATGCGCGTGACCTGGGAGATGCCGGGATACTCCTGCTCGAGCGCCGCGCGCAGGGCTTCGCGGCGCTCGCGGCGCTCGCGATCGCCCGACATCGCCATCAGCTCCTTGTTCCGTGCGATCGCATCGTGCACGGTCTGACGCAGCTGCTCGTTGTCGAACGGCTTGTTGAGGAAGCGGAAGATCTCACCCTGGTTGATGCCATCGACGGCCGTCTCGAGGGTGCGCCGGCCGGTCAGCAAGATGCGCACGGTCTCGGGCCGCACGCGGCGCGCGTGGCCGGCGAGCTGCGCGCCGGTCATCTCGGGCATCTCGTAGTCGGAGACGAGGACCGCGACCTCGTCGGCCGCGATCCAGCCGAGCGCCTCGCTCGCGGACAGGGTCGGGCGCACCTCGATCTGCTCGCGGCGCAGGCAACGCGCGACGGTGGCGAGCATCGCCTCGTCGTCATCGACGCAAACGACCAGAGGAAGCTTGGTATCGCTCATGCGGACAACCAGCGTCGCCAGCCGCGGCGATCGGTGACGCGCTCGATCTCGTCGAGCGCAGCGAGGAGGGCGCGCATGCCCGGGAACCGCGCCTGCGGCGTCTTCTGCAGGCACGTGGTGATCACGTCGGCGAGCTTCGGCGGCAGCGGACCGTGCGGGCTCTCGATGGGCGGTATCGGCGCGCCGATGTGCATCATGCAGAGCGTGCGCAGATCCTTGTGCGCGAACGGCGGCTTGCCGGTGAGCATCTCGAACAGCACGGCGCCGAGGCCGTACTGATCGGAACGATCGGTGGGAGGGAGTCCACGCAGTTGCTCCGGCGAGATGTACGCGGGCGTGCCGAGCACGAACTCGGGGACCTCGTCGGACATGCCTTCACCGGCGAGCTGCGCGAGACCGAAATCGACGAGCTTGACGTGAAGCTGATCGCCGCCGATCACGAGGACGTTCGAGGGCGTGACGTCGGCGTGAATGACGCCGCGTTCGTGGGCGGCGGCGAGCGCCATCGCGGTCTGGCGAGCGATCGAGACGACCTCCGCCGGCGGAAGCGCGCCGCGCTCGACGCGATCGGCGAGGCTCTCGCCCTCGAGTAGCTCCATCACGAAGTACGGCCGACCATCGGGCATGTGGCCGAAATCAAAGACGTCGACGATGTTGGGATGACGCACGCGGGCCGCGGTCCGCGCCTCCCGCAAGAACCTCTCCGAGGCCGTCTCGTCGCGGTCGACGACCCTCGAGCGAAGGACCTTGAGCGCATACGACCGGCCGAGCGCGACGTGCTCGACCTCGTAGACGGTGCCCATCCCGCCCTCTCCGAGAAACTCCTTCACCTTGTACTGGCCGATCAGGTCGTTCGCTCGCGGCTCGACCACGGCGATCGGAATCGAGCGAGGCCGCTGCTTGGCCATCACCATCATGTCGGCGCGCAGGTTCGTGCCCGGGCGGACGGTGATGACGACCTCCGCGTCCCGGGTTCCGGAGCGGACCGAGAGCACGCCGCTCGACGCGTGTGGAGCGGCCAGGTCGAGCTCGGCGAGGTAGGCCAGGCGCGCGATGACGGCCTCACCGACCTGCGTCTCGACCGAAACGCTCGCGATCGCCGCGCTTTCGCGCTCGAGCGTGATCAGGTACTGCCCATCGGTGACGCCGTCAGGCTCGATGAACACCGCATCGGCGTTCGCCCTGACCGCCGCCGCTAGCGTCACATCCGCGACGCGCAGTGGATCCGCCAACATCCATCCGCAGCATACACAGTTTGGGGCCTGGCTAGGGGTAGCGACCCCTTACAGGATCCGGAGAGTGGCCGGTTTTCATGTAAGGTAAGACGGTGCAGTCCATCCTGATCTGCGACGACGATCCGGACATCCGGACCGCCATGAAACGGACGCTGCGCGGCTACGATGTCGTCGAAGCAAGTACTCCGCGCGAGGCGATGGACCTGCTCAAGGCCCACTCCTTCGACGCCTTGATCAGCGACTTCAACCTGGAGGCCGAATCCGACGGGCTCGACCTCCTGCAGCACTCGCGGCTGGCCCATCCGAACGTGGTGCGGTTCCTCGTCACCGGCAATCGTGATGTCGACGTCGCCACGCGCGCCGTCAACGAAGGCTCGGTGCATCGCTATTTCCTGAAGCCCTGGGACGACGACAAGTTGCGCTCCGCGCTCCTCGTCGTCCTCCGTACGAAGCAGTGATGAGCAAACCCCACCTCGGTCGCGTGCTGGTCGTCGATGACGACGATCAGATGCGCCGTGTCTGCACGCGCATCCTGGCCAACGAGGGCTGGGACGTCAGCCAGGCCTCGCACGGCAAGGCCGCGATCGCCTCGGTCAACGATGCGGCAGAGCCGTTCGACTGCGTGGTCTCCGACGTCCACATGCCGGAGATCGATGGCTTTCAGCTCGTTGCCGAGGTTCGCAAGCACGACGACGACCTGCCCGTGCTCCTGATGACCGGCGACCCGTCGCTCGATGGCGCCGTGCGCGCGATCGACTCGGGCGCCGTATCCTACATGTCCAAGCCGTTCGAGCCCGAGGCGCTGGTCGCCGGCGTGGCCCGTGCCGCTCGCCGCCACGGTGTCGCTCGGATGCGCCGCCGCGCCGACTCGTACGCCACGAAGCTGCTCGCCGAGCGGTCCGAGCTCGAGATCCGATTGGACCGTGCGCTCTCGAAGGCGTGGATGGCGTTCCAGCCGATCGTCGAGCTCTCGACGAAGAAGGTCTACGCCTACGAGGCGCTGCTCCGCACCGAGGAGGAGTCGCTGAAGCGGCCCGATCTGCTGATCGCCGCCGCCGAGCGCCTCGACAAGATCCATCTGCTCGGCCGCACGGTTCGCTCGCTGGTCGCGCGCGCCTCCGCCGATGCGCCGAAGGACGCGTTGGTGTTTGTGAATGTCCATGGCCTCGAGCTGACGGACGAGTCGATGTTCACCACGAACGATCCACTCGCGGAGCTCGCACCGCGCGTGGTCCTCGAGATCACCGAGAGGATCGGCCTCGATCCGGTCGCCGGTCCCGCGCAGATCTCGCGCCTGCGAAAGCTCGGCTACCGGATCGCGATCGATGATCTCGGTGCCGGCTACTCGGCGCTCGGCGCGATCGCCACGCTCGAGCCGGACGTCGTCAAGCTCGACATGTCGCTCGTGCGCGACCTCGAGCGACACCCGGCGAAGCGCCGTGTCGTCGGAGCGATCGCCACCCTGTGTCGCGAGCTCGGCAGCCGCGTGATCGCCGAGGGTGTCGAGACGCGTCCCGAGCTCGATGCGGTGATCGCCGCCGGCATCGATCTCGTGCAGGGTTATCTGTTCGCGAAGCCGGCGCGCGGCTTCGCCGTTCCACTCGTCTAGCGCGCCGACTTCGCCATCGCGCCAAGTGCGGCGAGGCCACCGGCGCCGCGGGCCTTGTCGCCCGCGACGGCGCCGCCGATTCCGGCGACGATGCTCTCGAGAAACACGATCGCGGCGACGAAGATGCCGAGGGTGTTGCCGAGCTGTGCGCCGACCTTCGCGCCCTCCGCGTGAGCGCCGCCCGCATCGGCGACCACCTGCGTCGCGGTCGAGAACATCGAGCTGACGAGGAAGTAGTAGGCGACCGCGGCGACCGCGCCGGCGGTGAGGAACGACAACACCGCTCCGCGCACGCGCGCCTTCGTGAGGTAGGTCGAGGCGAAGCCGCCGATCGCGACGATCGCGAAGTAGACGGCGGCGGTCACCTTCTGGCCGAAGCCAGCGGTCGCATACGACGCGCCGATACCGGCCGCGACAGCGCCGAACGAGAACAGCCAGGTGGTGTGCGCAGAAAGCTTGGTGTCATTGCTCATGGGGAATCTCCTTGTGTGCAGGAGCCTCTGAGCAGCGGTCGTGCCACGCGCAAGTCGGCGGAATCGCGCGATTCGAAACTGACAGGGCTGGCAGTCTGCCGGAGATGGCAGTGCCGGCTACCGCTTCGTGCCGATCGACAGCACGTCGGCGAGGATGCGCATCGTCAGGCCCCAGATCACGTAGCCATCGAAGTTCCAGCTCGGGAACGTCATCGCGCTCCCGGGGTACGAATAGGTGCCGTCGAGGGTGCCCGCGCCGGCGGTCTCCAGCGGCAGCCAGAACGCGGCGAGCGCCTCGGGACCGCAGACCGGCTCGACCGCCAGGGTCGTGAGGAACACGAACGGCGTCACCTCGATACCCTTGGGGCCCGCGCTGCTCGGATGGAGCGACGGGAGCTGGCCGAGATAGCGCGCACCGGCGAGCTCGAGGCCGAGCTCCTCGCGGGTCTCGCGGATCGCGGTGGCGTGCAGATCCGGATCGAACGTCTCGTAGCGCCCGCCCGGGAGCGAGATGTGACCCGACCACGGATCACCGGACCGCTCCGCGCGCTTCATGAGCAGCACGCGTGGTCCGCTCGGTTCGTCGTGCAGGAGGACCGCGACCGCCGCCCGGCGCAGATCCTCGGGCCCCGGCAGCGGATCACCGGGAGTGAGGTGAGCGACCAGACGCTCGGTCAACGGCGACACCCGCCCAGCATACCGGGCGCCCGGCAGAGCGGTAGAGTGACGCCGCACCATGAGCCGCGAATTCGATCTCGTCGTCTTCGGAGCAACGGGCTTCACCGGAAAGCTGGTCGCCGAGTACATCGCGAGCACCGCACAGAAGCCGCGCTGGGCGATCGCGGGCCGCAACAAGGACAAGCTCGACGCCCTCGGTCTGGGTGTTCCGGTGCTGGTCGCGGACGCGCTCGACGCCGAGGCCGTGGCCGGCATCGCGCGCAGGACCAAGGTGATCTGCACGACCGCCGGTCCCTACGCGAAGTACGGCAACGAGGTGGTGGCGGCGTGCGCGCAGCACGGCACGCACTACTGCGATCTCGCCGGCGAGGTGCAGTGGATGCGCCGCATGATCGACGCGCATCACGAGACCGCGGTGACCACCGGCGCGCGCATCGTGCACACGTGCGGGTTCGATTCGATCCCGAGCGACCTCGGCACGTGGGCGCTCCAGCAGGAGATGATCAAGGCGTTCGGCATGCCGGCGAACAAGGTGACGGCGTTGTTCGGCGAATCGAGCGGTGCGGTCTCCGGCGGCACGGTCGCCAGCGGCATGCAGACCGCGCTGGAGGCGAGCAACGACCGCGGCGTGCGCACGGTGCTCGGGAATCCGTACGCGCTCGATCCGGATCCGTATGCGAATCGTCCGCCCGCGCCCGACGAGAGCTCGATCGGATGGAACTCCACGCTCAAGATGTTCACGGTGCCGTTCCTGATGGCCGGGATCAACACGCGCGTCGTGCGGCGCGCCCACGCGCTCGCGGGATTTCCGTGGGGCGAGGACTTCGTCTACCGCGAGGTGATGTCCACCAAGGGCTCGGCGCGCGGCGCGCTGATGGCCGCGACGATCGCCGGCGGTCTCGCGGGTATCTCGTTCGCGATGAAGCGACCGAAGCTGCGCGCGATGCTCGCGAAGCGCGCACCGCAGCCGGGCGAGGGCCCCTCCGAGGAGAAGCGTACGAACGGCCACTGGAAGGCGCGGTTCGTGGGCGAGGCCGGCAACCACACGCTGACATACGTGGCCGGCGACCGACACGGGGATCCGGGCTACGGGTCAACCGCGAAGATGCTCGGCGAGTCCGCGCTCAGCCTCGCGTTCGATCCGCTGACCGCTCCCGGCGGTGTGACCACGCCGAGTGTCGCGATGGGACAGTTCCTTCTCGACCGACTGCGTCGAGCCGGGTTGACGTTCGAAGTGGCCGGCTGATCGACCCGCCGGTCGGCGCGCGCGCGACGACAACTGCTCGATCGAACACGGCCGCGCGCTGGCATCTGCGCTGCACTGCCTGTGAGCATGCAGTTTCTCGGTGGCTACTCGGGTAGCCGGAGCGTCCGCGCCAGCCGCTGACGCGACATACGATTCGGGGACGCGGTGGGTGAGACCGCGAATCCGAGGATGGCTGGCCAGCCGAGGTAATTCTGCCTCGGCTGGTTTTTTTTCGGTCAGCTCGGGCGGAGAACGGCGCCCGAGGTCTCGGCGGTGATCTGCCGCGTGGCCTCGTCGTAGTGGCCCCAGCACACCGGCGCATACGACTCCTCGGCGCCGAGCTGGACCTGTGGACCGCGCACGGTGGCTGCGCCGTTGACGAACCGCAGGTTGCAGATCGCCTTCTTCGCGCAGAACTGGCAGGTGACCTTCACCTCCTCGATTCCGTCCGCGAGCTCCATCAGGCGCTGGGAGCCCGGGAACAGCTTGGTGCGGAAGTCCGTGCGGAGGCCGTAGCAGATCACGGGGACGCCCGGATCGACGGTGATCCGCCGGAGATCCTCGATCACCGTGGGCGGCAGGAACTGCGCCTCGTCGACGAGGATGCAATCGATGCCCTGGTAGTCGCGGGGATCGAGCTGCGTGTCCTGGTCGATCATCACGTCGGCCTCCGTCTCGAGGCCCGCGCGGGACGAGATCTTCGTCGCACCGAAGCGGGTGTCGAGCCGAGGCTTCATGAGGAGGACTCGCTTGCCCTGCTTGCGATAGTTATGCGCGACCGCGAGCAGGTTCAGCGATTTGGCCGAGTCCATCGTGCCGTATCGGAAGTAGAGCTTCGCCACGGCGGCGAACCTAGATCCCGGGTATGACAGGGCATGCGTCTCCTCGTGATCGCAACCGTTTCCATCGTTTCCGCTACCGCCGCCGCCGACAAGCCGCCCGCCTATCAGATCTTCGAGGACGGCAGCCTCGGCTTCACGCTCCCGCCGAAGAAGCTGCTCGGCGCGGACAAGGGGCTCGATTCCACGCTCACCGACTGCATCATGCGCGCCCCGGCCGCCGCGGGCTCGGCGGTCTACTGGCTGGAGATCGGCAAGGCCGGCAACGTCACGCTCGCGAAGGTGCGCGGCTCCGGATCGTCGGCGCTCGATAGCTGCATCGCCGGTGGGCTCAAGAAGGCGTCGATCACCGAGAAGCTGCCCGGCGGTTTCGTGATGTTCGGGCGCGTCGACGTGCTCGATCGCAACAAGAACCTCGGCACGTTCAACCCGTCGCCGAAGGTGTCGGAGGTCGCCGTGCTGATCGATGCGAAAGGCGGCTCGTGGCAGCTCGGCACGAAGCGGCTCGCGTACACGGAGAACCGGGCCGCCGATATCTCGCAGGCCCTCGATGCCCAGTCCGCGGCGATCGATGCGTGCGCCGCGAAGCGCGCGAAGACGCTCGCCGACGTCGACGTGGCCGCGTGGATCGACGGCAGCAAGGCGCTCGTGCGCAGCACAGGAGAGTCGACCTATGACGCGTGCCTCGCCCGCGCCCTCGACGGCATCAAGCTCCCCACGAGCGCCTCGGCGATCTGGATGGAGCTGTCGCTGAAGAAGGCGGCCGAGCCGCTCGCCCCGCGCACCGACAAGGCGTCGCTCGGCAAGGACCAGGCGCTCCGGGACGCGCTGACCACCGCGGTGCGCTCGCGCAAGGACGCGCTCCTCGACTGCGTCGACGGCAAGACCTCGAAGCTGACGAAGCTCACGGTCTCGCTCGCCGGTGGCAAGGCGAACGTCAAGGCGGTGACCACGGGCGTTCCCGCCGCCGATGCGTGCGTGAAGACGAAGTTCGTCGACGTGACGATCAAGGCCGCCGCGCCCGAGGACAAGCTCGAGTACGAGGTCGCGCTCGAAGCTCAGTAAGCGCCGAGCGCGCGCACGAGCAGGACCGTGCCCGCGCCGATCAGGCCGGCCGCGGGAATCGTGAAGATCCAGGCGTACACGATGCGCGTGGCGAGGCCCCAGCGAACGCCGCGCGCCTGGACCACCGAGCCGACGCCGACGATCGCGCCGGTGATGGTGTGCGTCGTCGACACCGGGATCTTGAGGTAGGTGGCGACGAACAGCGTGATCGCGCCGGCGACCTCGGCGCAGAAGCCACCGACGGGCTTCAGGTGCGTGAGGCCCATGCCCATCGTCTTGACGATGCGCCAGCCGCCGATCGCGGTGCCGAACGCCATCGCCGCGTACGAGGCGACGAAGATCCAGTACGGGGCGGGATCCTTGGGACCGATCATGCCGCCGGCGATCATGACGGCCCAGATCACGCCGGCCGTCTTCTGCGCGTCGTTGCCGCCGTGGCCGATCGAGTACAGGCCCGCGGAGATCAGCTGACCGACGCGGAACGTGCGATCGACGCGCTGCGGGCGCCACTTCCGGAACAGCCAGAAGGTCACGAACATCAGCAGGCTGCCGAGCACGAGGCCCATCAGCGGCGCGAGCGGGATGAAGTAGAGCGTCTTCGCGATCGCCTTGAGCTGCAGCGTATCGAGGCCGCCGTACGCGAGGCCGGCGCCGGAGAGGCCGCCGATCAGCGCGTGCGAGCTCGACGACGGCAGGGCGACCCACCACGTGAAGAGGTTCCAGATGATCGCCCCGATGAGGCCCGACACCACGATCCACACGTACGCGGTGCTGGTGCCCTCGATGTGGATCGTCTTCGCGATCGTATCCGCGACGCCCTGATGGAAGATGAACAGCGCGATCAGGTTGAACGTCGCCGCCCACAGCACCGCTGCGCGCGGAGACAGAACACGCGTGGAGACGATCGTCGCGATCGAGTTCGCCGCATCATGAAAGCCGTTGAGAATGTCGAACAGGAGCGCGGCGACGATCGTGACGATGACGATGGCGTGGACGTCCATGGCGCTCTACGCGTGCTCGAGGATGACGCCCTCGATGATGTTCGCGACGTCTTCGCAGCGGTCGCTCGCCATCTCGAGGTTCTCGTAGACCTCTTTCCACTTGATGACGACGATCGGATCCTTCTCCTCCTTGAACAGGCGCGCCACGGAGCGGCGGAGGATCGCATCGGCCTCGTTCTCGAGACGATTGATATCGATGCAGAGCTTGAGCGTCGCCTGCGGATCCTTGAGATCGCGAAGGCCGCGCACGCACTGCTCCACCTGCAGCGCCGAGCGATGCAGGCAGTCGGAGAGATCGCGAACGTCGGCGGTCATCACGGTCAGCTCGTAGAGCTCGATCCGCTCGGCGGCCGCCTCGACGTAGTCCATGATGTCGTCCATCCGCGTGATCAGCCGGTGGATCGAATCGCGATCGATCGGCGTGATGAACGTCTTGTGGAGCGCCTCGACGCAGCGGTGCGTGATCGTGTCGGTCTCGTGCTCGATGTCCGAGACTCGACGGCACTTCGCCGGGATGTTGGCGCCGGTGGTCACCAGGGACAGAAACTCCTTGGTGCCTTCGATCGTCAGCGCGGCGTGCTGCTCGAAGAAGTCGAAGAAGCTGGTCTCGCGGGGCAGGAACCGACCGAACATGCAGCCTCCTGCTCAGCTCTGTAACATGGTCGCGATCCGGCCGTCACAAACCGGGCGCGCGACCTTCGGCAGGAAATCTCCCGTCCCGTAGAAAGGCCACCGTCAGGGCGGTCGCGCGGGTGTCATTCATGATCCACGTGTGGGTGGCGTCGACCTCCGCGAACGCCGCCATCCCGTCGAGCCGGGCCTCGTCGACCGCGACCGTGCCGTCGTTCTTGGTCCCCACGGGGAACCGCCGGCCCATCGTCCAGCTCGTGACGTTGGTGAGCGCACGGCTGCGCGTCCCGGCGATCACGGCGAACGACGCGGGCGGAGCCGGCCATTGCGAACCATCGGCGAGCTCGGCGCCGGCCGGACCGTAGTACCAGCGAAACACCGGGTTCGCCGCGAGGCCCGCGGCGAGCTGGCTACCGTGGTTCGGTGGCGCGAGCATCACGATGCGCTGCCAATGGATCCGCGGGTCGTGGAGGTGACGCACGATCACGCCGCCCATCGAGTGCGTGACCGCGCACACCGGCCGCGCGCCCGCGTGCTCCACGATCCACTCGGTGACCTCGCCGGCGAGGTAGCTGATCGAGTGCTTGCGCGAAGGATACGTGCGGCTCCAGGTCTCGAAGCCGTGCTCGCGCAACGCCTTCCCCATGCGCGCCATCGAGCCCTGCCCACGCGCGAGTCCATGGAGGAGAATGACCAGCGGCTTCATTCCGGCCCGCGATCCTCGGCGACATCATCGGCGCGATCTTCAGCGGCATCCTTGTCGAGCTCGGCGTCGAGGTCGGCGTTCTTGCGCGCGCGCCAGGATTCCTCGGGCTCGTCGCGGCGCGGATCGTTCGGCGGGAATAGCGCCGACAGCTCGGACGGCTTGACCTCCGTGACGATCCGCACCACCTCACCAGAGAGCGTGTCGCGCTCGGCGCGCAGCCGTGTGACCTCGCGGCGAAACCGGAGCTGTCGGACCAGCGCGCCGAAGCCGCGGCGCACGAGGCGCAGACGATCGAGCACGCGCAGCGTGGCCCAGCCGGAGATCGGCAACAGCAGTGCGGTGAACAGCGCCCAGCCGAAGCCGACCTTCCACCACAGCACCGAGACCGCGGCGGCGTAGGACAGCAGCACGAGCAGCATGCCGATCAGCAGCTTCGTCGTCGCGATCACGTCCTTGCGCGGCGTCAGGCGCGCGCCTGCGATCCGCGCGAACGCGAACGTGGGGATGTGGAGCGGTGCGCCCGGCGCGGTCAGCGGCAGCCAGAACGCGACGAGCACCAGGTGGCGGAGCATGCGGCCGCTGATCTCGAGCTTGGAGAGGTCGCGTGCGAGCTCGCGATCCGTGATCCCGAGCTCGTCGAGCTCCTGCTGGTACGCGCGGACGCGCGCCATCAGGCCGATCACCTTCGGATCCATGGCGACCGTGCTGTAGTACTGGTTGAACCGGCGCGAGAGCTCGACCCGGTCCTCGATCGAGATCTCCTGCGGCTGGTACAGGCGGCGCACCACGTCGAGCGCGCGCACGGTCTCCCAGTCGGGGGCGTTGATGGTGAGGCGCCGCATCGCCTGATCGATCTCGCCGGTCACGGCGCGCACCGTCTCCGGCTCGGTGCTGCGCCCCGGCTCGATCACGAGCGGCGGTCCGTACTGCACGAGCACGCGACTGCGGAACCGCTTCGGATGGATGAACGTCAGCCCACACGGCACGACGGTCACCGGCTGCGAGATCTTCGTCGCGCCACCGAGCGCGAGCCGCGCCGCGCCGGTCTTCAGCTTCGTCAGCTGACTCTCGTCGTGGGACAGCCCCTCGGGAAAGATGCCGATGGTCCCGCCTTCGGCGAGCACGGCGAACATGTTGTCGAACGCCTTGTCGTTCGCGCTCGCACGCTCGGCGGCATCGCGCACCGGTCCGGTCGGCGCGGCCTGGCCGCCATCGCGCTCGTCCTTTCGCGCCACCGGCACCGCGCCGAGGCCGCGCAGCAGCGCGCGCATGAGCCGCCCCTTGAACAGCGAGTCCTTCGCGGCGAAGTGCACCTTCCGGCCGCACGTGGTGATGATCAGGATCGGATCGATCAGCGAGTTCGGATGATTGCCGGCGAACAGCACCGGTCCCGTCGCCGGAACGTGCTCGAGCCCGGCGACCTCGACCTGGCGGAAGAACACCCGCGTGACCACCCGCAGGAACCACGCCAGGATCCGATACGCCACGGATCCATCGTATCAGTTGAGGTCGGCACGCCGCGTACGCCAATCGACGAACAGCTGTGCGAACCGTGGGTCGGCCTGGAGCGCGGAGAGGTCCGCATCGGTCTCCATCTTCTCCGCGTGCTCGTAGCCGTGCGTGATCGCCAGCTCGACCTGCTCGATCGCTCGATCGATCTGCGCGGTCGCTGCGAACGCGCAGGCGGCCGAGTGATAGATGTACGGATTCTCGGGCCCGAACGGCTGGCCACCCTCGGCGAGCTCGACCGCGAGCTTGAAGTCGCCGAGCGCGTGCGCGTGAATACACGCGTTGTTCCACGCCATGACGAGCGCGGTGCGCGCCTCGCCGGAGTCGCGGCGCGGCTCGGGGAGCGAGAGCACGCGGCGGAGGATCTGAAGCGCCTGCGGGCGCTCGACCGCGAAGCTCGCGTTGTAGAGGTACGGCACGAGGCCGACCTCGCGGGGGAGGCGCGACAGGATCGCCGGCAGGTGGTTCGGCGCGTGGCGCGCGACCGCGCTCACCAGGTCCGCGACCTCCTCGGGATCCGTGGCGCGCAGGGTCTCGTCGTCCAGGAGATCGAGCGCCGAAGCCAGCTCGCCGGGAATGTGCTCGGCCGTCTCGCCGACGACGAGCAGGCGCACGTCCCGTCGGGTCGCAGCGCGCGCGAGCTGCGTGGCCTCGGGGAGCCGGCGCTGTCGGATCAGCACGATCGCGAGATAGCCGGTCGCATCGGACGTGGCATCGAACGACAGCGCGCGGCGCAGCAGGCGCTCGGCGACCACGGCGGTCTGGGGCTCGTCGGGATCGTGCTCGAGCGCGACCTCGATCAGCATGCCCGCGAGCTCGCGCTTGCTCCACGCGCTCTGCCCCACCGCCCACGACAGCGCGGGCTCCTCGCCGTGGCGACGGAACCGCTCGGCGAACGGGTTGCCCGCGAGGATGAACACCTCGGAGCCATCGTCGGGAACCGCGCGCGACTTGACGGAGTCATCGACAGAATCGAACCGCGCCCAGGCGAGCGGGATCATCTCGTTGATGCGCGCGACGACCCACAGCAGGAAGTGGACCTGGTCGGCGGCGGTGGCGGGCACGGAGAACCGCTCGACCCACATCAGCGCGGCGCGGTGCCGGCGATCGTGAACCACGTCGGCGCGCTGGAACGGTTCGAACTCGTCGGTGCGCTCGTCCTGGTAGACCGAGAGCCACAGCGCGAAGAACGCGTTGATCACGGACTCCTCGCCGGGCAGCTCGGGTCCCGAGAGCTTCATCGCGATGCCGAAGCTCTCCCAGTCGTAGTCGTCGATGATGTCGGGGTAGCGCTCGATCGGGAACGCGACCGAGTGCTCCATCGGCGGCACGCCGTTGCGCCAGTGGCTCTCGAGCGCCGAGGAGATGTCGTCGGTCATGTCGTCGTCGTCGTCGTCGAACAGCTCGTCGTCCGAGTCGTCCTCACCGCTCGCCTCGCCCTCCATCGCCGGGGCTGGCGCATCGGGCGCCGCGTAGAGGACCTCCTCGTTCTCCTCGAAGATCGCGTCCACGATCTCCGGCGGCTCGTCGGAGATCGCCGGCGCGTCCTCGTCGTCCTCGGTAGACGGGCTGGCGGCCGTGATCTCCATCCACGTCACGCCATCGATGCCGGTCTCGATCTTGACGCACCAGATCGCCTCGAGACCGAACGTCTCGGCGGCCGCCAGGAACGCGGCGCGCTGGGCCTCGAGCTCGTCGGGCGCCGGCGGCATCCACGGAGCGGCGAGCCACTGCCGTGCGATCTGCTCCTCGGGCTCCGCGCCGTCATCCGTGTCGCGGCGCTCGGTCTCCGTCACGCCGGCATTCGACAGCGCGGCCCACAGCTTGTCCTGCGTGTCCGGATCGAGAGGAGCCTTGCTCCTCGCGATCACGATCCCGCGCGCCAGGTCGCTGCGCCGCGGTTCGAGCCCGGTTAGCTCCACTTGCTTCAGGTTACCTGATCAACACTCGATGATGTTGACGGCGAGACCACCGCGCGCGGTCTCCTTGTACTTGCTGCTCATGTCCGCGCCCGTGCGCCACATCGTCTTGATCACCTTGTCGAGCGAGACCTTGTGGCTGCCATCGCCCTGAAGTGCGATCCGTGCCGCGTTGATCGCCTTCACCGCGCCCATCGCGTTGCGCTCGATGCACGGCACCTGCACCAGCCCGCCGATCGGATCGCACGTCAGCCCGAGGTTGTGCTCCATCCCGATCTCCGCCGCGTTCTCGACCTGCGCGGGCGTGCCGCCCATGACTTCAGCGAGCGCGCCGGCGGCCATCGAGCACGCCACGCCGACCTCGCCCTGGCAGCCGACCTCGGCGCCGCTGATCGATGCGTTCTTCTTGTACAGCGCGCCGATCGCCGCGGCCGTGAGGAGGAAGCGGATCGTGCCCTCGTCGTCGGCGTTCGGCAGGAAGCGCCGGTAGTACATGATCACGGCCGGGATGATGCCGGCCGCGCCGTTGGTGGGCGCGGTGACCACGCGGCCACCCGCGGCGTTCTCCTCGTTCACGGCGAGCGCGAACAGGTTGACCCAGTCGAGGATCCCGAGCGGATCGCTGGCGCCAGCCGGATCGCTCTTCATCTTGCGGTACTGCGCGGCCGCCCGCCGGCGGACCTTGAGGCCACCGGGAAGGATGCCCTCGCGCTCGCAGCCGCGCTTCACGCACGCATCCATCGCCAGCCAGATCTCGACGACGCGCGCGCGGATCTCGGCCTCCGGCAGGTGGGCCTTCTCGTTCTCGAGCATCAACGACGAGAAGCTCATACCGTGCTCGCTCGCGAGTCGCAGCAGCTCGTCGGCGGAGTTGAACGGGTACGGGACCGTGACTTGCTCGGCGGGCATGCTGCCGTCGGCGGGCGCGCCGGTGTGGTCCACCACGAAGCCGCCGCCGACCGAGTAGTACTCGCGGGCGACGATCACCGCGCCCTTCGCGTCCCGCGCGGTGAACCGCATGCCGTTCGCGTGGAGGGGGAGCTTGTCGCGACGGTGGAAGATCAGCGCCTCGGCGGGATCGAGGTCCACCTCGTGCTTCCCGAGCAGCTTGATCCGGCGCGTCTCGGTGACCGCGGCGATGCGCTTCGCGATGGCGTCGACGTCGACCGTCTTCGGCTCCTCGCCCTCGAGTCCGAGCACGACGGCTTTGTCGCTGCCGTGGCCCTTACCGGTGAATCCGAGGCTACCGAACAGCTCGATCTTCACGCCCGCGGTCTGCGCGAGCTGGCCATCGGCCTCGAGCCGCTCGGCGAACCGCTTCGCCGCGCGCATCGGTCCAACCGTGTGCGAGCTCGAGGGCCCGATGCCGATCTTGAAGATGTCGAAGACGCTGATGTGCACGCGTTGGTCAGTGTACCCGCTTAGAACAGAATGCGCGTCTTGATGCTCGTCTCCAGGGCGCCGACGGCCTTCTTCACGTCCTGCGAAACGTCCTGATCGAGGTCCATGATCAGGTAGCCGATATCCGGGTCGGTCGAGAGCACCTGGGCGCGGATGTTGGCGCCCCAGTCCGAGACGATCTTGTTGATGTCGCGGAGCACGCCGGGGACGTTCCTGTGGACGTTCAGGATCCGGTGCGCGCCCTTGGCCAGCGGCATCTCGATCTGCGGGAAGTTGACCGCGCCGGTGGTGGCGCCGGTGTTGATGTACTTGATCAGCGCGGACGAGACCTCGCGGCCGATCGCCTCCTGCGCTTCCTCGGTGGATCCGCCGATGTGCGGCGTGAGGATCACGTTGCCGAGGTTGCGCAGCGGCGACGCGAAGCCATCGCTGTTCCCCTCGGGCTCGTCGGGATAGACGTCGACGGCCGCGCCGCCGATGTGCCCGCTCTTGATCGCGGCCGCGAGCGGCTCGATCTCCACCACCGTGCCGCGGCTCGCGTTGAGCAGGCAGGCACCCGGCTTCATCTTCGCGAGCTCGGCCGCACCGACCATGTTCTTCGTGGCCGGCGTCTCCGGAACGTGGAGCGTCACGAAGTCCGAGATCTCGAGCAGCTCGTCGAGCGTGGGCATCGTGCGGTTGTTGCCCATGGGCAGCTTCGCCATGATGTCGAAGAACACCACGCGCATGCCGAACGACTCGGCGAGCACGCCGACCTGCGTACCGATGTGGCCGTAGCCGACGATGCCGAGCGTCTTGCCGCGGATCTCGTGGCTGCCGACGGCGACCTTGTTCCAGCGGCCCTCGTGAACCTCGCGCGAGCGATCACCGAGGCGGCGCGACAGCATCACGACCTCGGCGATGATCAGCTCCGCGACGGATCGCGTGTTCGAGAACGGCGCGTTGAACACGGCCACGCCGCGCTGGTTCGCCTTCAGCGTGGCGATCTGGTTCGTGCCGATGCAGAACGCACCCACGCTCATCAGGCGACGGCCGGCATCGAGCACCGCCTGGGTAACCTGCGTCTTCGAGCGGATCCCGAGGATGTGCGCATCGGCGACGCGCTCGACGAGCTCCGCTTCGGGGAGGGAGCCCTTCACGACCTCGACCTGGAAGCCCTCGGCCTTGAACGCCTCGGACGCCACCGGGTGGACGTTCTCGAGCAGGAGGATCTTGATGTCGGCCTTCGGAAACGACGTGAGCTGGCTCATAACTCCTCGACGACGAACGTATCGCACGCTTCGAGCTTGCCCGTATCGAAGCCGCGCCTGAACCACTTCATGCGCTGCGCGGACGTGCCGTGCGTGAACGTCTCCGGGTTGACCTCGACGCCACTCTCCTTCTGCAGCCGATCGTCGCCGATCGCGCTCGCCGCGTTCAGCGCCTCCTCGAGATCGCCGACCTCGAGCAGCTTCTTGCCCGCCGCATCGTGGCCCCACACGCCCGCGAAGCAATCCGCCTGCAGCTCGATGCGCACGGACTTCTGGTTGCGGGTCTCGCCGCTGTGAAGGCGCGCGCCCTTGGTCTCGAGACCGAGGATGTTCTGCAGGTGATGACCGATCTCGTGCGCGAGCACATACGCCTGGGCGAAGTCGCCCGGCGCGCCGAACCGCTGCCGGAGGTCCTTGTAGAACGAGAGATCGATGTACGCGTGCGAATCACCCGGGCAGTAGAACGGCCCGATCGCCGCCGACGAGCGACCGCACGCCGTATCGACGGCCTGCTCGAACACGATCAACTTCGCGCGCGTGTACGTCTTGCCGCTCGCGCGGAACTCCGCGTCGAACGAGTCCTGGATGTCCTTCATCACGAACTTGATGAAGTCGTAGAGCTCGGCATCGGGATCCGGACCCTGCTTCGGCTGCGGTTCCTCGGACTGCGTCGACGACGAGCTGGTGGTGCTGCCGCTGTCACCGCCGCCGAACAGACCGCTGATGTCCACGCCGAGAAGCTTCGCGACGAGGAACACCACGACCGCGGCGCCCACACCACCGGCGCCGAGCACTGCTCCCGACGGGCGTTTACCACGTGCATCGACGACGTCGTCGTTCTGGGTGCCGCGGGTCCATTTCACGCGGCAAGGGTACTACAGTGCGGCGCATGGCAAAGGCGAAGGCCGCAGCACCGAAGAAGGCGTCCACTCCGCGCAAGAAGAAGACGAAGGCCGAGGCCGGCTCGGTTGGACTGACCGCCGCTGAGGTCGCGTCGGGTACGCAGTCGAGCGAGATCAAGGCCCTGGGCAAGCTGATCGAGGACGCGGGCGGTCACGTGCTGTCCGCATATCGCGAGCCGCTCGGCGGTCACTGGGTCGCGCTCGCCGCGCTCCCGCTCGAGAAGGTGAAGCCCACGCCGTATCAGCGCGAGCTGTCGAAGGCGCACGCGGACCGTCTCGCCGCGGTGATCCCGAAGGTCGGGCGGTTCCTCGATCCGGTGATCGCGGTTCCCGACGGCGACGGCTTCATCTCGCCGAACGGCATGCACCGCCTGTCCGCGATGACGAGCCTCGGCGCGAAGACCGTGGTCGCGCTCGTGATGCCGGAGCCGGAGATCGCGTTCCGGATCCTCGCGCTCAACACCGAGAAGGCGCACAACCTGAAGGACAAGGCGATCGAGGTCATCCGCATGGCGCGCGCGATCGCCGCGGACCCGAAGCGCACCGGCCAGAGCGAGACCGACGTTTCGTTCGAGCTCGAGCAGGCGTCGCTCGTCACCATCGGCATCTGTTACGAGAAGAACGCCCGGTTCTCCGGTGGTGCGTACAACTCGGTGGTCAGCAAGTGCGAGACGTGGTCGACCGAGCCGATGAAGAAGAGCCTCGTGCTGCGCGAGGAGCACGCCGGGAAGCTGCTCGATCTCGACGAGGCGGTCAGCGCCGCGGTGGTGCGACTCAAGGAGTCCGGGTGGAACAGCGGCTATCTCAAGCCGATCGTCGTCGCGCGCGTCAACCCGCTCCGGTTCCTGAAGCCGGGCAAGGACGCCGCCGCGCCTGACTTCGACAAGACCATCGACAAGATGATCGACGGCGCGAAGAAGTTCGATCCCTCGAAGATCAAGGCGCAGGACATCGCGCTCGCGGCCGCGGTGGGCGGCGGCGGCGGCGACGAATAGCTACTGGCCGAAGAAGTAGTAGTGCACGCCGGCGATGCCGGTCACCTGCGCGCCGACGTCGAGGCCGCTGTCGTCGAGCGCGCGGATCACGATCCCGCCGGTGAAGCTGAGCGCCACGTTCGACGCGATGAACGCGCGGATCTGGAAGCCCGGCTCGATGTACAGGCTGTTCTGGCGATCGCCATTGCCACCCGTACCCGCGGGCTCGTCATGGGAGAACAGCCCGACGCTGCCGCCGACCGAGAAGTCGGACATCGCGGTGCTCGCCACGTGGTAGTAGAACCGCGCGCCGATCGAGAAGTCCGTGTTGTCGGCGCCATCGGGATCGTGGAGCCCGAGGAACGCTCCGACGTGGAACTTGCCGGCGTCGTAGTTGAACGACGCGCCGCCGGTACCATTGAGCTGGTACTCGCCACCAACACCGAGCGAGCCTTCGGATCCGCCGGCGCTCGCTGCGCCCACCGTGGCCATCACGAACAACATTGCAAGCTTCGTCTTCGTCATGCGCGGACTCTCTCCCCGTTCCGCACCCAGTGCAAGTACGCTCCCCCTGTGCTCTCACCCGAGCTCCACCTCGCAGATCTTGATGCTCGTCACTGGAAAAACTGGTGGCGTCTGCTAACGCCGCCGCGCGTGATCGAGAGGCCGCGCTGGGCGCTCGCGATCCTCGATGCCGGGCGCGTGATCAAGCTCGTGATCGCCGGTGACGGCGCGCGCGGCTCGATCGATCCGGCGACGGCGCCGCTGCCCTCGCTGACGGCGAAGGGCCTCGAGGCGTGGGCCAAGACGCTCGGCGTGGGTGCGGTGATCGCGATCGATCGCCACGTGATCGCCGCGCTGTCGGCGGAGATCGAGGCCGCGCTCCGGCTCGATCAGGATCTCGTCGCGCAGGGCCTCATCGCGCTGCGTGCGCTGAAGAAGCACGTAGGCACCGGCGTGTGGACCGAGCCCCCGCTGCTGGAGCTGCTCCCCGCACCATCGTTCGAGCCGATCCAGCGCACGTTCGATCTCCTGATCCCGGATCGCTCGGCGCTCCTCGTCTACGTGATCGAGGACGATCGCTCGCGCATCCACTCGTCGATCATCGCGGTCAAGGACGACGGCGATATCGTGCGCGCCGCGACTCACCGCGCGATCGCGGATCTCGTGCCCGAGGTCTCGTTCGCGCGCGACTGGGCGAAGGGGCACAAGCGCGTCATCGAGGCGGTGGAGGAGCGGTTCGCGAAGCCGAGCCTCGCGGTGTTCCTCGAGCGCTCCACCCTGCTCGGCATCGTCACCGGTCCGAGCGACCAGCTCGCACGCGATCTCAACGCGAAGCGCGTGGTCATCGATCCCGCACCCGCATGGCTCCTCGGCCTGCTCGGTGGCGCTGCCGTCGCCGCAATGGCGGGCCGCGCCGCGTCGGCGGTCGCGCGCATGCTGCCGCGGGCCGCACGTGATCGAGCCTCCGCCCTCGCCGGCCGCGCACGCGACGCGATGATGGAGTCCGGCGCGCATCCGTTCGCGCTGCTCGGCTTCGATCCGCTCGAGCTGTGGGCGCAGCTCAAGCACCACTACCGCTCGTGATCAGAGGCGCGTCAGCGTGACGCCATCCGAGCTGTAGCGATCCTCGCAGCGCGCGCAAGCCCGGTCGCTGCCGAGCGTCTCGCCGCAGCGACACGCCCAGCCGATCCGCGACGCGGGAGTGCCGATGACGATCGCGTGCGCGCCGATATCCTGCGTGACCACGGCGCCGGCGCCGATCATCGCGTAGTCGCCGATCGTGACGCCGCACAGGATCGTGGCGTTCGCCCCGATCGACGCGCCGCGGCCGACCCACGTGGTCGCGAACTCCTCCTTGCGCGAGACGTGGGCGCGCGGGTGCTTGACGTTCGTGAACACGCACGAGGGGCCGAGGAACACGTCATCGCCGAGCGCGACACCGTCGTAGACCGAGACGTTGTTCTGGATGCGGCAGCCGTTGCCGACCGTGACGTTACCGATGTAGCAGCCCTGCCCGATCGAGCCCTGCTTGCCGATCCGCGCGCCCGACATGATGTGGACCCACTGCCAGATCCGCGTGCTCGCGCCGATCCGCGCGCCCTCCTCGATGATCGCGGTGGGGTGGATCCACTGGTCCGGGCGCTGCATCGTGAGTAGGATGCTCGCGTCGTGCCCAAGCGTCCACCACGGGTCGTCCGCGAGTTGCCGGTTCCGCGCGATCTGCGCGGTGCTGGGCCGACCCGTGCCCACGCCGGTCACGGCGGCGAGCTGTGGCATGCCGACGTGCTCGCGCTGCTCGGGCAGCAGGCCACGGGATCGGTCGATCTCGTGGTCACCGATCCGCCGTACGCGATCGCGAAGGCGGAGTGGGACGAGTTCGAGTCGAGGATCGCGGTCGGGTGGATCTGCTGGTCCGGACGCGGCATCGGCGATAGGATGCGCGACCGGTGCCCAAGCGTCCACCCCGAGTCGCGCGCGAGCTCGCCGTTCCGCACGATCTGCGGGGCAGCGGCCCGACGCTGGCAATGAAGGAGCACCGGGGCGAGCTGTGGCACATCGACGTGATGGAGCTGCTCGGACGGCTGCCGGATCGCAGCGTCGATCTGGTTGTCACCGATCCGCCGTACGCGATCGCGAAGGAGGCGTGGGACGAGTTTCCTTCGCTCGAGGCGTACGTCGAGTGGTGCGATGGCTGGCTCGCCGAGATCGAGCGCGTCCTCGCACCGCACGGCTCGGCGTACGTGTGCGGGTTCTCGGAGATCCTCGCCGACGTCAAGGCGCGCAGCGCGAAGCGGTTCGCGAGCTGCCGCTGGCTGATCTGGTCGTACCGGAACAAGGCGAACCTCGGGAAGGACTGGGGGCGCTCGCACGAGTCGATCCTTCACCTCCGCAAGGAGGCCGCTCGGATCGACGTCGATGCGGTGCGGATCCCCTACAACGGCCACACCACGAAGTATCCGGCGCGCGCGCAGGCCGTGTCGTCGCAGTACGACCGCGGCGCGAAGAACAAGCCGCGCGACAAGTGGGAGCCCAACCCGCTCGGCGCGAAGCCGCGCGATGTCATCGAGATCCCGGTGATCTGCAACGGCATGGCGGAGAAGACCCCGCATGCCACGCAGAAACCGGAGGCGCTGATCGAGAAGCTCGTGCTCGCATCGAGCAAGCCCGGGCAGCTCGTCGTGGATCCGTTCGTCGGATCGGGCACCACCGCGGTGGTCGCCGCCCGGCTCGAGCGCCGGTGGATCGCGGGAGACGCCGACGCTCGCTACGTCGGGCTCACCCGCGAACGCCTTACATCCTCGGCGTGAGCCCCATCTCCTTGATCAGGTGATCCGCTCCGTCGAGGAGATCCATCGTCCACAGCATGTACCGCGCGTCGAGGTGGATGGTCCGCGTGGTCGCGCTGTCGAACACGATGTCGGAGGCGACACCGTCGAGCGTGCCGTCGAACGCGAGGCCGACGAGCTCGCCCTTGTCGTTGAGCGTTGCCGAGCCGGAGTTGCCGTTCGTGATGTCGAGGTCGCTGAGGAAGTCGACCGGCACCTCGCCGCCAAGCGCGGGATCGCCGTAGACGCCGAACGTTCGCGCCTTGATCGCGTCGAGCTCCTTCTTCGGCGCGTCGAACGGCGACTTGCCGGTGTCCTTGGCCAGGATCTGCGAGACCGTCGTGAACGGGCGATCCGCCGGATCCTTCGAGGTCGGCTTGAACGAGCGAACCGTGCCGTAGGTGACGCGCACCGTGCCGTTCGCGTCCGGCGCGAGCTGGCCGCCGAGGACCTGCTTCATCGCGTCGACGTACGCGGGCGTCACGAGCAGGAGCTCTCCCGTGCGCGCATCGGACTTCTTCTCTTCTGCTTTCACGATCGGGAACACGCGCTGCGCCGCGCGGATGAACGGATCCTTCGAGGCCTTGAGCTTGGCGAGCGTGCCGTTCTGGAGGAGCTCGACGCGCGTGGCTTCGTCCTCGAGGGTCGCGCCGGCGTACCAGGACTCGAGCGTCTTCTCGATCAGCGCGTCGTCGATCTTCGTGCCCTTCTTGACGTCGAGCAGCGCGGCGAGCCACGGTCGCTCCTTCTCGTCGAGGAGGAGCGCGCGGGTCAGCGCGAGCTTGAAGCCGGCGCGGTCGAGCACGCGGTCATAGCCCTTCTTCATCTGCTTCTGGCCGGCGATCGCGCGCTGCATGTCGCGGTCCTGGTAGCCCGGCTTGCGATCGGCATCCTTCTTCGCCCGCTCGTCGGCCCAGCGCGTGAACGAGAGCGCCGCGCCGAGGAGCTTCGAGCCGCCGAACGCGGCGCTCCGATCGAAGTCGACGCGCGCGGTGCGGATCTCCTCTCCGATCAACTTCTCCATCTTCGCGATGTCTGCCTGCTGCTCCTCGTGGCCGTCCTCCGCGGCCCACTCGTGGATCCGCTTGTCGAGCGCATCCTTGCGCTGGAGCTGATCCGTGGCCGAGATGCCCTTGAGCAGGCCCTGGTACTTCGCGAGGAAGTTCTGCACGCTCTGCTTCATGACCGTGGCCTTGATGCCGGTCTCGCCCGGATCGGCGAGGTGGGCCTCGGCGATCGCGTAGCGCTGCTTCGAGTACTCGATGTAGTACGGGTAGTACCACTCGAGATCGTGGTGGACTTCGAGCGCCGTCGACGTACGGCTCGTCCTGCCGGGATAGCCGACGACCATCACGAAGTCACCGGCCTTGAGGCCCGCGGTCGAGACCTGCAGGTGGTGCTTCGGCTGGTACGGAACGTTGTCGGGCGAGTAGTCGGCGGGCTTGCCGTCCTTGCCGACGTACGCGCGATAGAACGAGAAGTCGCCGGTGTGGCGCGGCCACGCCCAGTTATCGACCTCGCCGCCGTAGTTGCCCACCGAGCGAGCGGGCACGTAGACGAGGCGCACGTCGCGGATCTCGAGGTTCTCGATCATCATGTACTGGCCGCCGCCGAAGAACCCGCGCACGTCGCAGCGGATGCCCGGGCGATCCTGCTCGCAACCGGTCTGCAGCGCCTTCATGCGCTTCTCTTGCTCGGTCTTGCGCTTCGTCGGATCCTTCACGGCCTCGAGGCCGTCGCGCATCTGCTTGGTGACGTCGGTGTACGCCTGCACCACGAACACGCGCTGCGCGGGACCGGCGGAGCGCTCCTCGGCGCGGGTCTTCGCGAGGAAGCCATCCTCGACGAAGTTCTCCTTCTCGCTCGAGTTGAACTGCAGCGCGCCCTGCACGCAGTGATGGTTCGTGATCACGAGGCCATCGGGCGACACGAACGATGCCGAGCAGCCACCGACCGAGACGATCGCGGCGATCGGTGCGGCGAGAGGATCGGCGAGCACGCTCGCGTCCATGTTCACGCCCATCTTCTTGAACGTCTCGACGTGACCCGGCAACGACATCTGCTGCGGCTGCCACATGCCACCCGGATTCGCGAACGACATCCGGAACGGCAGCGCCGGATCGAGGGGCGTCGCGACCTGCGTCGGCGGGGCGACACGATCCTTGGACTCGACGTGCGTGTCGCCGAGGGTGGTGTTGTTCGGGGGCGTGCTCTTGCCACCGCAGGCGGCGACGAGAAGTGCGCAGAGAACGGCGTTCCGGTTCATGCCGGCGGAATAGCAGAGATCCCACGATGCGGTCGCCACTACACGCTTCGTCACCTGATGACATCGCGCGCGGTGTGCGGTCGACACTAATCGTCGAGCATGTTCGCGAGGTTACCGAAAAAGCTCTTCACCTCGGCCTCGGGGACCTTCTGGCGGGCCTCCTCCCCGATATCGCGCACCTCGTAGAGCTCCTCGGGGATCTCGAGCAGGAACCGCGACGGCGTGCGCGGGACCGAGCGACCGCGCGCGACGCGGGTGCAGGCCCGGGTCAGGTACAGCTTGCGCTGCGCACGCGTGATGCCAACGTAGCACAGCCGGCGCTCCTCGCTGATGTCGGTCGCGTGGTCGGCATCGGCGGCGTCCGTGGCCTGCGGCTGCAGTGTGCGGATGTGCGGCAGCAGCTCCTCCTCGAGACCGATCATGAAGCACACCGGGAACTCGAGGCCCTTCGCACCGTGCAGCGTCGTGAGCACGACCTTCGGCCCCGGAATCTGATCCTCTTCCTTCGAGGTCTCGAGCGAGAGCATGCGGAGGTACTCGGCAAGATCCTCCTTGCCCTTGCCCCGCTCGGCGAACCGCTGCAGCGAACCGTAGAGGCCCTCGACGTTGTCGATCCGGCGCTGCGCGGCCGCCATGCTGCCCGAGGCCTGGCGAAGATCGTCGTAGAGCTTGATGTCCTCGACGAGGACCTTGGTCGCGCTCACCGGATCCATGCCGCTCTCGATCGCGGAGGCGAGCTCTGACACCACGTGGATCAGCTCGAGGATGCCGTTGCGTGCGGCGCCGCGGAGATCCCCGACATCGACGGTCATGCCCGGGCCGCCGTCGTCATCGCTCGAAAGGGCGTTGACCATGCCGGGCAACGTACCGGTACCGGTGACCGCGCTCTTGCACGCATCCCACAGCGTGGCGTGCTTCGCCTGCGCCGCGAGCACGAGCCGCTCGACGGTGGTGGCACCGAGGCCGCGCGCCGGATAGTTGATGATCCGGCGCAGCGCGAGCTCGTCCTTCGGGTTGAGCGCGACGCGCAGGTACGCGAGCACGTCCTTCACTTCCTTGCGCTCGAAGAACTGCTGCCCGCCGTACATCACGTACGGGATGCTCGCCGCGCGCAGCTCTTCCTCGATGATCTTCGCCTGCAGGTTCGAGCGGTACATCACCGCCATCGAGTCCCAGCCGCGACCATCCGCGTGGAGCTGATGGATCTCCTTCGCGACGAACTTCGCCTCGTCCTCGGGCGTCGCCGCGACGGCGTGGGTGATGATCTCGCCGTCGCCCATCTGCGACCACAGCGACTTGCCGTGGCGCTGCTTGTTGTTCGCGATCACGGTGTTCGCCGCCGCGAGGATGGTCTTGGTCGAGCGGTAGTTCTGCTCGAGCTTGACGACCTTCGCGCCCGGGAACATCTCGGCGAATCGCAGGATGTTCGTGGGGTCCGCGCCGCGCCAGCTATAGATCGATTGGTCGTCGTCGCCGACGACGCACAGGTTCCCGTGCTCCGCGACGAGGTGCTTGACCATGCGCAGCTGCGCCGCGTTCGTATCCTGGAACTCGTCGACCATGACGAACTGGTACCGGTTCGCCCAGCGCTCGCGCACGTCGGCGTGCTTCTCGAACAGCCGCACCGGCTCGACGATCAGGTCGTCGAAGTCGAACGCCGCGCACGAGCGCAGCATCTCCTGATACTTCGGATAGACCTCGCTCGTGATCGCGTCGTAGTCGTCGGCCGGGTTGCCCTCGTAGTCCTCGGCGGCGACGAACTTGTTCTTCGCGAGCGAGATGCGTGTGAGGATCGCCTTCACGTCGAACCGACGCTCGCCATCGCGGCTCATGCTCTTGACATGACGCAGCGCCTCGCGCACCGAGCCCATCTGATCCGACTGGTCGTAGATCACGAAGCCGCGCGGCAGGCCGAGTGCCTTGCGCTCCTGCTTGAGGATCATCAGGCCGAGCGCGTGGAACGTGCCCATCGTGAGCTGCCGCGTGACCTTGGTGTCGCGCACGATGCCGGCGACGCGCTCGCGCATCTCCTCGGCGGCCTTGTTCGTGAACGTCACGGCGCAGATCGCCTGCGGTGGGATGCCCTGCGCGAGCAGGTGCGCGATCCGCATCGTGATCACGCGGGTCTTTCCGGAGCCGGCACCCGCGAGCACGAGGAGCGGTCCACCGAAGTGGCTCGCGGCCTCCCGCTGCGGCGGGTTCAACTTCGAGAGATCCACCACGGACCGAGCACGCTACGGATCCGGACGGGCGCCGTCAACGGGAGTAAACTGACTCCGTGAGCCGGTACGACGACCTCGTCGAGGCGTTGCGCGTCGAGTTCCCCACGTTCCGGATCGTCCGCAAGGATCAGTCCGCGTTCCACCGGGCGATCGACCTCGGGCTCAAGATCGTGACGTTCGGCCGCATGCGGACGTACCTCGATTCGTTCCAGACCACGATCCGGCGCACCGTGTACGTCACCCCCGACTGGGACTCGATCGACCCCGACCAGCGCTACGTGACCCTCCGTCACGAGGCGGTTCACCTGCGGCAATTTCGCAAGTTCACCCTCCCCGGGATGGCGCTGCTCTACGTGCTGCTCCCACTACCCATGGGACTCGCGTGGTTCCGCGCCTACTTCGAGAAGGAGGCGTACGCCGAGAGCATCCGCGCGGCGGCGGAGGTCTGGGGACCCAGCTACCCGAGGCGCGCGGCCTACCGCGAGTACGTCATCAGTCAGTTCCTGGGTCCGTCGTACGGCTGGATGTGGCCGTTCCGGGCCCAGCTCGAACGCTGGTACGACCACGTTCTGGCCACCGCTGCGCCGTCGCTGTAACATCGGAAAGCGGACATTGAACGAGCGTGCGAGTCGATAATTGAGTGATCCGATCGTAGGCATCGATCTCGGCACCTCGAACTCCGTGGTGGCGCACGCCGACGAGTCCGGGAACGCCCGCGTGCTCGCGGACGAGGGCGGCTACAAGATCCACCCGTCCGTGGTGTCGTTTCATCCGAACGGCGGCGTGGTCGTCGGGGCGGCGGCGAAGCAGCGCAAGGTCATCGACCCGTCGAACACGATCTACTCGGTGAAGCGCCTGATCGGCCGCGCGTACTCCTCGCCCGAGGTCAAGACCGCGAAGCAACGGTCGCCGTTCCAGATCAAGGAAGGCGCGAACGAGCTGCCGCTGATCGTCACCCGTGGCGGCGAGTTCGCGGTGCCGGAGATCTCGGCGATCGTGCTCGATCACGTGCGCAACATCGCGCAACACCAGCTCGGCGAGCCGGTCTCGCGAGCGGTCGTCACCGTGCCGGCGAGCTTCAACGATGCGCAGCGCTCGGCCACCGCCACCGCCGGTGCCATCGCCGGCCTCACCGTGGTGCGCGTGCTCAACGAGCCCACCGCGGCGGCGCTCGCGTACGGCAACACGCGAAACCTCAAGCAGACGATCGCGGTCTACGACTTCGGCGGCGGCACGTTCGACATCACGATCCTTAAGCTCCACGACCAGGTCTACGAGGTGCTCGGCACCGCCGGCGATACGTTCCTCGGCGGTGACGATCTCGACGAGCGGCTCGTCGACAAGATGGTCGGCAAGTTCCTCCAGGAGAACCGCATCGATCTGCGGACCAACGAGGTCTCGATGATGCGCCTGCGCGCGGTCGCCGAGCAGACGAAGATCGAGCTCTCGCGCCGGTCGCGCGCGGTGGTGCGCGTCGACGAGATCGCGTACGGAGCGAAGGGCGCGCCGCTCAATCTGCAGATCGAGATCACGCGCGACGAGTTCGTCTCGCAGGTGTCCGACATCATCGACCGCACGTTCCCGGTGTGCAAGGAAGCGCTCAGCTACGCCGGCCTCGGCATCGACAGGATCGATGACGTGATCCTCGTCGGCGGAACGACGAAGATCCCGTACGTTCGCGATCAGGTCAGCAAGTTCTTCGCGAAGGCCGCGCGGACCGACGTCAACCCCGAGGATGCGGTCGCCGTGGGCGCAGCGCTGCAGGCGACGTCGCTCGAGAAGATCCTCAACCGGACGTCGTCCAAGAGCGTCCAGATCCCGGTCGCGCCCGAGGAGGACGACGCGTTCGACGGCGAGACCAACACCGTCGACAACCTGCAGTTCGGCGCGAACGTCGAGATGGACGACGAGGAGACCAACGTCTCCCAGGCGAGTCTCTTGAAGCCGGATACGTCGTACTCGCTGCCGCGCACCGGAACGCGCGAGGTGTTCGAGGGCAAGACCCCGCCGCCGCAAGGCGCGCTTGGTCGGATCAAGCCGATGCCGCGCGCCACTGACAAGGGCGTGCCCACCGCGGCGCCGCAATCGAAGACGATGGTCGCCGAGGCGCCACGCGCTCCGACGCCGCCGCCGGTTCCGGTCAAGGGACCGACGCAGCGCGGGATGCCCGCCGCACCGAAGCCCGAGAACCAGTGGGGCGCCGCGGACGATTTTCAGACCAACCCCGCGGCGCAGCAGCCGACCGTCGTCGTCGACTCGGGCCTGCAGCAGATGCCGACCGCGTCTCCAAGCGCGACCACCCTGATGTCGTCCTCGCCACCACCGCCGCAACAGGAGCCGAGCCCGGCGAGCACGGCGAAGGGCTTCGCACCGCCGCAGCAGTATCCGGTGACCGCGACGCCACCGCCGCCTCCCGCCCATCAGACACCGCCGGCCCATCAGGCGCCGACGCAGATGGCCATGCAACCTCCGCCGATGCAGCAGATGCCGGCACCGCAACCGTTCCGGTTGCCGACGATGCCCGAGCCCCCGCCACCGGAGCCGGTTCGGCCGACGCCGGTCATCCTCGATGTCACGCCGCGCAGCCTCGGGATCGCCACCGTCGCGGGCTACTGCGAGGAGCTGATCCGTCGCAATTCGCGGCTGCCGACCGAGATGGTCAAGCTGTTCACCACGTCGCGCGACAAGCAGGATGCGGTGCGCATCGTCGTGTGCCAGGGAGAGTCGCGCCGGCTCGACAACAACACCGTGATCGGCGACCTCCGGCTCGAGGGAATCCCGGCGCGGCCGCGCGGCGAGACCTCGATCGAGGTGACGTTCCAGCTCGACGCGTCGGGCATCCTGCAGGTCAGCGCGAAGGATGCGTTGACCGGGCGCGAGCAGACGGCGCGGCTCGATCTCGTCGGTGGCGTTCGCGGCGAAGATGTCGCGGCGTCACGCGAACGCGTGCAGCAGCTACGGCGCTGATCTCACGGGCGGATGTCCTCGGAGCCGGGCCGTGCTCGCGCACGCAGCGAGGGAGATCAGCGGAAAGGCGATACGCCGCATATCGCCACGACGCCGCGCCCGCCGCGATCTTCCCGGCGCTACTCGCCGCCGGCGTCCGGATCTTCGTCGCCGCCCTTGGCCTTCTTCGTCGGGGCGCGCGTCGTGGACTTCGCCGCGCCCTTGGCCGCGGCCTTGTCGTCCTTCGCATCGTCGTTCTCGATCGCCGCGCCCGCCGCGCCACCCGCGCCGCCGTTGCACCACGGGAGCTTGATCGCCTTCTTCTCGGCGAGCGTCTTCGCGTCCATCACGGCGAGCTCGCCGAGGCGCGGGCCGCGCAGCATGACGAGGAAGTTCTTGCTACCGGCGACCGCGGTCGCGCCCTGCAGCGCGCCGAAGCTCTTCGTCAGCGCGTCCTTGCACTTGCCGCCGACCTTGTCGTTGTCGTCCTTCCAGTACGCATCGACTTCCTCGTTCTTGCACGGCGGCTTGGTCAGCTTGCGCACGAGCTTCGAGCGCTGGCCGGTGCCGGTCTCGTAGACGGTCAACGTCGAGAAGCCCTGCTCCGCGACGGCGACGCGCGTCTTGTCGAGCAGCGAGAACGAGCCGCCGTACGTCGAGATCGGCTTTCCGTCCTTCGAGCCGATGGCCTCGATGCCGCCGACCGCGGTGCCGTCGGCCTTGAACGCCCACACCGCCGAGAATGGGCCCTGATCGGTGCCCTCGACGAACAGCGTGTCGCCGACCCAGTGAACGGCCGCCGGGTCGTTGGTGACGCCCTTGTCGCCGCGGACCGAGAAGCTCGACTCGTGCGCCTTCGAGGAGGCGTCGTAGATGTGCATGTCATCGCCGACGAGGACGGCGACCTTGCTGCCCTCGCTGTTCCACGCCATGCGGGCGATCTTCGACGACGGCGCCTTCGCATCCTTCGGCAGGCAGAACCCGCGGGCGCAGCGATCGTCGAGCAGCACGGAGATGCCGCGGCCCGGCAGGGGCGCCGCCGGCATGTAGGTCAGCGCGCCAGAGGCCAGGTCGATCTTCCAGCAGGCGACCGGGCCGAGGAGGCGAGCCTCGTCGGTGTCGAGGGCGCAGACCACGGCGTCGGCGCCGATCGCGGCGAGCTCGAGGCGCGGCGCGGTATTCTCCTTGAGGCCCTGCGGCAGGCAGCTCGCGCCCTCGGGCACGATCGCGTGCGCCGCGGTGGTGCGCTTCATCTCGCGATCTTCCTCGGTCTCCGCCGGCTTCACCGGCGTGGGATCCTTCTTCACCGTCACCGGCTTCTTCACCGGCTTCTTCGATCCTCCACCGCACGAGATCAGCGCGAGCGGAACAAGAATGCGAGAGATCACCCCAGGGTAGCGAGCCATGCGGTTGTTTGTACGATCGGGAACCACCTGATACAAGGAGACGTGGCGCGCACCGCTGCGATCGAGCGAAACACGAAGGAGACGCAGATCCGCGTCGAGCTCGGCCTTGACGGCATGGGGACGCGCGCGATCCACACGCCGCTCCCGTTTCTCACCCACATGCTCGACGCGTTCGCGCGGCACGGGTTATTCGACCTCACGATCAAGGCCGCCGGCGACATCGAGATCGATGGGCACCACACCGTCGAGGACACCGGCCTTGTGCTCGGCAACGCGTTCGAGCAGGCGCTCGGCGATCGAGCCGGCATCGTGCGCTACGGCTCCGCCACCCTGCCGATGGACGAGGTGCTGGTCACCGTCGCTGTCGACTTCTGCGGGCGCCCGGCGTTCGTGTGGAAGGTCACCGGCCTCGACGGCAAGTGGATCGGCGACTTCGACTGCGAGCTCGCGAAGGAGTTCTTCGCCGCGTTCGCGACGCGCGCGCAGTGCAACCTGCACGTCAACCTCCACTACGGCGGCAACGCGCACCACACCATCGAGTGCATCTTCAAGGCGTTCGC
>JBBRED010000008.1:0-55342 GCA_038203335.1 Haliangiales bacterium | reverse complement strand
CCCGCCAACCGTCCTCGACAACGTCGAGCTGTGCACCGCGTTCAACGAGTACGTTCGCCGCGATAACGCGAAGCACTCCGCGGAGATCGCCGCCGGCACGCACACCGAGCTCAAGGAGTCGTCGCCCGAGTTCATCGAGCGCGCCTCCGGCATCGTGTGCCGCTACGTCCACGACAAGACGGGGTTGATCGATCCCGAACGGATGTGCCCGAACATCCCCGATCGCCCATCGGATCAGATCAGCGTGCAGGCCGAGTACGCCGTGAACGCGGCGACCAAGGCGCTCGCGGTCGCGGGGCGCGTCGGCGAGGACATCGACCTGATCGTGCTCGGCGCCTCGTGCCTCCAGCGCTCGTATCCGGCGATGGCGATCGAGGTCCAGGCGATCCTCGGTGCGCGCGGCCATGGCTTCGACATCTCGCTCGGCTGCTCGACCGGCACCGCCGCGCTGCAGCTCGCATCGCAGGCCGTGCAGCTCGGAAACTCCCGCTGCGCGCTCGTGGTGCTCCCCGAGCTGACGAGCCCGCACCTCAACTGGCGCGATCGCGACGCGCACTTCATCCTCGGCGACGCCGCCGTGGCGATGATCGTCGAGCCCGCCGACCGCGCGCGCGCCGGCTCGTGGGAGATCCGGTCGACGCACATGGCATCGAAGTGGTCGAACAACATCCGCAACAACTTCGGCTTCATGAACCGCTGCGATCCGGCGACCGAGCACGCCCCCGACAAGCTGTTCCACCAGCAGGGACGTCGCGTGTTCAAGGACGTCGTGCCGATGGCGGAGGCGTTCGTCAACGAGACCATCGCCGCGCACGGCCTCACCCCCGACCAGATCGCCCGCTACTGGCTCCACCAGGCGAACCAGAACATGAACGACCTGATCGCGAAGCGCGTGCTCGGTCGCGACGCGACGCAGGAGGAGGCGCCGCTCGTCCTCGCCGAGTACGGCAACACCGCGTCGGCCGGCTCGCTGATCGCGTTCGCGCTGCACAACGAGGATCTCGCCGCGGGCTCGATCGGCGTGATGGCCGCGTTCGGCGCCGGCTACTCGCTCGGCTCGCTCGTGCTCCAGCGCGCGGCCTGAGCCTCGATCGCGTACGGTAGCGCATGGTTCCGTGGAAGGTCCTCGAGACGGTGACGACCCGCGAAGGCGAGCTCCAGCTCCGCCAGCGCGGTGCCAAGGAGTTCCTGATCACCATCGATGGCCGGGTCCTGATGACCAGCAGCGAGCGCAGCTCCGAAGAAGCGGTCGCCACGCTCGCGTGCAAGGAGATCTCCGGGCGACCGGCGCCTCAGGTGCTGATCGGCGGTCTCGGCATGGGGTACACGCTGCGCGCCGCGCTCGATGTACTGCCACCGAAGGCGCGGGTCACGCAGGTCGAGCTGACCGCGCAGGTCGCCACCTGGTGCGCGGGACCGATGGCGCCGCTGACCCGCGGAGCCGCGACCGACAAGCGCGTGCGCGTGGTGATCGCGGACGTGGCGCGCGTGATCGAGCGCTCGCCTCCCGGTCAGCTCGACGCGATCATCCTCGATCTCTACGAGGGCCCGCACGCGGCGCAGAAGCGCGAGAACGATCCGTTCTACGGCCGCGCGGCCCTGGTGCGTAGCTTCACGGCGCTGCGCCCCGGCGGCGTGCTCGCGATCTGGTCCGAGGAATCGAACCTGATCTTCAAGCGGCGCATGGCCGACGTGGGCTTCGACACCACGCTGCACCACCCCGGTGGCAGCCGCGCGTACGTCGTGTACCTCGGCCGGCGTCCCGAGCCGCGGCCCGAGCGGTCGCGACGCCGCGCGTGAGCTCGCGCTACGGCGCGACCGTCGCCGAACCGCAGTAACGCGCTAGAGTCACCGCGATGACGGCCAGCCGGGTCCTCGACCAGGTCCAATCGCTCGCGCAGGTCGAGGCATTCGAGCCGCGCGTGTACGCCGAGCAGCTCGCCGCCGAGATCGCCCCGGTCGAGACGCGCGAGGACATCGCCGCGCGCGATGACGTGCTGCGCGACGCGATCGCTCGCATCGAGGAGACCGCGACGCGGATCATGCGCATCCGCCTCGAGCACGCGCTGGTCGGCGATTCGTCGATCTCCGTTCCCACCCGCAAGGTGTTCTCGCACACGGTCGCCAGCTACGCGGGCCGCGTGGACCTGCTCCGGAACCGCGCGCACGACATCGCCGAGCGCGCCGGCTCGCACGATCCGGCCGCCGCCGCGCGGATCGTTGTCGACGCGGCCGAGGCCACGCTCGCCCAGCGCGCGGAGCTGATTCGCGGCGTGCTCGACCTCGCGGCCCGGCTCGCGGCCGACGTCGCGCCCAACGCCGATGCGAAGGCGCGCGATCGACGCGAGGCCGAGGCGCCGCGGCAGCAGTGGAGCGCTGTGCGCGGCGAGCTCGAGGAGATCGCCGTGCGGCCCGAGCGCATCCTCGGAAAGACCTTCGCGGTGCGGCTCGCCTCCTGGGAGAGCCTGCTCGACGAGCCCCCTCCCGAGAAGGAGCCGTCGCTCGCGGATCTTCTCGAGCTCGACTAGAGCGTGCCGGCGATCATCTGCCGCAGCGCCTGGATGTGCTGCGGCGGACCGCCGAGCTTCTCGAGCTGCACGATCTCCGCCTTCGCCCCCTTCGCATCGCCGGTCGCGTAGAGCGCCGAGGTCAGGTTGACCCGCGCCTCGTGCCAGTCGGGCTTGAGCTCGAGGCAGGCGCGGAAGTCGGCCACGGCCTGCGTGAAGCTGCGGCGGCGCAGCAGGCAGTTCGCGCGATTGAAGCGCAAGAGATTCATCGCGCCGCCGCGATCGATGGCCGCGTCGTAGATCGCGATCGCTTCGTCGTCCTTCTTCTGCTGCGACAGCGCGAAGCCGAGCTCGCCGATGATGCCGAGGTTCTCGGGGTCCCAGTCGCTCGCGCGACGCAGGAGCGACTCCGCCTCCGCAAAGCTGCCGGCGGTGATCATCGGCGAGACCGCCTCGAGCACCAACGCGGCGTGCTCGGGAAACCGGTGCGCGACCGACCTCTCGAGGCTCTCCGGATCATCGATCGCACCGTCGAGCGCGGCGCGCACGCCCGGATCGAGGTGGAGGCCGTGCTCGGCGAGGAGAGCGCGGGCTCCGGCGGGGTCGCCCGTGAGCGCGTGGACCGAGATCGCGGCGCGGATCGCGATCGCATCGCCGGGGAGCTGCGCCAGGGCACGCTTCGCATGGTCGCGGCCGACCGGGTCTCCGCGCCTCGCCGCGATGATCGAGCGGCTCGACAGGGCCTGCGGCGTATCGATCTGCGCCAGCTCCGCATCGGCGGCCGCGTCATCGCCGCGCATCAGCGCGATCATCGCCCGCTGGTGCCGCATGTCGTCCACGCGATCACCGGCGGCGATCGCCGCGGCCGCCACCGCATCCGCGCGGTCGAGGTCGCCCGTCACCATGTGCGCGAGCACCTCGCTCATCCGCGGAACCTTCGGCGCATCGTTCGGATCGGCGTTGAGGATCTCCGACGAGATGCCGATCTGCGCGAGCGTCTCCGCGAGGTGACGGGCATCCACGCCCGGCGTATTCGCGACGATCAGTAGCTTCTTCATCTTCAGCGCGACGTCGATGAACTTCGCCGCGTCGTACTCGTCGACCACGAGCTTGCCGACCGCGTAGCTCGGCGCCGCCTCGCAGAGCAGCGACATCGGGATCGCATCGCTCGCGAGGAACGTGACGCCATCGTGCCACGTGCCGTGCACGCAGGACCCGCGCAGCTCGACGGTGAGCGGGCCTTCCTTCACCGTCGTCAGCGCGCGGACCTCGACCGGCTTCGCGGCGACCGGCGCGCCGCCGCGATCGACCGGCCGATCCGGGTGCGTGGCGAACACGTGCGCGAGACCGGCCGCCCGCGCGGTCGCGGTGGCCGCGAGATGACCGGCGTCGCCGCCGTTGCAGACGATGACGCGCTTGACGAGGCCCTCCGGTAGCGCGGGGACGACCACCGGATCGATCGTCGGCAGCAGCACGAGCACCATCGCCTGCGTGCCGCACTCGAACACCACGCCCCAGGGGGCCGCGCCGATGACCCATGCCTTCCCGCCTCCGCTCGGCAGGCTCGGCGCGGATGCAGGGGCGTCATCCGCGTCGCCGTCGTCCTCGGCCGAACCGCCCTGGCGCGCGAGGCTCTCCTTCACGAGCGCGGGCCACACGGAGACCTCCGCCTGGGCGCAGTTGTACGCGGCTCCCTCGAACACCCACTCGCCGGATGGCAACACCACGCTGCCCGTGCGCACGTCCATCTCGCTCGCCGCGTGTCCCGCGGTGGAGAGCACGTCGCGCACCACGTCCACGAACGCATCGAAGCGAGCGCCATCGGTCCCGAACGCCTCGTGGGCCCACGCCGGCGGCTTGCGAGGCCCGCTCTTGCCGAACAGCTTCCCGAACCAGCCCATGTCGCGCCGAACCTAGCAAGGTCGAGGCAGCTGCGACAGCGTCACCATCGCGACAACCCGTGCGACGCCCCTGATTCACTCAACCTGCCGATTGTTCACGCGCCGCTCGTGGCGCGGTCCTTGTATCCGAGGTGGTTCGCGCGCAGCCGGTGGACGCGCTGGTACCTGGTGGGACCGCGCGTTCGGCACGCAGCACCCCGAGTACCTCGAGACCTTCGAGCGGATCAGTACGTCGTCGACACGAGATGCGGACCGTCTGCTGCGATCGTGACGATGAACAGCTTGTTGTACTCGGTCTCCGCGATCGCCGGCACCGCGGTCCCCGAGAGCGCCATCACGGTCTCCGGCACGGTGTTCGAGTGCCCCACGATGAGCACCGTGTGCTGCGACGGGTTCATCTTCACGGTGTTCGCGAGATCGGTGGCGTACGCGGTGGAGCTCGCGCCCACGGTCTTCACGGTCACCGCGATGCCGGCCGCCGATGCGGCGGGCGTGCCCGTGTCCTTCGTGCGGCGGTACTGGCTCGTGTAGACCGCGGCGAGATGATCATCGGCGAGCATCGCGGCGAGGCTGTCGGCGCGCGCCTGCCCGGCCGCGGACAGGCCCGGATCCGGATCCGTGGTCGTCTCGGCGTGGCGCACCACGTAGACGACGGTGTCGGTCGTGGTCACGGCCGCATCGGGACCGGGCTCGCCGCCATCATCGCCACCGCACGCGGCGACCAGCGCCATCAGGAGAACCATCGACCGCATGGGCCACCTTACCAGGAGTCGTGCGTGACCATGTAGCCGGTCCGCCGGCGGTCGTCGCGCACGAAGTGGCTCACGGTGGAACGTCCCGCTCACGGCTCGTGCGCGGCCAGCTCGGCGATCGCGGCCTTGATGCCCGCGGTCTGCGGCACGCTCGCCATCTCGAGGTTATCGGCGAGGCCGATGCCCGGAATGTGCGCGCCCGCGAGGAGCTTCGGCGGTGCGTGAAGCTCGTAGAACAGCTCCTCGCTGATCCGGCGAATCAGGTGCTCGCCGAAGTTGGTGATCTCCGTGTCCTCGTTGACGCAGAGAACACGGTTGGTCTTGCGCACGCTCGCGAGGATCGCGTCCCAGTCGTACGGGTGTAGCGAGCGCAGATCGACGATCTCCGCATCGATGCCCTCGGCCGCCAGCTCCTCGGCGGCGGCGAGCGCCATCACCACGTTCCGGCCGTAGGTCAGCACGGTGACCTGCGTGCCCTCACGCGCGATCTTCGCCTTGCCGATCGGGATGTACATCTCCTCGAGCTGCGGCCACTCCGGCTTCCACGCCGTGCGGTCGCCGAGCGGCGCATCGATCATGCTGGCGAGGCGCTTGTCGTCTCCCGGCTCTCCCGGAATGTCCTCGCCGGGCTTGCTCTTCACACGCAGCAGCGCCTTCGGCATCAGGAACATGACCGGGTTGGGATCCTGGATCGCCGAGAGCAGCAGGCCGTACGCATCGCGCGGCGTCGACGGCATCACGATCTTCCACCCCGCGATGCGAGTGGCCTGGGCGTCGAACGAGTGCGAGTGATAGATGCTTCCGCGGATGCCCGCGCCGACCGGCGTCATCAGCACGAGCGGCACGTTCCAGTCACCCGCGGTGGACCAGTACGTGTTGCCGGCGATCTTCAGGAGATCGATCGTGTTGAACGCGTAGTCGCAGAACTGGATCTCGGCGACCGGCTTCTGGCCCGCGAGCGCGAGGCCGATCGCCATGCCGACGATGCCGCGCTCGTCCAGGGGCGTGTTCCACGCCGTCTTGAGGCCCTGCGTGCCGGTGAACACACCGCCGAGCGGCGCGCCCACATCCTCGCCGAAGATATCCGTCACGCCGAGGCGCGACTCTCCGACATGCAGCGCCATGCGGATCGCCTGAATCATCGTCGACATCTAGCGCTCCCCGCCGACGTGGTTCTTGTCGGCGAACACGAAGTCGTAGACCGAGCCCGGGTCTGGCGCCGGCTCGTTGCGAACCGTCTTGCTCGCCTCGGCCAGCTCGTTCGTGAGGTCGTCGCGGCGCTTGTCGATCTGCGCGCGGGTGATGAGGTTCCGCTCCACGAGCTTCGCCTCGAACTTGTCGAGGCAATCGATCTCGTCCTTCGCGACGTTCGCACCGCTGGCCGACGAGTGGCCGCGCAGGCGCGACACCATCGCCTCGAGCAGGTACGGCTTGCGCTCCGTGCGCACGTACTCGATCGCCTTCGTGAGCGCCGCGTGCGACGCCTCGGGATCGTTGCCGTCGACCACGGCCACCGGCATGCCGAACGCGCGGCCGCGCTCGGAGATCTGGTCGTAGCCGTGCTGACCGGCGAACGGCGTGGAGATGCCGTAGCGGTTGTTCGTGACGATCATCAGCATCGGCAGCTCGGCGCCCTTGCGCGAGCTCCACACCAGCGCCGTCGCGAAGTCGCCTTCCGCGGTGCCGGCGTCGCCGCCCTGCACGATGGTGATGCCCTTCGCTCCGGTGCCCGCGCGCTGCGCACGGGCGGTGCCGATCGCGATCGAGAACTGGACCTCGATCGGCGAGCTGACCGGGACCACGTTCCACTCGCGCTTCGAGAAGTGGCCCGCGAAGTTGCGGCCGCGCGAGTACGGGTCCGTCGCGGTGTTCTTCATCTGCCGCAGCGAGTCCACCGGATCGGCCCCCATCGCGAGCAGCGTGGCGGCCGAGCGGTAGTGGAGGTGCAGGTAGTCGTGGTCGACGCCCATGCCCTTGTCGACCAGGAGGCCGAGCGGGACGTTGAACGCCTCCTCGCCGGGACCACCGATCCAGAAGAAGCCGTCACCTTGCTTGTACATGGTGATCAGCCGCTCCTCGAGCACGCGCGACCGCAGCATCAGATCGTAGATCTGGAGGCAGGCCTCGGGGGTCAGGCGGTTGGAGATGGCCGAGCTGATGGACGCGGGGGCGCTGGAGCTCATGACGACGGTGCTGTCTTAGCGCAATTTCGCGTACGTAGGCTAGCTCGGTGCTCCGCGCGTAATGACGGGCTGCGGCGTGCGTCTCCCCAGTGAACGCTCGCACTTCCGCAGGCGTTCAAACCCGGGAGATACGTCATGGACAAGAAGCAGCAGAACCAGACCGATTGCCGTTGTAGCCAGGCCGCGTGCGGTTGCGCGGAGGCGAAGGCCGACCGATGCACCTGCGGCGGCGCGTGTACCTGCAAGTCCACGTGCCGCTGTGGCGGCGGGTGCGCCTGCGCGTCGGCGAAGTGACGCATGCGTAACCGGGCGGGGCGCATGGTATCCATGCGTCCCCGTTCGCGTTTCGGCGCCTGTAATGCGGCGGACCGGGCTGCGTCTGCACATCATGACCACCGAATCCGCTCTCCCGTCCGAGGTCGTGGCCACGCTCGTCGCGAGCCATCGCGAGTTCCTCGCATTCGTGCAGCGCCGGGTCGGCGACCGCGCGCTCGCCGAGGACATCGTCCAGGACGCGCTCGTGAAGAGCCTCGATCGCACGGACGAGATCCGCGACACCGCGATCGGCTGGTTCTACCGCGTGCTGCGCAACGCGATCATCGATCGAGCGCGCCGCGGGGCCGTGCAGCACAAACGGCTCGAGGCGCTCGCCGCCGAGCTCGAGGCCGCCGAGCGCGACGAGGAGCTGCACGACGTGGCGTGCCGCTGCGTGGGCACGCTCGCCGCGACCTTGAAGCCGGAGTATGCCGAGGCGCTGCGCCGGATCGACGTCGAGGGCACGGCGGTGAAGGACTACGCGGCCGAGGCCGGCATCTCGGCCAGCAACGCGGGCGTCCGCGTGTTCCGCGCGCGCGATGCGCTGCGGGCCCAGGTGGTGCGTGCGTGTGGGACGTGCGCCACGCACGGCTGTCTCGACTGCACGTGCGGCGAGCCGCGTGCTACTCATTGAGCCGTGAGTACTCCTCGCGCACTCCTCGTGGTGCTCGCGCTGCTGCAGGCGACCGGCATCGCCGAGGTCGTGCGGCGCGCGACGTGCGAGGAAGAGTGCAAGAGCGACGGCTGCGGCGATGAGTGCACGCCGGGGAGCGATGCGTGCCACTGCCCCGCTGCGCCGACCGCGACCGCACCGGCCAACATCGTCGAGACCCTCGCTCCGCCCGCCGTTGCGGTGGTGATCCGATTCGAGCGCAGCGAGCGCGTTCACGCGAGCCCCGACCCGCGCGAGATCCTGCACGTCCCCCGGCCGTACGCCGTCTGACTCCTTCATCGAGTTGACGTCGTCACCGGCGAAGCCCTGCGTTCGCCCTGCCCGAGGTCCGTCATGTCTGCAGCTCCCGTCGCGCGGCTCGTCGCCGCGGCGATCCTCACGTGTTGTTCCGTCGCCAGCGCCGATCCGCTGGTGCTCGATCTCCCCACCGCGCTGGAGCGGGCGCATCGGCTCGCGCCTGATGCGATCGCCGCGCGCGGCCACATCGCCGAGGCGGAGGCCAGGACCGTGGGCGCCGCGCTCGCGTTCACCACGAATCCGGAGGTCGAGCTCGGCGCCGGGCCGCGGTTCGGTTCGCCGCGCTCGTTCGATCTCGAGGCGCGCCTCGAGCAGGAGCTCGAGCCCGGGCGACGGGGGCCCCGCCGGCGCCTCGCGCGGATCGAGGTCGACCACGCGCGTGCAGAGGGCGCGATGCAGATCCGCGAGCTCGATCTTGCCGTGGCCCTCGCGTTCTACGACGCGCTCGCCGCCGACGAGAGCCTCGCGTTGATGACCGCCACCGCGCAGCTCGCCGAGCGCGCCGCCGCGGTCGCGGAGCGCAGGCGCAAGGCCGGCGACATCACCGATCTGGATGCGGACCTCGCGAAGCTAGCCCTCGGGCGTGCCCGCTCGGCGGTGCAGGCCGAGGCCGCGGAGCGCGCACGCGTGATCGGCAGCCTCGCGGCGCTCGTCGGCGCGGCGCCCGGTGATGACGTGACGGTGCGCGGAGCCCTCGTGCCGCTTCCGATGCCGCCCGTCGCCGGAGCGCGTGCGGATGTCCAGCTCCTCGAGGCGGAGCGCGCGACCGCGGTCGCCGAGCGCGCGCAGGCGGTCTCCGCCTCGCGCCCGGACCTCGCGCTGTGGGCCGCGTACCACCGTGAGGATGCGACGAGCATCGTACTCGGCGGTCTTCGCGTGACCCTGCCCGTGTTCAACGCGGGCGACGGCGAGCAGGCGATCGCACGCGCTCGAGAGAAGCGCGCGACCGCGACGCGCGACGCGGTCGTCGCGACCAGCCGGCGACAGGTCGCCGATGCCATCGCGGCGCGCGACGCCGCGCAGCGAGCGCTGGCGATGTTCGAGGCCGAGGTCGTTCCCGTGCTCGACAGCAGCGAGCGTTTGTTGCAGGCCACCGTGGATGCGGGACAGATCGCGATCGGAGCCTTCCTCGTCGCGCGGCAGGAGCTCGCCACGGGGCGCCGGGAGCACCTGGAGAGGCGACTCGCGCTCGCGAAGGCCGCGCTGTTCGTTCGCTATGCGGCGGGAGCGACGCCATGAGGGCCGTCGCCCTGGCATGCGTGCTCGCCGTGCTCGGATGCGGCGGCAAGCGGCGCCCGGAGGACAAGGAAGAGCGCGACGACCACGCCGAACATGGATCGCCGGGCATCGGCAGCGCGAAGGCCGGGCCAGATCTGATCACGATCGCGAAGGACATGGTGCGCGATCTACGCGTCACCACCGGCACCGCGCACGCGCGCACCGCCGGCGAGATGGTCTCGGCGCTCGGCGAGCTGCACGTCAACGAGGACGCGTACGCCGAGGTCGCCTCGCCCGTGACCGCGCGGGTCACGAAGATCCTCGTGAAGCCTGGCGATACGGTGGTCGCGGGACAGGTGCTCGCGCAGCTCTCGAGCCCCGAGCTCGCGGAGTCGCGCGCCGAGATCGAGGCTGCCCGCGCACGCCTCGAGGTCGCGAAGGCCACGGCCGAGCGGAAGCGCCAGCTCGCGACCGATCGGTTGATCCCCGAGCGCGAGAAGCTCGATGCGGAGGCGGCGCTGACCGAGGCCCAGGCCGCGTACGGCGTCGCCGCGTCGGGACTCCGCAAGTACGGAGGTGCGATCGGCGACACGACCCTCGCGATCAAGTCACCGATCGGCGGCACGGTGATCGATCGCACCGTGCTGATGGGCCAGCTCGCCGATCCTTCGAAGACGTTGTTCCGCATCGGCGATCTCTCCACCCTGTGGTTGATCGCCCACGTGTTCGAGCGCGACGCGGTGCGCGTACAGGTGGGCACGCAGGCGACCGCGAGCCTCGCCGCCCTCCCCGGCCAGACCTCGAGCGCCGTGATCCGCACCATCGGTCGAGAGGTCGATGCGGCATCGCGGACGATCGCGATCCGCCTCGACGTGCCGAACCCGGATGGCAGCCTGCGCCCCGGGATGTCGGCGACGGTCTCGATTCCCCTCGGCGAGTCCGGCGCCGCCGCCGTGATCGTGGTGCCGGCCGCCGCGGTCCAGCGCGTCGGGGCCGCATGGGTGGTCTTCCTCCCGCGCGGCGACGATGCCTTCGAGATCCGCCCGATCGGCCGCGGTCGCGATCTCGCGGGCGATGTCGAGGTCCTCTCGGGGCTCGTACCCGGCGACAAGCTCGTGATCGATGGCGCCTTCCTGCTCAAGGCCGAGGCCGACAAGGCGCGCGGCGGCGGCGGGGGACACGAGGACTAGATGCTGGCGAGCTTCATCACCGCGAGCTTCAAGAAGCCGCTCGTCGCCATCGTGCTGGTCATTGCCGGCGCCGTGCTCGGCGGCGTGTGGATGCGCGAGCTCCCGCGCGACGTGTTTCCCGATCTCTCCGCACCGGTGTTCAACGTGATCGTCCAGAACGCCGCGATGAACGCGGACGAGCTCGAGATGCGGGTGGCGATTCCCTTCGAGACCGCGCTGTCGGGTTTGCCGGCGGTGCGACGCGTGCGCTCGACGTCGACGCTCGGCGTCGTCCAGATCACGGTCGAGTTCGAACGCGACGCCGACTACCCACGGTCCCGCCAGTTCGTGGCCGAGCGCCTCTCCCAGGTCGAGCTCCCGCCCGGCACCGATGCGCCGTTGCTCTCCGGCGTCACGGGGCGGCTCAACGAGATCTTCGAGATCACGATCGAGGCGAAGACCGGCGCCGCGGATCTGATGACGCTGCGCGACCTCGCCGAGAACGAGGTCAAGAACCGGCTGCTCGCGGTGCCCGGCGTGGGCGCCGTCGAGCGGCTCGGTGGCTACCTGCGCGAGTTCCAGATCCAGATGGATCCCGATCGCATGGCGGCGCGTGGCGTGACGCTCGATCAGCTGATGCACGCGGCACGCGGCGCGAACGCCAGCGCTGCCGGCGGGTTCGTCACCCAGGCGCAGATGGAGTGGACGGTGCGCGCCGCGGGCCGCGCCACCACCGTCGCGCAGCTGCGCGGCACCGTGGTCGCGATGAAGGGCGGTACGCCCGTGTTGCTCGGCGATGTCGCCGACGTGCGCGAGGCGCCGGCCGTGCGCCGCGGCATCGCGCACCGGCTCGCCGGCGAGGTGGTGAGCTGCCGGATCGTGAAGCAGTTCGGCGCCGATACCGTGACCGTCGCGACCGGGATCCGCACCGCGATCGACGACCTGCGCGGCAGCATGCCGGAAGGCGTCGCGATCCGGATCGTCTACGACCAGTCCGAGCTGGTGGAGTCGTCGCTCGCCGGGGTGGGCCGGGCGGTGCTGATCGGCGCCTGTCTGGTGGCGCTCGTGTTGTTCGCTCTACTCGGCAATGCGCGCGCCGCGCTGATCGTCACGATCACGTTGCCGCTCTCGCTCGCGCTCTCGGGACTGCTGATGCGCGCCGCCGGCATTGGCATCAACACGATGACGCTCGGCGGGCTGGCGATCGCGGTCGGCCTGCTCGTCGATTCGGCGATCATCATGGTCGAGAACATCCTCCACCGCGGCAACGCGCTCGCGGCGGCGATCGAGGTCGCGCGGCCGATCGCGTTCGCGACGCTCGTGGTGGTCGCCGTCTTCATCCCGCTGTTCGCGATGACCGGCATCGAGGGACGGATGTACAAGCCGCTCGCGGGCGCGGTGATCGCCGCGGTGGTGTCGGCGCTGGTGATCTCGCTCGCGCTCGTGCCGGTGGTCGCGGCCGGCGTGCTCCGCCCGCGCGCCGGGGTAGTGCATGCAGACGTCGCACTGATCCGCGGTCTCAAGCGGATCTACCGGCCGCTGCTCGACCTCGCGCTGCGCCACACCGCGATCGTGGTGCTCGCCACCCTCGCCGTCACCGGGCCCGCGCTGTGGCTGGCCACGCGGCTCGGTTCGAACTTCGTGCCACCGCTCGACGAGGGCGCGATCCTGATGCAGACGTTCCTCCCGCCGGAGGCCTCGCTCGACGAGGTCGATCGCCTCAACCACCGCGTCGAAGACGTGCTGCGCGAGTTCCCCGAGGTCGACGATGTGGTGCGCCGCACCGGGCGTGCCGAGCGAACCGAGGATCCGATGCCGCACACCGTGTCCGACGTGCTGATCCTCCTGCACCCTGATCGCGGCCGTGCGGGCGAGGAGCTCGAGGACGCGATGCGCCAGGCGGTGGAGCGCGTACCCGGCGTGTCGGCGCTGTTCACCACGCCGCTCGGCATGCGGATCGATGAGGGCCTTGGCGGAACACCGGCGGACCTGTCGGTGCGGATCTTCGGCCCCGATGCGCAGCAGCTCTCCGATCTCGCCGACCGCGCGGTCGGGTTGATGGGCGCCGTCGACGGACTCGAGGACGTGCGCGCGGAGCCGCTCGTCGGCCTACCGCAGCTCTCGATCGAGGTCGACCGCGAGGCCGCGGCACGCGTGGGGCTCACCCCCGGCGACGTGATCGAGGCGGTCCAGATCGGGCTCGCCGGCGAGCGGGTCTCCGAGATCTGGGTCGGCCAGCGGCGATTCGATCTCGTGGTCAAGCTCGCGCCGGACTTCCGCCGCGACACGGCGACCCTGTCGGCGCTGATGGTCGACGGCCATGACGGCAGCCGGATCCCGCTCAGCAAGCTGGCGCGGATCGAGCCGACGTTCGGCCTCGGCACGATCAAGCGCGAGGCCGGCAGCCGGCGGATCGCGATCGAGGCGTCGGTGACCGGCACCGACCTCGCATCGGCGGCGGCCGAGGTGCGCGCGCGCCTCGCCTCGCTCGATCTTCCGCCCGGCTACTTCCTGGACGTCGGCGGTAAGGTCGAGAACCAGACCCGCGCCCAGCGCGCGCTGTACCTCGCCGTGGCTCTCGCGCTGGTCTGCGTGTTCCTGCTGCTCTACCTCGCGCTCGGCTCGCTCGCCGAGACCCTCGTCATCCTCGCCACGCTGCCGAGCGCGTTCGTCGGCGGCATCGTGGCGCTCGTGATCGCCGGCGAGAGCTGGAGCGTGTCCTCGCTGGTCGGCCTGATCGGACTGTTCGGCATCGCCGTGCAGAACGGGCTCGTGCTGGTCACGCAGACCCGCGGCCTCGTCGCGGAGGGCCGCCCGTTCACGGAGGCGCTGCGCGAGGCGTGCGTGGGCCGCGTGCGCCCGAAGCTGATGACGGCCGCGACCGCGATCCTCGGCCTGTTGCCGCTGCTCGTGCTGCGGCTGCACGGCACGGAGATCGAGCGGCCACTCGCGCTCGTGATGATCGGCGGGCTCGTGACCTCGACGATCTTCACGCTGGTCGCGCTACCGGCGTTCTATCAGCTCGTGCACGCGCTCGGCTCACGTCGCCGGGCGAAGCGCGATTGACTCGACCGGGTTGCGATCGCGAGCGCAGCGCGCCGAGCCCTTGAGGCAGCGGATGCGCAGGCCCGCGAGGTCATCGGCGCCCCGGAACCGAGTGTATGCGGTCTGGGCGGCGTCCGCGCGCGGATCTTTCAGCGCGAGCAGCGCCGTGGCCTGCGTCTGCAGCAGGCTCGAATCGCGCGGGTTGAGATCGAGTCCATGCGTCGCCGCATCGAGGGCGCCGCTGAAGTCACCGACCGCCGCGAGTACGCGCGCGTAGACCGCCCACGCCGACGTGTTGTTGGGCGCGCGCACGGTGCATGCCTTCGCCGGCGCCACGGCCTCGGCCCACCGGTTCAGCCGCACGTACGCATCGGCGAGCACGGCGTCGAGCGCGGGCGGCTCGGTGAAGCCCTCCGCCTTCGCGAGCGCGCGAACCTCGGCGACCAGGCGCACGGTGTCGTCGGCGCGCCCCTGCTTCGCCGCGACCCAGCCGAGCTGCACGGACACCATGGAGCGGGACCGCGCATCGGGCGCGACGGCGAGCGCGGCCTCGAGCACGGCGCGCGGCTCGGCCTGCCGCAGGATGATGGTCTGCACGAGCGCCATGCCGTGCTCGTAGATCCGCTCCCACGCGGGGCGCGTCGTCGAGATCTTCGCCCCCGTGCCCACCTGGATCGTGGTCTCGGCGACGAGCGTGATCGGCTGCGCCTTGCACGCATCGAGATCGACGTCGCGCGTGCGCCGCGCACCGGTTCCGAACGCGCGGCCCTCGGGGGTGATCGAGGCCGCGCACGCCGCCTTCTGCATCGCGAGCGTGCGGCTGCGGTGGCGCAGGCGCGCGGTGACCGAGAGCGGCAGCTGCGATGGCGACAGCGTCGCCGGCACGCTGAACGTGTAGCGCGTGGCCTGCGCCTCGCGCGCGCCGATCGTCAGCGTGGCGACCTGACCGCGGAACTTCGAGATCTCGTGCTCGTCGAGCACGCGGCCATCGCCATCGACGACCAGCGTGCGCAGCACGTGGGTATCCTGGTCGGTCGCGTCGGTCGCGTGCGTGAGCCCCGAGGTGGCGAGCCGGCGGCCGCGACGGTCCGAGATCTCGACCTCCACCCAGGTGTCCTGCGCATCGAGGATCCCGCCCGGGAACCGATGCCCCACGAGGAGGTTCCGGATCACGACGTCGAGCTCGAGCTGCGTGCCCGCGACGACCGGCGCGCCGTCGGCCGGCAGGTGCCACGCGCTCGGTGCGCCGGCGGCGATCACGCGCGCACCGGCGACGTCGATCGAGGCCGCACCGGTGAGCTTCGCCTGCGTCAGCTTCAGCTGCTCGGTGTCGCCGCGCATCGACGCCATCCACGTGTGGCCGCCGACGAATCGGTGCGAGGCGATCGTGCCGTGCTTCGCGCCGAGCTCGTCGGCCGAGGCCGGCGTGCGCTCCATGTGGCACTGGATGCAGTTCTGTTGCTCGACCTTGTCCATCCGCGCGAGGCCGTTGCCAGTGAACGCCGAGCTCCGCCACTGGCCCGGCTCGTCGACGCCGACCAGGTGGACGGGGAGATCCATGTCGGGCGAGAGGAAGCCGCGATGGCACGAGGTGCACAGCCCGCTGTCGAGCTTGGTGGTGACCTGCTGCTTGTGATGCGCGATCGAAGCCGCGTTGCCGAGCTCCGGCGCATCGATCGGGGTCGGATCCCACACGTAGCTCGCATTGCCGTCGGCGGTCGCCGACGTGACGCCGTGGCACAGCCGACACGACACGCCGGAGTGCGCCCGCAGATCCTCCGCGGGGATCGGGGCGTTGCTCGTCATCATCCCGTCGGCGAGCAGCGGAAGATCGTGGCAGCCGCCGCAGTGCTGACTCGGCGCCTTCCCCATCTCGGCGCGCAGGCGCTCCACGTTGACCCGGTACAGCGGATTTCCGAACGAGGCGAACGAGTGCGCGCTCGACGACCACTGCGCGGCCGCATCGGGATGACAGCTCGCGCAGCTGTCGACATCCGAGAGCTGCTCGCCCGCGGTCTGCTCGCTGTGGGTGATGCTCGGCGCGAACGCGACGAGGCTCGGCGCGTGCGCACCACCGGCGCGCGGAATTCGCGCCTCCGGCAACGGACGCACCAGCTCGCGCGCGGGCGCAGCTGTCTCGCTTCCGCCGCACGCGGCGAGCGCGATCACCCCGGCGAGCAGCAGCTTCATGCGCGCGCGGCCTTCCGGCGGCGGAACATCATCGCCGCGACGAGCCAGGCGAGGCCGACCATCGGCACCGCGCCACCGGCGCCGCTCTGGCAGCCGACGCAACCGCCGAACCAGTCATCGCACGTCGGCTTCGGCGGCGGCAGCGTCTTGCCGTACTGGGGCTCGGTGCCACCGCAGTTGACGCCTGGGTTCGTCGAGCCGGTCTTCTGCAGCCAGCCGTTCGGGCCGCAGCTCGGCGGCGGAGGCGCGCAGACATCGAGGGCGCGCAGAGGCTCCGAGTAGTCCGTGCCACCCGGCGTGTGCGTCGTGGACAGGATCGGCTCGCAGCGCGGCGCCGTGCCCGTTCCCGCTCGCGCGGCCGAGCCCGGATCGCATGCGCACACCGCCGTGCCGTTGCGATCGATGCAGCTACCGGTACCGCAGCTCACGTTCGCGCAGGCGTCGGGGAGCACGAGGCCGCCGGCGCGCAGATCCACCGTGGGCGTCGCCGGGACGCAGGTCACGGAGGCGGTGCCGTCGAGATCGCCGAACCGCTGCGCCACCGTGCCGGCCCCGCACGCGCATGCCGCGCCGCCCGAGGTGCTCGCGCATTCACCGCCCGCGCCGCAGTACAGCGAGGAGCACTGCTCCGCAGCCACGACCTCGGCGAAGCGATCCTTGTCGATGACGCGGCTCTCGCAGCCCTGGAGGCTTGGCTGCTTGCCGCGCACGGCGAGGCGGCCGAACTGCGCCGAGCCCGACGTATCGCGCTCGTACGTGGGATCGAAGCGCATCTCTTCGGGAGACACGCGCGTGGTGATGCGCGTGAGCACCGGGTACTTGTCGGCGAGCGCATCGACGAGCTTCGCGCCGTCGACCAGGTCGCCCTGCGCCGCGCAGTCGCTCTCGTCGAACGTGTTGCCCGGGCACTCGCACTTGTTGTTGTTGCCGAGGCCGCAGAAATCGCCGCCGCCCTGGCTGCAGCACGAGTTGTTCCCGAACGTGGTCGGCAGCGAGTTGCCGCGGTACTCGATCACGAAGCCATCGCCGCCGGCCTCGTCGACGGTGCGCGCGAGGACCATCGGGTAGTTGAGCCGTCCGCTGGAGTCGCGCGCGATCTTGTTCGGATCGATCGTGACGATCGGGTGGCCCTGCGGACGGAACGGCTTGTCGGAGTAGATGTACGACGTGACGGTGAGGTGCGGGTCGGCAGCGACCGCCGTGAGCAGCAGCGGCACCGTCGGGAACGCCGCGCGGTACTTCATCTTGAGCGGCTTGATGCTCGACACGCCCGCGCCCGGCACGAGCTTCGCGGCGACGAACACCATGTTCGCCTGGACGTACGGCTCCATGTAGATCGACGTCGTCGCGTTGACGATGAAGCCGTTGTCGCGGAGCCACTGCGTCGCGGCGGCCGCCTCGTTCGCGCGGAATGTGACGGTCTGGTAGTCGCCGACCACCTTCTCGTCGATCACGGTGACCCCGGGAGGCTGCTCGCCGCCGACGCCGGCATCCGAGGACGACGCCCCACCCTGACCGTCCGCGCCATAGTCGTCGGAGCGTCCGCACGAGGGCTGCTCGTGATACGCGCACGTCCACGCGGACGTCGGGCACAGGTTCTCGGTCTGCACGGTGATGTCGGGCTCGGTCGCCTTGTCGATCAGACCGAACGCCGAGATCGGGGAGATCGCGAGCTCCGGCACCTCGGGCACCGGGATGAGCCACGCGAACGACTCCGGCTTGCCCGCGTACTTGATCAGCACGTGGGCGGTCACCCAGTTCGGCTCGACCTCGAAGATGATCTGCTCGGCGCGCTGGTTGACCGCGTAGTCGCTCGCGTTGACCTCCGGGACTGGGGGCGAGAGGCAGCCGCAGGCGTCGGCCCGCCGGGGTTCGCCCAGCAGCGTCCCGAGCACGGCGGCGAGCGCCAGCCAGATTCCAACCCGATCACCCTTCCGATCGACGGACGTATCCATGGGATTCGCCTGGTGCAATCGTGTTGCCACCGGCCCTCGGCAAGGATCGGCAGCAACTCTGCGAACGTACGTCTCTCGGGTCCGAGAAATCTGAGCCCTCGTAGCCGCGAAGTCGTCGGTTTTCTGCGGTTATCCGCCGCTGACCGGTGATGTCAGGTGTGGTCGGCACGTGCGCAAGGACCGCACGTGGCGACCGTCTTGTGCGAGCGCCGCGCACGTGCGCAGGAAGCGGACGCATCCCGCGAGCGCGATGTCGTGGCCCGCGTCGCTCGTCATCGCCATGTCACATCCCGTCACATCCGCGCAGCGATCCGCGCGCGACGACGCTGCTTCGTCGCGATCACGATGTGCTCCGGCGCCGGCGTGATCGTCAGCTTCGCCGCATCGATCGGATACTTCGCGCGCATGTACGCCGCGATCTGCTCGCCGGTCGCGATCGCCTTGCCGGTTCGCACCACGACGAACGCACCGGGATCCGCGCCGCGCGTGAGGTCGAGGTCGACGATCAGCGGGTAGCGCGAGCCCGCCGCGACCTCCACGGGCGCGGTGATGCTGAGATGCTGGGCGCGGCCCGCGATCACGACAGAGTCCGGGCGCACGCGCCCCGCGGGCGGGATCACCAGGGCCGCCGTCGGTTGCGCCGGGGCGATCGAGCCCGCGGCTCTCGAGAGGGCAGCGAGGAACGTCGTCCGCTCGCGCTCGTCGAGCAGGCGTGGCTGGCCGTGCTCCGTACGCGTGAACAGGTGCGCGACCGAGAGCAGCCTGCCCTCGTAGATGAACAGCTTGTCGACCGTCGCATCGCGCTGGCGGTCGCGGTACTGCGCGAACAAGATGTTGCCCGGGCCGTAGTGCACGTACCCACCGAAGTGCACGTCCCACGGATGGGCGACATGCGCCTGGCTTCCCTCGACGAACACCGCGCCCGCTTCGGCGAGCTTACGCAGGTCACGAACGAGATCCGGTGCTGGTGTGTGCGTGCGCAGCTCGCGGTGCTGCACGGTGGCGATCGGCGTGTAGCCACGGCGGCGAAGGTCCTGGATCTGCCACACCAGGCGCGGCCAGTCGCAGTCCGCGGTGCCGCTCCCTTGCCCGATCGCCTTGATCCACCAGTTCACCGCGTTGCATCCCACGAACGCGAGCTTGTTGCCGTGGTGCTCGATGATCTGCGATGCGCTCGCCTCGAGCTGCGTCCGACCGCCGCCGTACCAGCGCCACCCGCGCTGCTCGTACATGTCGATCGTGCGCTCCAGCGAGCGATGTCCGTAGTCGGTGAGGTGGCTGCCGGTGAGCTCGATCAATGACACGTTGAGCGCCTCGAGCAGAGCGACGTAGCGATCGCGCGCGCAGAAGATCAGCTCCTTCTGCCCCGTGCGCGGCTTGCAGTTCTTGACGAACGCGACCTCGTTCGAGACGTGCACCAGGTCCGCGCTCGCGAAGAACGGCTTGATGTAGCGCACCGTATCGGCGATGCCCTGCGCATCGATCCGCTCGGCGGTGCGCCCGGTCAGCGCCGTGGTCCCGCTCATCACGACCGTGGTCAGGTGCGCCGGATCGAGGTTCGTCACCGGCGCCTCCGCGCGCCCGCACAGCGGCACCACCAGCGGCCCCGCACCGACGAGCGGATGCGCGCCTTCGACGGTGACCACCGTCCACTGCGGATCGAGCTCGCCGACCGGCACGATCGACCACGTGCCCGGAGCAGCGGAGCCACGTGCGCCGAGCGATGTCGCCAGCACCGCGCCCGTGTCCTCGCTCGCGGTGATCACGCCATCGCGCCACAACGAGCGCAGGCGCGCGAGAGAGACATCGAGCGTGGGCTCGAACGGCGGCGCGATCAGCGCGTAACGCCACTCGCCGGCGCGATCGGTGTCGCCCGCGCTGCACACGCGGAGATCGCGCGGGCGCGGCGTGGCGGCCACGGGTGCGGCCAGCAGCAGCACGAGCAACGCTGTCCCCCGCACCACTCCCATCCTACACCGGGGTCGGCCATACTGCGGTCGCTCTGAAGCAGACACCGCTGTCCGTTCACCTGATCCTCCTCGCGGGGCAGGTCTGCTTTGCCTCCCTCGCCGTTGTCGGCCGGATGGCGCTCGCCGACATCCCGCCCGGCGCGATACCGCTGGTCCGCACGGTCGGCGGCGCGCTCGTGTTCACCGCCGTCGCGCTCCACCGCGGCACGTTCCGCATCGCCCGCCGCGACGTCCCGTTCATGGTGCTCTGCGCGCTGCTCGGCAACGTGCTGAACCAGGAGCTGTTCATCCACGGGCTCGCGCGCACCACCGCGACGAACGCCGTGGTGATCGGCGCGACCATCCCGGTGTTCACCGCGCTCGCCGTGGTCGCGCTCGGTCGCGAGCCGGTGCGGGTACGGCGGTTGATCGGCATCGCGATCGCGTTCGGCGGAGTCGCCGCGCTCGTCGGCGCCGAGGACCTCTCGCTGTCGTCGGAGAACTTCAGCGGCAGCCTGATGGTGCTGCTCAACGCGCTGTCGTACGGCACGTACCTCGCGCTCGTGAGGCCGCTCGCCGAGCGCTACGACCCGATCGCACTGCTCGCGTTCATGTTCCTCGCCGGCATCCCGATGGTCGCGCCGATCGGAGTTCACGCGTTCGCCACCGATCCGCACGCCATCACCGGCAGCGACGTTGGCTTCCTCGCGTTCCTCGTCGCGGTGCCCACCGTCGGTGCGTACACGTTCGTGCAGATCGGCCTGCGCCGCGCGGAGGCGAGCCTGGTCGCGGCGTACATCTACCTGCAGCCGCTGTTCGTCGCGATCGGCGCCGTGCTGCTGCTCGACGAGCAGATCGGCCCGCGGACGATCGCGTGCGGGTTGGTCGTGCTCGCCGGCGTGTGGCTCGCGGCGAAGAGTCGCGCTTAGCGACGACGACGCGCGAGCTTGACGAGGCCACCGGCGAGGCCGAGTGCGAGCAGCGTGCCGAACCAGCCGAGCGGCCACCGCGAGTGCGAGGCCGGCTCGTCCGCGGCCGTGACGGTCGCGCCGCCGAGGTCGCCCTTCGCGAGCTCGAGTGCGTACGCGGCGCCGAGGCGCGCGAACTTCACGGCGTGCTGCGCGTTGTGGCCGCTCATCTCGAGCGTGTCGCGCCCCGTGTGGATCTCGCGGTTGGACTGGCGGAACCGCGACTCGAACGGCATCGAGGCGGGCACGCCCGCGCGGGTCCACGACGCGTGATCCGAGCACGCATAGCCGCAGCGGTCGACGCCCCACGTGGCATCCGTGTAGGTCTCGATCAGCTTCGACAGGAACGTGTTCTGCGCGCGATCGGTGTGGTCATCGATGAGCCAGATGTCGCGATCGCTGCCCTGGTAGTTCGTCATGTCGAGCTGCAGGGCGCCGACGACGTTCACGTTGCGCTTCTGGAAGTCCTTCACGATCGAGAGCGAGCCGCGGAGGCCCACCTCCTCGGCGGCGTACGCCATGAACTTCACGGTGCGCGCCGGGCGGAAGTCGGCGGCGAGTAGCACGCGCGCGACCTCGGTCAGCGTCGCGATGCCGGAGGCGTCGTCATCGGCGCCGGGCGCGATGCCGCTCGTGCCGCCGGGCGAGATCGAATCGAGGTGACCACCGATGACCACGACCTCGTCGGGCCGCGTGGTGCCGGGGATGGTCATGATCACGGACTTCTGTGGGTAGCCGTGATCGAACAGCTCGATGGTCACGTCGGTGCGCGGCGTGAAGCTGCGCCAGCGCTGGGCCAGCCAGGCCGAGGCCGCCGCGCCGCTCTCGGAGCGGAAGTAGCGGTTCTTCATCGCCGACAGTTCGCCGATCGTCTTGTGGATCGCGTCGGCCGAAAGCCCCGGGAGCACCGCGCGCACGTTGTCACCCTTGTCGAGCGTGTATTCCATCGCCGCCCGCGGTGCGGCCGGGACGAGCGCCGCGTGCGCATCGTCGAGCGAGTCGTGGACCATGAAGCCACCGCAGCGCTGATGCTCGGCGTGCATCCGCTCCGACAGCTCCTCGATCTCGGAGGCCGGGACGCGAACGATCGCGACGTCGCCGTCGACCTCGAGGACATCGAGCGCCGTGTGGCGGTCAGCGGCCAGCGCGTTCACCGTAGCCACGGCATCGGCGCCGATGGTGATGTAGGCATCCTCCACGGGCTGTGGCCCGCTGCTGGTCCGGCTGCAGGAAGCTGCGGCGAGGGCAACGAACAGCACGGCACTTCGCATCCACAGACTGTAGCGCGTTCCCCCCGGTGCGGCAGGCCCTCCAGATCCGCTGCAACCGGAGCTTCGGGGTGGTCTCCGACGGTGCGCGCATGATCACCGGCGATCGATGATCGTCCGTGTCCGGATCGCACCGACGATTCTGCACGGCATCGACAACCGAGGGCGGATCACGGAAGGTCCGGGATCTCGGGCTCGGTGCGGCCTCGATCGGGTCGATCTCCCCGCCGGAGTTACTACGCGCCATGGAACCGGGTGCTGGCTTACGAAACCACTAGTGAACATGCAGCGTTCCGCGCTATAGAAGTGATGTGTCCGGGTCGGATGTGTTCAGGGTAGGGCTGCGGGTTGGGAAGTATCAACTGATCCGCGCACTCGCCGAGGGTGGCTTCGGTGTGTTGTGGGTCGCGAGAGACATCAATCTCGATCGCGACCTCGCGATCAAATTTCTCCATCCGCATCACAGCTCGAATCCCGATGTCGTGCGCCGCTTCCTCCAGGAAGCGCGCTCGCTCGCGAAGCTCGTGCATCCCGGCATCGTCACCGTCTACGAGAGCGGTGAGGTCACGAGCACCGGAACGGCGGCCGATGGCGCCGCGTTCATCGTCATGGAGCTGCTCGTCGGAGAGACCCTGTCGCAGCGCCTCGCGCGGATCGGCCGGTTCACGCCTGCCGTCGCGATGGAGATCTGCCGTCAGGTCGCGAACGCGCTCCAGTCGGCGCACGAGCTCGGCATCGTTCACCGCGACCTCAAGTCCGACAACATCATGCTCGTGCAGGACCTCTCGCTCACGATCGGCGAGCGCGCGAAGGTCCTCGACTTCGGCATCGCGAAGCAGGCGACCGTGGGGAGCACCGCGGGCAGCACGCACACGCAGGCCGGCATGGTGTTCGGCACGCCGAACTACATGGCGCCCGAGCAGTGCCGCTCCGCCGCCGACGCGAACCACGCGAGCGATATCTACTCGCTCGGCTGCATCCTGTTCGAGCTGCTCACCGGCAAGCCGCCGTTCTCGGGCGCGATGGCCGAGCTGATCGCGCACCACCTGCTGACCCCGGCTCCGATCCCGAGCATCGTGCAGCCCGGCATTCCGCCGCACCTCGATCAGGTGATCGGAGCGATGCTCGCGAAGCGCCAGGAAGACCGGCCGGCGAGCATGACCGTCATCGAGCGCATCCTCGAGGAGAAGCGGCTCGGTCAGAACGGCGGCATGCCCGGTCGTCGCCGCACGCTCGCCGGCGCGAAGCTGATCACGCAGCCGCCGCAGATGTCGGGTCAGCCCGCGGACCCCGCGGCCCTCGCCGCCGCCGTTGGCGCTCGATCACCGATGGCACAGATCCAGTCCGCGAACGCGATGCCCGGTGGCCAGGCCGCGCTCGTCACCAAGGCCGTCTCGACTCCCGGTGAGCTCGCCGCGAACGCCGCGGCGAGGACCGTCGCGGTCGCCATCGACGGTCCGCCCATGTCGGTCGCCGCCGGCTCGTCGCAGCAACCGATCGCCATCCCCGTCGCCGCTGGCTCGTCGCAGCAGCCGATCGCGGTCCCCACGGCTGCGGCTGCGGCGAGGACCGCCGCGGTCCCCGTGCAGGCCCCGCCGGCCGACTACTCCACGCCGCCCGCGCGGTCCACGGCGAAGCCGACCACCCTCAGCTCGGCGGCTGGCGTCGCGGCGCAGATCGACGCGCGCACGAAGAAGAAGTCGTCGTCGAAGTTCCTCGCCCTCGCCGGCGTGGTTGTCGTCGGCGCTGCGATCGCCGTCGTGGCCGTCGTCAGTGGCAGCGGCGGCACCGAGTCGAAGTCCGCGAGCCCGCCGACCGTCGAGACCACGACGCCCGCGACCGAGAAGCCGGCGACTCCGTCGACCGCGACCACGACGCCGTCGACCACGACCACGACGCCGTCGACCGCGACACCGTCGACCACGCCGACCACGACGACCACGACGACCACGACGACCACGCCATCGACCGCCACGACGCCGCCGACCACGACGCCGTCGACCATCACGAAGCCCACGACCGTGGTCACCACGCCGCCGCCGACGACGACGACCACGCCGCCGACGACGACCACGACGGCGCCGGTAGCCACCACGAAGCCTGCGGCCACCGTCACCAAGCCCGCAACCGTCGTCACCACGCCGACGACGACCACGACAACGCCGGTAGCCACCACGAAGCCTGCGACCACGACGCCGGCCACCATCGCCAAGCCCGCAACCGTCGTCACCACGCCGACGACGACCACGCCGAAGCCGGCGACCACGACGAAGCCTGCGACGACCACAAAGCCCGCGACGACGACCAAGCCCACGACGACGACCGAGCCGAAGAAGTGTCAGGGCAAGGGCTGCATCATCGACGGCTCGTTCTGACCCGCACCGCCGGCCCCGGAATCGTCGATGGCGGGTTCTGACCACGGCGCTGTCGGCTCGTTCTGACCGCACGGCGCCGTTGCTTGCATCGACCTTGCACAGCGCATCGCGCCGCGTCCCCACCACCCCTGCGGTCCGCCAGATCGGGCATCATCGGAAGTCTTCTGACCGCAGGACGAACATGACCCCGAAGCTCCTGACCGCCCTCGCGGCGACCGCCCTCCTCGCCGTCCTGCCCTCGACCGCGCGCGCCGACGACGATGCCTGCGCCACCGACGCGGCGCCGTCGAAGTGCTACATGGCCGCCGGCGCGGCGCTCAAGGACACCAAGCCCGGCGAGGCCGCGGCGCTGTACCTGAAGGCATATCGCATCGAACCAAAGATCGATCCCCTCGCGGGCTACGGCACGTCGCTCGCGCTCGACAACCAGTTCGTCGCCGCGGCCGAGGTGCTCGAGAAGGCGGCCGAGGAGTACGAGAAGGTCCGCGCGCAGCTCGAGAAGAGCAACTCCGACGCGAACACGCTGTTCCAGGTCATCCACCGCCTCGAGTACGTGCGCGAGGAGATCAACAAATTGATCCCGAAGATCGGCAAGGTGCAGCTCAAGGTCGTCGACAAGCAGCTGCCGGCGGGCGTCACCGTCATGCGCAAGAACGGCAGCGAGCTGCGCGGCGCCGATACGACGCTTCTGTACGTCACCGCCAACTCCGACGTGCTCGTGTTCACGTATCCGAGCGGTCGCACCGCGGATCTCGAGGTCAACGTCCCCGCCGGCACGATCTCGAGCGTCGACGTGCCCGCCGAGCCGCCGCTCCCCAAGGCCCCGCCTCCGCCGCCGCCCCCGCCAGTCGACGAGGCCGCGCCTCTGCGCACGCGCGGATACATCGCGGGCGGCGCCGGTGCGGCGCTCGTGCTGTTCGGCATCGGCTACGTCGTCGTCGCGGAGGCCCCATCGGCAGCGGTGACCGGTAGCCTGATCGGCGTGGGCTTCGTTGGCGTCGGCGTCGGCGCGTACTACCTGTGGAAGGCGAGCAAGAAGGACAAGGAGCAGAAGGCGCGCAAGTCACCCGCCGCTCCCGGACCCAACCGCGACGAGCAAGAGGAAGAGGAAGAAGCGTCGCTCGTTCCGCTGATCAGCGATCAGATGTTCGGCGCGGCGGTCATCGGCTCGTTCTAGCGACGGCGTCGCCGGCGCGCCAGCACGCCCGCGACCAGGAGCCCGAGCATCAGGCCGCTGCTACCGCCACCGGCGGCGCACCCCGCGCAGCCATGACCGCGCGACGCTCCCAGCGCCGTGATCGGCTCACCGTCGTCGTCGCCGCCCGAGTCCTTCCTGGCGGTGCGCTTCCTGGACGGACGGTCATCCTCCTCGTCCAGACTCCCATCGATGTCGCCGACATCCGCGGCGCTCACGGTGGTGCCCGCCGCCGGTCCCGGACTGATGTTGCGCTGCTTGTTGATCGCCGTGACCTCCGGGTTGTCGGCCATGATCTTGCGCTTGCGCTCGCGCATCTGTTCGACGGTGCTCCGCATCGCACCGAGCTCGCTATCGGGGATCGCGAGGAACACGGTGTACGGCGTGACGAAGTTGTAGGCGAGCGCGAGGTTCGTGACCTCCTCGACCATCTCCGGCGCGCTGGCCCCGAGCGAGATCTCCTCGAGCAGATGAGCCACGCGCGACTGCGCCCACAGCGCACCGACCCACGGCCGCGCCGGTGCCTTCGAGAGGTCGATGGTCTTCGTGTAGGCGACCTGCTTGCCCTCGAGCTTGCCGCGGATCGTGAACTTCGTCGGGCCCGAGCCGCGCAGGCGACCGCTGACAAGCAGCTCGTCCTCAGCGAACAGGTCGGGGAGCGTGCGCGGGTAGATCCGCGACGCGACGGGACCCTCGACATCGACGGAGATATCGACGAGCAGCGGCTTCGAGATGTGCGCCGCGAGCCGAGCGACCTCGGGCTCGATCGACGCCGCGGTCTCGATGTACGAGAACGTTCCGCGCTTGAGCGCCGCGAGACGCGACAGCAGCGGCTTGTTGACCTCCGTGCCGAGGCCGAGCGTGAACAGGCGAATGTCCTTGGTGTCGAGCTTCGCCGCCTCGATCGACTTCTCGGTATCGGACTGGCCGTCGGTCATGAACACCACGACGCGTGGCCCCTCGATCTTCGGCTCCTGCGCCTTGATCGCGGTCGAGAGCGCGAGCGCGATGTCGGTACCGCCGCCGTCGTGCAGCGCCTCGACGAACTCGATCGCGCGCTTGCGATTCTCGGGCGTGACGAGCTTCGGCATCGCGAACAGCGGATCGACCTCATCGGAGAACGCGATCACGTTGACGCGGTCCCGGTCGGAGAGCAGGCGGATCATATCCGCGGCCGCGGACTTCGCGTGGTCGAGCGCGTTGTCGGCGGCCATGCTGCCGGAGCGGTCGATAACGATGGTGACGTCCTTCGCGGTGAATGACTTCGCATCGAGCATCGGTGCCGCGAGCGACAGCGCGAACCAGCCCTCCTCGGCCGAGGTCGCGCCGGCATGCACGTACGCGGACGGCGTCCAGTTCGGCTCCTCGACGTCCCACTCGAGCATCAGCTCGCCGCCGGCGGTCGCGCCGTCGGAGCGCACGCGCAGTCCATTGCCGACCTTGTCGATGTGGAGCTTGTGCGTCGGCGAGCGCAGGTTCTTCACGGCGGTCGCGAACTCGATGACGATCGAAGCGTCGCGGCGCGTGGCCGGGGCGCGGTACCGCACCGAGCGATCGCGCCGCTCGAGCCACTTGCTCCAGCGGATCTCCACGCGCTTCTTCTCGTGGGCATTGATCGGGAAGATCTTGAACGCGAATGCGCCCTCGCCATCCTCCTCGAGGAGGCCCGGATCGCGACGGCGGGCGGTGACGTTCTCGTAGACCCGGCGCGCGGCCTGCCGCTCGAACACCTCGCCGACGATCTTCTGCTCACCGTTCCAGTACGCGAAGCCATCCACGTGGCTGCCCGAGCCCGGGCGCAGGCGGTAGCGGCCCTCGATCTGGCCGTCGCTCTGGTTCTCGAACACCTGGAGGAGCGTCGAGCTCGCGTTCTGACCATCGATCGTGATCGTGAGCCGCTCCTCGTTCAGCGGAACCCTGCGCTGCTCGCGGTCATTCGCGATCACCATGGTCGCCTCGAGGCGATCGGCAGCGAGGCTCTGTGCGTACGCGGTGGGCGCCAGGCCCGCCACGACGGCTCCAGCGCAGATCAAACCCAGACGGGTGGCCATGGTGTCCTCCAGGGCAACAAACGCACGCGGCAAAGGAAGGATCTGTGTTCGGTGTCCTTCACGGCGAAAATTCCGGCAACGTTCGGGTCCCGGCACTCCGGCCCCCCGACGTCGTGAGACAACCGAGGCATGTCCCGAAAGGTAGCCATCGCGGTGATCCTGGCGCTCGCGGCCGGAGGATGCGCCCGTCGCATCACCCGCGCCGTGAGCGCGAACCTCCAGACCGTCGATCTCAAGGCGCCGTACATCAAGTGCCACATGAAGGACGGCAGCCTGTACGTGCTGTCGGCGTGGAAGATCGACGAGGTCAACCGTTCGTTGACGGGCGTCGGCGAGTACTTCGGCACCGACCGATCGGTCGAGAGCCGGCTCACGTTCCGCGTGCCGATGGCCGACGTCGCGCTCTACGAGACCAACACGATCTCCACCTCGCCGGGCGTCGCCGCCATGGCCGTCGTCACCGGCCTCTCGCTCGTGGTCACCGCGGCGTGCATCGCGAACCCCAAGTCCTGCTTCGGCTCGTGCCCGACGTTCTACGCGCCTGACGACAAGGGCGGACGCTCGGTGCTCCAGGCAGAGGGCTTCTCGGATGCCATCTCGCCGTCGCTCGAGACGCACGACATCGACGCGCTGTGGCGCACCACCGGCCACGGTGGCGACTTCACGCTGACGATGACGAACGAGGCGTACGAGACGCACACCGTCAAGCAGGCCGACCTGCTCGTCGTCAAGCGGCCGAAGGGTGGCCGCGTGCTCGCGACCGCCGAGGAGCTGTGGCTCGCGTCCACGGTGGCGGCGCCGCTCGCGTGTCGCGCCGCGGAAGGCGACTGCCTGCCCCAGCTCGCCGCCGTCGATGGCAACGAGCGCCTGAGCCTGACCGACGAGACCGACCTCGCCACGCGCGAGACGATCGAGCTCACGTTCCCACCGAGCAGCGGCCGCGCGGCCGTCGTCGTCGGCGCGCGCCAGAGCCTCGTCACCACGTTCCTTCTCTACCAGGGCCTCGCGTACCTCGGCACAACGGCGAGCACGTGGCTCGCCACGCTCGAGCGCGGCGATCTCGGCAGCCGCCTCGGCGGTCGCCAGCTCCAGAGTCTGGTCGGTGGGATCGAGGTCCAGATCGAGAAGGACGGCGCGTGGACCACCGTGGGCGAGGCGTACGAGACCGGCCCGCTCGCGACCGACGTCCACCTCATCGCGCTGCCCGAGGGCGTCACCGGCGAGCACCTGCGGCTCCTGCTACCGAAGGGCGGCTGGAGGATCGACTCGGCCGCGCTCGCCACGCTGACCGGCAAGGCCACCCCGATCCGCATCGCACCGAAGGCGATCAACGGATCGATCGGCAAGGACTACGCGGCCGGCCGTCAGCCCGCGACCGCGTTCCCGATCGTGACCATGCCCGGCGACGTCTACCAGCTCGAGTACACGCTGCCTCCCGGCGATGACTACGAGATGTTCCTCGATAGCCGCGGCTTCTACCTCGAGTGGATGCGCGAGGAGTGGCTGCGCGAGGAGCGCCCGCTCTCGGCGCTCCGCATGTTCACGAATCCGGCGCAGGTGCTGAAGGAGCTCGCTCCGGCCTACAAGAAGCTCGAACCGACCGCCGAGGCCGTGTTCTGGAGGAGTCGCTATGCGCACCCGTGAGCTCGTCCTGCTCGCCGCGCTGATGGGCGCGTGCGTCGACAATCCCGATCCGCGCCATCCCTCGATCGAGCGCATGGAGCGCCAGGGCTACGGATCGTTCATCACGATCACCACGCTCTCCGGCCAGGAGGTCTCCGGCGAGCTGATCTCCGTCGAGCGCAGCGTGATCCGTGTGCTGCGGTTCGGCGCCGGCACCGGCGCGCTGACCTGGGTCGCGAGCACCGACGTCAAGTCCGCGGACGTCTACGAGTACGAGGCCGAGGGTGGGTTCGCGGGCTGGACGCTGCTCGGCACGCTGTCCACGGTCACCCACGGCTTCTTCCTGATCCTCAGCGGGCCCGTGTGGATCCTCACGGGATCGATCGCCGCCAGCGTCGAGAGCCGGCATATCGTGCTGTCCTATCCCGAGCACGGCTGGGGTGAGATCGTGCAGTGGTCTCGGTTCCCGCAGGGCTTGCCGCCCGGCGTCGACGAGGAGGCGCTGACCACGCCGAAGGCGCGTCGCATGCACCGCGGCCCCGTGATCGGGCAGCCGCCCGACGCCCCCCCAGGCGCGGTCGGCGGCCCCGCCCCGCAGCTCACGCCCGAGCAGATGCAGACCGAGGCCCGCAAGCAAGCATGGGCGCTGACACAGCAGGCGCAGACCGCCGCGCGCGCGAACGACTGCGGCACCGTGCTCACGCTCTCGGGCAAGGTGCAGACCACCGACGCCGACTTCTACGACACGGTCTTCATCAAGGACGCGGCGATCCGCCGCTGCCTCGGTCTCTAGCTACCCACGGATCTCGGTCAGTAGCCCGTCGAGCTCGAGCGCATCGAGCCCGAGCCCGGTCGCGAGCTGGTTCGCGATCTCGCGCTCCTGCATCGAGACATCGTCGTCGGCGAGCGCGACCGCGAGCGAGAGCATCAGCACCGCCGCCGCGGCCTCCTTGTCGGAGACCAGCTCGGCGACACGCGCGATCTGCGGCTCGAAGCCGTTGGCCTCGAGGCCCTTCGACGCGGCGGTGAGCAGCTCGTCGATCTTGTCGCGATCCACGCCGCCGAGGATCTCGAGGCGATCGAGCAGCGCGTCGTACTCCGCCTCGCTGGCCTGGCCATCGGCCGCCGCGATCAGGAACGCGCTCGTGATCGCCGCCTCGAGGAAGTTCTCTCCCGCGAGCCGATCCGTCATGCCATGCCGCGACCACCAGGTCCGCTTCTCGTAACTCGTCATCGGACCGGTTATCTCATGCACCTCAGCCTTTGAGCATCGCGAGCGCCTTGAACACGGCCTCGCGCGTGCGGGCGAACCCGCCGGTGCGAGCGCCCTCGAGCGTCTTTTTGCCCGCACTCCCGGCCTTCTCCTCACCGAGCATGCCGATGCCGATCGCCGCGTTGACCTGCACGTTCTCGGCGGGACTTCCGAACGCGTCGATCAAGATCTCCGCCGCGTCGCCCAGCACGTTGATCAGCTCGAGGATGCGCCGCGCGTGCGCGTCGTCATCGGTCTCGAGGCCTTTGACCAGCGCGCCGAGCATGCGCGCCTTGCGGGCCGCGAGCACCGACGCCACGGCCTTCGCCACCTCCGCATCGCCACGCAGCGCACCGACGAGGAACGGCGCGATCTCGCGCACCGCATCGTCGCCGAGCTTGTCGAGCGCGCCCGCCGCCCGGATCCGCACCGTGCTGTCGTCGTCTCGCAGCAGCACGCCGATCGCACGCGCGGTGTCCTTCGCCGCGGGGCCAAGGCTCCCGATCGCGGTGGCCGTGTTCGCCCTCACCACCGCGCGTCCGTCCTGGAGATACGCGACGAGATCCTCGATCACGAGCTTCGCCGGATCCTTGAAGGCATCGGGGCCGAGGAACTTGGTCTCGAAGCCGTCGACCTCCGGCACGCGGGGCCCGGTCTTCTTCGGACCATCGAGCACCTCGAGCGCGGCGCGCACCGCCACGCGCGTCTGCTCCCAGCCGCCGGTGCGCGCACCTTCGAGCGCCGCCCTGCCCTTGCCGACCCGCGCCTTGCCGAGCATCCCGAGCCCGAGCGCCGCGTTGACCTGCACGTTCACCGCCGGGCTGGCGAACGCGTCGCACAGGATCTCGGGCGCGTCCTCGAACACGTTGATCAGCTCGCAGATCCGCCGGCCGTGGTTCGGGCGATCGGACTCCAGCCCGCGCACGAGCGCGCCGAGCATGCGGGCCTTTCGCGCCTTGATCACCGCGGCCGCCGCCTCGGCGACCTGGGCGTCGGAATCGCCGAGCGCACCGACGAGATTGTCGGCGACCTCGATCACCGCCGGATCACCGAGCTTGTCGATCGCCTGCGCCGCGGTCAGGCGCGCCTTCGCCGAGTCATCCCGCAGCAGCACGGCGAGGTTTCGCACCGAGCCCGCCGCCGCGGCGCCGAGCAAGCCGAGCCCGGCCGCCGCGTTCGCCCGCACGACCTCGCGGCCGTCGGTGAGGTACGTCGTCAGATCTCCGATGCCCGCCGCGGTGACAGCGGCCTTCGCCTTGTCGAGCTCCGCGACGGAGAGGAACCGATCCTCGAAGCCATCGATGGTGATCGCCTTTGGCCCGGTCTCGCCGCGCGGCTCGATCACCTCGAGCGCGCGCCGCACCGCATCGCGGGTGCGCGCATCTCCACCGGTGCGCGCACCGTGGAGCGCCGCGAGCCCCGCACCGACCTTGGCCATGCCGAGCATGCCGAGGGCGAGCGCCGCATTGACCTGCACGTTGACGGCCGGGCTCTTGAACGCCTCGGTGAGCAAGGGCGCCGCGTTCGGCAGCTTGCCGATCAGCTCTCCGACCCGCCGGCCGCCCTCATCGCTGCCGGTCTCGAGTCCCTTGAGCAACGCATCGGTGGCCGAGGCGCCGAGCTTCGCGAGCGTCTCCTGCGCGGCATCGGCCGAGTCGGGATCTACATCGCCGAGTGCGCCGACGAGATCCGCGGTGGCGCCCAGCGCTCCCTTGCCGAGCTTGCCGAGGGCCTTCGCCGCCTCGCGACGCACCTGCTCGGAGCTGTCGCGCAGGAGGAGCCCGATCTCCGGCGCGGCGCGCCCCGCCGCCTCGGCTTTCACACCGAGGCAGCGCGAGGCATTGATCTTCACGTGCGTGCGGCCATCGCGCAGCGCGAATATCATCTGATCGATATCGATCACGCCCTCGTACTCGGAGCACTCCGAGGCCGAGAGCTTCCGGTCCTCGAAGTCCGGCACGTTCTTCGGCAGGCCATCGACGACCTCGACCTTCTCGCGCGCGACGACCGTCAGCATCGCCTGCTTCGCCGCGGTCCGCGCATCGGGCACCGGATCGCTGGCCTCGATCTGCGTCAGGCACGCCATCGCCGCCGTCGGATCAGCCTTGCCGAACGTTCCGAGGCCGCCGATCGCGTTGATCCGGATCCGGCTGCGCTCGTTCTGCGCCGCCTTGACCAGGAACTTGATGCCCTTTGCCTCGAGCGATCCGGCCGCCGCGACCACGCCCTTCATGGCGAGCTCGAACGGATGATCGAGCGCGAGCGTCAGCTCCTCGTCGGCGCTTCCGATCAGGCCCGCCAGCGTGGCGACCAGCGCCTCGGTGACCGTGGCGTGCGTACCGTCGATCGACAGCGCGATCTGCGGGATGTGGGCGCGCGCGGCGAGGCCGAGCTTGCCGATCGCCTCGGCGGCGGCGGCCGCCACCAATCCCTCGCTGTCGCGGAGCAGCGTGACAAGCTCGGCCGGTGCTTGCCCGAGCGCCGCGAGGCCGAGCGCCGCATTCGCGCGGACGATGCCGCGACCATCGCGGAGCATCGCGATCAACTCGTCGGCATTGAGCACCTCGCGCAACGCGGCGATCTCCGCGTACTTCATCTTCCGTTCGTCGAGCGCGATCGACGTCACCTCGGCCGCCTTCGGCGGTTCGGCTGCCTTCGCCGGCTTGGTGGGTGCCGCAGGTGGTGACTTCGCGTCGTTGCTCATGCGCGCCCAGGGTACATCGCCCCGGAGACGATCCCCGCTACGGCCGGCGGCCGACGACGACCACCACGGCGGGAGCGACCGCGAGGCGATGAACGGCCACGTCGACCAGCCCCGCGCCGACGAGCCAGTCGCGGAGGGTCTGCGTGGAATACACGCCACCTCCGTCGGTATAGAGCGCCATGTTGAGCGCGAACCACACGCCCTCGGCCGTCGCGGCGTCGAGATCGAGCACGCACACCGCACCTCCGGGAGCCACGGCCCGCGCGGCGATCGCGCACAGCGCGGCGCAGCTGGCCTCGTCGTGGAGGTGGAGCACGTTCGCGAGCAACGCGACGGCGTGGCCGTCTCCCAGCGCGATTCTGCGCGCGTCCCCTTCGACGAAGCGCACGCGATCGCCGAACGCTCCGAGGTGCTCGCGCGCGAGCGGCAGGATCGCGGGGAGCTCGACGAGCGTGGCGGTGGTCTGCGGATCGGCCTCGAGGATCGCGGCCGTGTACGTACCGGCGCCGCCGCCGAGATCGAGCAGCGTGGCGCCGCCAAGCAGCGATGCCAGGGCGCGTGCGGTGTCACGACCGGCACGCACGAGATGCGCGTGATAGCCGCGGGGATCCGGGAGCAGCGACAGCGGCTGGTTCGTGCGGATCACGTCGGCGATTCGCCCCCAGCCCTCGCGCACCACCTCGGGCCGCGCCGGTACCTCGCCAAGGCCCAACCGATCACCGTCCTGCGCGAGCACTCCGGCATGCACGAGCGAGGCGATCAACGCGCGCATCCGGTGCGCGCCGCGGTCGATTCCAGCCGCGACGAGGATCTCCTCGAACGTACGCGGCGTCGCGAGCACCGCGATCACGCCGAGGTCGTACGCCGCCGCGATCGCGCACGCGCGAAACAGCTCCTCGGCGGCTCCGATCTCGAACACGCCCACGGGCTAGTTCAGATAGATCATCTTGCCGACCATCCGGATCTCGCCCGTCGCTTCGACCTCGAGATCCTCTTCGCTGCTGACCTGGATCTTGCGACCGCTGAGGTCGAGTTGCTCGGTGCCCTTGATCTCGACCTTCGCAGACTCGATCGTCACCTGCTCGGTCGCCTTGAGCTGCAGCCGCGCGCTCTCCATCTGGAGCACCGGGCCCTCGGCGGTCAGCCGGATCCGCACCTCGAGCATGCCCGATTCGTTGCGGACCTCGACCAGCTGCTCGCTGTTCTGCTCGCTAAGGACCAGCTTCCGGCCGTCGCGCAGGTAGACCTCGCGCTCGCCGTCTTCGACGGTCTCCTCGACCGCCTGGGTCCCGAGCTTCTCCTTCGGTGATCCCGACATGATGGCTAACAGGCTAACACACGAGGACAAATCGGCCGTGATCTAGCTGCGATCACACGGGGAACATCGCGGCTTTACGTTCCGTATCAGGTTGGCGGAGAATCCTAAAGCATGCCCCCCCTGTCGTTCCTCAAGCCTCCCGGTGCGGTGGTGTTCGCCTCCTACGGGCTGAAGCTGCCGCACAAGTTCCAGCCCCCGTCGGGCAAGGATGCGCAGGACCACTACAAGAAGGCATTCAAGAGCTCCGAGCTCAGCGCCGTTCCGCAGCTCATGCCGCCGTGGTTCATGCCCGCGGAGACCGGGAACAAGTACTACGTCGACTCGTGCGACCAGGTCGGTAGTGCCTTCAAGAGCATGCACGACGACATGATCGACGCCGTCGGCTTTGGCCACAACATGTGGAAGCTGCAGGCGAAGTTCAAGGACCTCAAGATCATGGCCGTCAGCGCGATCGGCGCGCCGGGGTGCCTCGATGGGCCGGAGCTCGAGGGCCTGATCTTGAAGTTCCCGAAGATCATGGCGTGGACCGGATCGAAGGCGAAGTACCGCGATGCGATCGCGAAGGGCGTCTCCAAGAAGTTCAAGGAGTGGCAGGACAAGGTCACGGTGCCCGGCTTGCCGTGGTACCCGGCGTTCGCCGCGTTCCCGGGACCGATGGCGCCGCCCACGCCGAACATTCCCACGCCGCTCGCGGCGTGTGTGTCGGCGATGATGACCTCGATGATCGCGCCGATGGGCATGCGCGACGCCATGGTCGAGGCGCTCGACGGCGGGCTCAAGGACAAGGATCCCGACAAGCAGCACAAGGCGCTGTTCGATGCGATCGCGACCGTAGTCTCGGTGGCGTTCGCCACGTGGCTCCCGGCGCAGCAAGTCATCGGCGTGCTCGGCAAGGGTCCGATTCCCACGTTCGCCCCGCCCTACGTGCCCGTGGGTCCGGTCGTGGCCGGCGATAACCTCGCCGTCCCCGGCCACCTCGCGACGTGATTCCCGTCGCGAGCTGGAAGCTCGACGACCTGTCCCGCTCGTGGGCGGAGGCGCAGCCGTTTCCGCACGTCTTCATCGACGATCTCGTCGCGCCGGAGACCCAGGTCGCGCTGCTCCAGGCGATCAGCCAGGAAGCACACTGGCCGAATCGCGGCGAGATCTACGACTTCATGGCCTCGAACCCCGAGGTCGCGCATCCGACGTTGCAGGCGTTCCAGGCGGCGCTCGGATCACCCGACGTGCTCGACGCGGTACGCGCGATCAGCGGCCGCCCCGTCGCCTCCGTGGACATGCGCAGCTACGTCTACGTACCGGGCTCGTATCTACTGCCGCACGCGGACTCGCGCGCCGAGGTGGGCCGGCTCGTCGCGTACGCGTTCTACCTGTACACGCAGGGCTGCGAGGGCGGCGAGCTCGAGCTGTTCACGTGCGAGATGGCCGGCACCGAGGTCGTCCACGCCACGCCGGCGCAACGGATCCCACCGCGCGACAACCGCATCGTGCTGTTCGATGTCACCAATGCCTCGCTGCATCAAGTCCGCGAGGTGCTGGCCGGCACGCGCGTGTCGCTCACCGGATGGTTCCTCGGATGAGCGTCGAGGATCTGCGCACCGCGTTCCGCGCGAGCAAGTGCCACTACCTCGCGGTGCCCGACGTTCTCTCCGCGAACGCGACGGCGAAGCTGCGCGCCGATGTCGACGCGGTGCCGTTCACGATGTTCGACGAGCCCGATCGCGGGCACTACGAGATCAACGCCGACCTCGTCATCCCCTCGGTGTTCGACGAGCTCCGCGCGCTCGCCGAGCAGGTCGTCGAGCGGCCGCTCGCCCTCGCACGTGCGCGCTGGCAGCGCCTTCGCCATCGCGACTTCATGCTGATGAAGGGCGATGCCAAGGATCGGCTGGCGACGCCGCACGTCGAGGTCACCCTGGACCTGTCGGCCGCGGCCACCGCCGGTGCGGAGCTGGTCTATACCGACGGCTACGAGAGCTGGGTCGTGCTCCAGGAGCCCGGATCGGTGGCGATCGTCGAGCGCGAACCCTGGCTCTACCGCTACGACCGCTATCTCAACATCGCCGTCGCGGACAAGGTTGTCCACCGGCTGCGGCTCACCCTCACGTAGACTGGGATCACGTGGCCAAGGTCTTCCTCGTCAATCCACCCTCGCCCGAGCCGGTGCGATCACCGCTGCTCTCGTTCTGCCATCTGGCAGCGGCGCTGCGCGCGGGCGGGCACGAGGTCGCACTGCACGATGCCTCCGCTCCGTTCGCACCCCGCTCGCACGCGGAGATCACCGCGCGCATCGCCGCGTTCGCGCCCGACTTCGTCGGCATTCACCTGAAGACGTTGCACGTGCAGCCGGCCTACGCGCTGGCGGCCGACCTCGCGTCGCAGTTCGTGCTCGTCGCCGGCGGACCGCACGCGACGATCGTCCCCACCGAGCCGCTCGCACATGGCTTTCGCTGGGTGATCCGCGGTGAAGGCGAGGACGCGCTCGTCGAGCTCGCCGACGTGTTCGATGGCAAGCGCACGGCCGCCTCGGTCGCGGGCTTGACGTGGACCTGTCACGGTCTCGTGCGGCAGAACCCGCAGCGCGCGTTCGTCACCGATCTCGATCGCCTCGCCGCTCCGCTCTCGGCCCTCGATCTCTTCGACCCGAGCTGGTACGGCACGGCGCCGATTCCGGGCCGCGCGTTTCCGCCCGTCGGGATCCTGTCGAGTCGGGGTTGCCCGCAGGCGTGCACGTTCTGCTCGAACGACGTCACCGGTCGCAAGTTTCGTTATCGCAGCGCGTCCTCGGTCGCCACGGAGATCGCGACGCTGCGCGACGAGTACGGCCTCGGCGGCTTCTCGTTCTTTGACGACTCGTTTGCCGTCGGCAAGCGCCGCGTCGCGGAGCTATGCGCCGCGATCACCACCCACGCGCCGGGCGTTCACTGGACCTGCACCGCGCATCCTGCGCACCTCGATCGCGAGGTCATCGCCGATATGCAGCGCGCGGGCTGCGGCGGCATCGACATCGGCATGGAGAGCGCCGATCCGGACATGCTGTTGCGCATCGGCAAGGGCGTGACCGTGGAGCGCGTGCTCGACGTGCTGCGCTGGGCCGCCGACCTCGGCGTTCACACGATCGTCAATCTGATGTTCGGTTGGCCCGACGAGACCGACGCGGAGCTCGACGCGACGATCGCGTTCATGGACCGCGCGGCTCCCGTCGCCGGCGGCTTCAACGCGCGCGGCGTGGTCGTGCCGTACCCCGGCACCGAGATCTACGAGCAGAACCACGAGCGGTTCGGCTTCACGAGCTGGTGGCTCACCGAGGCACCGCTCGACTACGTGCCGTTCCCCACGAGCTGGGACGAGGCCGAGATCGTGCGCGCCTACGGCGACGACCCGGCGCTCGACCGAAACTTCTTCCGCCACCCGCCGCATCGCGTGGCGCGGATCCGCGAGGCGCTCGCGCAGAAGGCCGAGCGCACGATGGACATCCAGCTGCGCCGCGCGGGAGTGCCTTCGACGCGGATGGGCGTGCCGGCTGCCGGCGCGCGCTAGCCGCCGACGACGACGTTCGAGGAACCCTCGACCAGCTTGCCCATGCCGCCGCAGTGCTGGTCATCATCACCGAGGCGATGCGCCGCCTTGCTGTTGATGAACACCGTGCCGCTGCCCTTCGTGGCTTCCCACGTGTTCTTGTTGCAGCAGACGGCGTGCATGCCTTTGTCGCCGACGCGCAGCGACGGCATGCTGTTCGTCATCACGTCCGGAGAGCCGATGATGGCGGGGCCGATCGCGGGGTGAGGACAGATCGGGCAGCCGTGGACGCAGGCGGTGATCTGCGACTTGTCCATCACTCGTCCTTGAGGCGGCATGGCGGTCCTTACAGCCTACTACGGAGCCGCCCCCGGTTTCCTCCCCGGAATCCTCAGCCTTTTCGCGCCCTCAGCCAGTAGGTCCGGTAGCTCACCGTCGATCGGGCGTCGCGGCGCATCGTCCATGGCACCTCGGCCTCCTCCACCACGGCGAACCGTGGTCCGAGCAGCGCCTTCAGTTCGGTCACCGGATCGAGCCCGCCGAACCGCTCGTGCTCGTGCATCACGTGGCTCGCCCACGCGAACGGCGATGCAAGGATCACCTCACCGCCCGGTTTGCACAGGCCGGCGATCACGGCGAGGAGCTGGCGGGGATGGGCGACCGAATCGATCAGATTCAGCGCGACCACGCGGTCGTAGACCTCGGGGATCAGCGGCGGATCCAGCGCATCGCCGCAGACCAGCCGGTATCGCGAACGATCCGGGATGCGATCGCCGGGCGCGATGGTGACGCTCGCGTAGTTCCGACCGATCATGCGGCGCGCGAACGCGAAGTCCTCGCCATCGAGGATCCTGCGCGCGCGGCGCAGCGAGCCGAGCGCGAGCTCGAGTCCGAGCACCAGGTCCGCGCGCTGCGCGAGCTCGGCGACGATCCGCCCGGTGCTGCAGCCGAGCTCGACCGCCGCCTCCACGTGCGGCAGCCGGGCAAGTCGCTCGGCGATCGGCGCCATCGCATACGCCGTGGGATCCACCGGCGTCGCGCGATCGCCCCAGTGCGCATCGAGATACGTCGAGAGATGCTCGAGCAGGCGCGAGTACGGTGCGTCGTCGGGCTCGTCGGCGACGAGGAGTCCCTGCGCCGTGGGATCGAATTCGGTCTCGACGAACGGCGCCGTGGGGTCGGGGAGCACGATCGGAACGCCGTCGACGATCGGATAGCGGAGGCCGCACGCGCAGACCAGCTCGTCACCGCTCGGCTCGAGCGTCCGCACGTCGAGCCGCTCGCCCGTTCGCGTGCGACACCCGGGGCACACGAGAGTCAAGGCCAGGCTCATGCGGGCTGTGATACAACGACGGTGCGATGCGTGGTGTGTGGGGGGGACATTCGTTGGCGCTGGCCACGTGGGGCGCCTCGCTCGCGGCGTCCATGAGAGTGATCCTCGCAACACTGCTCGCCACCTCATCCGCATGCGGGTTCGAGACCGCGCTCGGCAGCGCCGACGCGTCGATCGAGTCGATCGACGCACCCGACGCACCCGACGCGCCGCTCGGTTCGCCGAGCCTGACGCCCGAGGTCAGCGATTTCGGAACGATCGCAGTCGCCACGTCGTCGGTGGCCACGACGTTCACGGTGACGGCGAAGGCACCCACGCAACAGCTCGCGGCCTCGATCACCGGCACCGACGCCGCGGAGTTTCACATCGCGAACGATGGCTGCACCGGCATGGCGCTCGCCGCGTTCGCGAGCTGCACGCTGACCGTGACGTTCTCGCCCGTGGTCGCCTCGGGCGAGAAGAGCGCCTCGCTGCGCGTCACCGGCGGCGGCGGCGGCGATCTGTTCAGCATGATCCACGGCCGCAGCGACATCCCGCCGGCCCTGGCGTTCGTCACGTCTCCCACGCCGTTCGGAACCCTCGGGGTCGGATTCACGAGCGCGATCCAGACGATCACCGTCCGCAACCCGGGCACGCTCGCCACGCCGGCGCTCGTGGTCGCGAAGGTCGGCTCCGATCCGACGGAGTTCACCCTCACGAGCGACACGTGCAGCACCGCGGCGCTGGGGCCGATGAGCACGTGCTCGTTCGTGCTGGCGTTCGCACCGAACACCGTGGGCGCGAAGTCCGCCACGATCGGCGTCAGCTCGCCGACCGGGGGAGTGCCCACCCTCTCGAGCGCCATCACGGGGACCGCGCTGGCACTCACCATCGCCACCGTCCCGGCGGACTTCGGCTCGGCGGTCACCGGCACCACCACGGCGTTCACCACGCTGATGATCACCAACGTCGCGGCCAACTCCGTGGGGCCGCTCGTCACCTCGGTCGCCGGCAACCACCCCACCGACTTCGTGTTCGGTGCGAACGCCTGCAGCGGGGTGACCCTCCTGCCGGCGCAGGTGTGCACGATCGATGTGGCGTTCAAGCCCGGCGTGATCGGCGCGCGCAATGCGCTCGTGCGCGTGATGGTGGGCTCCACGATCCTCGTCGATGGAGTCGTCCAGGGCATCGGCGCCGCGCCGGACCCGATCTCGATCAGCCCGATCAGCTACGCGTTCACCGCGACGGCCGTCGGCGCGACCAGCACGACCGAGACGTTCACGCTGTTCAACACCGGAACCGTCAGCACCGGCGTGCTCGCGCGCTCGATCACGGGCGCGGATCCCACGCAGTTCGGGTTCAGCCTCTCGGACACCTGCACCGGCGTCGACGTTCCGGCCGCCGGGATGTGCACGATCGACGTGGTGTTCTCACCGACGACCACCGGTGCCAAGTCCGCGACGCTGTCGCTGACGTCCACCCCGGGCGGCACGCACACCGCCGCGCTCACCGGCACCGGCCTCTGACCGGTCAGGGCTGCAGGCCTTCGGCGAGCAGCGCGGCCTTCACCGAGGGCCGTGCGACGAGCGTGGCGTAGTACGCGGCGAGCGCCGGTGGGAGATCGTGACCGAGCACGCGCTGCCAGCTGCGCAGGATGTAGAACAGATAGCCGTCGATCACGGTGAACTGCTCGCCCATCACGAACTTGTGCTCGGCGAGGTGCGCGGCCACGAACGCGAGCTTGCCGGTGACGCGCTCGGTGACGACCTTCTGGTAGTCGTCGGGGACTTCCTTCTTGATCAGCGGGGCGATGCCCTTGTGCAGCTCGCTCGCGATGAAGTTGAGCCACTCCTGGAGACGGACCCGCTCGAACGAACCGGGCGGCGGTGCGAGATGGCTCTCGGGGTTGAGGTCCGCGATGTACTGCATGATCGCCGAGCCCTCGGTGAGGAGCTGGCCATCGTCGAGGACGAGCGCGGGGATCTGGCTCTTCGGGTTGACCGCGGCGAACGCGCTGCCGTCCTCGAGGGTCTTGGACCGCAGATTCACCGTGTGAAGCTCGAACGACGCTCCGACCTCGCGGAGCGCGATGTGCGGGGAGATCGAGCACCCCCCCGCCGCGTAGTAGAGCTTGAACATCAGTTATCGGACCAGGTCGTCCGCGGCGCCGTGAAGTTCAAGTAGAACCACCAGCCGCTGACACCGTTGTTGACGTCCTTGTCGCTCTGGTTGGCGGGCCGGCAGTTGCCGGCGCCACCGGGGAGGATCGAGCTGAACGGCTTGCCGCCGACGACCTGCAGGTTCGACGGGAAGATCGTCGCATTGGCATCCGCCTCGGTGACAAAGCCGCGGAGCAGGCCGTTGGTCACCTGGCTCGCCGGGTTGCCGACGTAGGTCGCCGCGATCTTCGCGTCGTGCAGCACGATGTTCACGCCGCCGAGCGCGACGGTGACGGTGGTCTGCGTCGACACGAAGCACGGCGACGAGCTCTGCGTGATCGCGGGCGTGTACGGGTGCGTGGTGTTCGGGAGCACGCTGAGGCACGTGCCTGACGACTGGTTCGTCGCGGTCAACATGATGGGCGGATCCATGCCGGGGCTGCACATCGTCATGTTCGCCGGCGGCGTGCAGCTCGCGAAGTGGATCTCGAGCGGCGAGGTCGCCACGCCGCCCTGGGTCAGCGGACGGAACACGAGCGTCGGAGACAGATCCAGGTCGCCGTCGTTATCGGCGTCCATCGAGAGGTTGTTCGCGAACTGCTGGTTCACCGCATTGCCGAAGAAGCTATCGGTGATGTCGTTGCAGCCGAAGACGTTGGCGAACGCGTGAGGATCGCGCAGCGCGAGCGTGTTGAACCGGAACGCGGTGGGCACGATCGTGCTCGTGCAGTTGTTGCGACACGTATCCGTGTTGTTCTGGTTGCCGTCGTCGCACTGCTCGGTGCCTTCCCTGACGCCATTGCCGCACATCGGCGAGCAGTTGTTGTCGTTGTTCGCGTTTGCGCCGGCAGGGCAGCAGCCATCGTTGTTCGCGGGCTGCGTGATCGCGGGGAACGTGCAGGCCGCCGTGCAGGTGCCGGCGTTGGTCAGCACGTCGCTCGTGCACGCCACCCCGTCGCTGCACGTGGTGGGGCAGCGACCGGCGGCGCCCGTCGTGATCGCGGTATCGCAGGTCTCGCCCGCATCGACGACGCCGTTGCCACACACCGGCGAGCAATCGTTATCGGTGGCGGAGGTCGCCCCGGTCGGGCAGCAGCCATCGCCGTTGACCGCCGTGGTGATCGGAGTCGCCGTGCAGTGCGCCTGACAGCTGCTGGCGCTGATGAGCGTATCTGTGGTGCAGCTCTGTCCGTCGTTGCACACCATCGGGCACGCACCGGCGCCGGCGGTGATTCCCGTGTCGCACAGCTCGCCGGTCTCGAGGACGCCGTTGCCGCACATGGCCGTGCAGTCGTTGTCCGAGTTGGCGTTCGCGCCGGCGGGGCAGCAGCCATCGCCATCCTGCGCGGCGGTGATGACCGAGGACAGGCACATCGTCGTGCACTCCGATCCGGACAGCACGTCGGACGTGCAAGCGTCGTTGTCGTCGCACGCGGTGGGGCACATCCCCGCCGTGCCTCCGGTGATCGCGGTATCGCAGGTCTCACCGACCGAGTCGTCGAACGTGCCGTTGCCGCACGTGAAGTGACATCCCGAATCGCAGATGCCATCGAGCACGAGGTTGCCGTCGTCGCAGTCCTCGCCCTCCTCGATGACAGCGTTGCCGCACTTCGCGGTGCTCGACATCTCGCCCGCGTCGGGAGTCAACGCGCTCTTGTTGTCGCCCTTGCACGCGATGAGGGTAGCCAGTGTAAGGACCAGGATCGTACGCATCCCGCGAGAGTAGCCCCAGCCGGGCGTCGGTGGTCAGAAGTCCATGTCGCCCATCGTCGCTTCGGCGCCATGTGGCATCGCCACCGACTCGTGCCCCGTGACCCTGACCTGGCCAACCACCTGATCCGGCAGCTGCTGGCTCATGCAGTGTGACTCTGGTCCCGCTCGCTTGGTCAGCACGATCCACCCGCCCACGCCTGGTCGAGATGTTGTCGTGGCCGACCGATCTGCGACGGGCTACTTCTTGTTCCCGGCGGACGAGTACAGCGGGTCCATCGCCGTGGGCGTGGCCTTGTTCTCGCTCACCGAGAACGACTCGGCATCCGACGGGAACGCACCCGTCCGCACGTCGGCGACGTAGTGCGCGATCGCGTCCTTGATGGTCTGCCCGAGCATGGCGTAGCGACGCACGAAGCGCGGCTTGAACGTCTCGTCCATGCCGAGTGCGTCGTAGCTGACCAGCACCTGGCCGTCGCACCCCGTGCCGGCACCGATGCCGATCGTGGGAATCGACAGCGCGGCGGTGATGTCGCGCGCGATATCGGCCGGAATCGCCTCGAGGACGATCGAGTAGCAGCCCGCTTCCTCCAGCGCGAGGGCATCGGCGAGCAGGCGCTCGCGACCACCGGCGTCGCGGCCCTGGACCTTGAAGCCACCGAGCTGGTGGTAGCTCTGCGGCGTCAGGCCGATGTGGCCCATCACCGGGATGCCGGCCGAGACCAGGCGACGAACGAGCTCGGCGTGAATCGCGCCGCCCTCGAGCTTCACCGAGTGACAGCCGCCTTCCTTCATCAGCATGCCGGCGTTGGTCATCGCCTGCTCGATCGATGCCTGATACGACATGAACGGCATGTCGCCGACGACGTGAGCGCGCCGAGCTCCACGCCCGACGGCGCGGCAGTGATAGGCGATCTCCTCGAGCGTGACCGGCAGGGTCGTGTCGTGACCCTGGATGACCATGCCCATGGAATCGCCCACCAGGAGCACGTCGGCTCCGGCCTCGTCGAGGAGGCGCGCGAACGTTGCATCGTAGGCAGTGAGCATGGCGATCCGCTCGCCCTTCTCTTTCATCTGCCGCAGTGACTGGATGGTGACGCGACGAGGAGTCGTCTGCATTCCGTCCTACCTTTCAGAAACCGGTATGCCGTCTGGAAGTCACGCGCCGGAGAATCCGGCTACGTGCAACGTGGCTACCTTGTCCTGGGTATAACACGTCGCTATTCGGCGTGATCGTCGTACTGCATCGCCCCGAAAACATTGCCTTCCGGGTCCTCGAAGAACATCAACGTCCCCACGCCGACGATCACGGAGCGAGCGAGCACGACCTTGCCGCCGCCCGCCAGCACCGACGCCTCGACGGCATCGATCGACGGAACGCCGATCGTGCACTCGAAGCCGATCGTCTTCACGGCCGGGTTCAGCGCACGCCGTCCCTGGAGCGCGCCCATGACCTGGCCGCAGCCCTGGATCTGATAGAAGCCCGGCGGCCCCCAGGCGGCGAACGTCCACCCGAACACGCGCTCGTAGAAGGCGCGGGCGCGGTCGACGTTATCGGCGTTGATGGCGAAGTGAGCGAGGGCGTTCGACATGCCGCCAACCTACGCAGGATGGCGGTGGCGTGCTTGCGTTAGACTGCCAATGATTGGCGAAAACACGTCATCGCCTTCCCGATGGTCCGGTCGTGGTCCGCACGTTCCCCGTGACGTTCCTCCACGACACGACGCAGCACAGAAACGACGCCACGTGGCACCAGCTCACGTTCGCGCTGCGCGGGCACCTCGAGGTGATCACGGGCGACACGCGGCGCCTCGTCCCGGCCGATCGCGCGGTGTGGATCCCCGCCGGCACGCAGCACTCGCTCGTGATGCGCGCTCCGATCTCGATGCGCTCGTTGTTCGTCGCCGCCGCGGTGCACGCGAGCGATCAGCGCGTGCGCACGATCGCGGTATCTCCGCTCCTCCGCGAGCTGATCGTGCACATCACGAAGCTCGGCGCGCTCGACCGGACCATCCCGGCGCAGGCGCGGCTCGCCGGCGTGCTGTTCGATCTGCTCGGCGGCGCCGAGGACGTTCCGCTCGATCTGCCCTCCCCGCGCGATCCACGCGCGCGCCGGTTCGCGGAGCTCGTCACGCGCATGCCCGGCAGCGAGCAGCCGATCGCCGCGCTCGCGCGCAAGGCCGGCGCCAGCCTGCGCACGCTCGAGCGCTGCTTCCTCGTGGAGACCGGCCTCTCCGTCGGCGAGTGGCGGCGGCGCGTGCGGCTGTTCCATGCGCTGCACCTCCTGCAGGGCGGCAGCAGCGTCACCGACGCCGCCCTCGAGGTCGGCTACGCGAGCGTGTCCGCGTTTTCGCAGGCGTTCGCGCGGCAGTTCGGGCGGACTCCCTCCATGCTGTCGAAGCCATGGAGCGGACCGCGAAGCAGGTGATCGTGATGCGCAAGGATCTCAACATGCGCAAGGGCAAGATGATCGCGCAGGGAGCGCACGCATCGCTGCGTGTGATCCTCCTCGCGGGCAGCGCCGATGCCGCGCGCGAGACCTACTCGATCACGATGACCGAGCCGATGGCCGCGTGGCTGACCGGTCGGTTCACGAAGGTGTGCGTGTCGGTGGACTCCGAGGCCGCACTCGACGACGTGGTCGCTCGCGCGCAGGCCGCGGGCGTACCAGTGGCGCTGATCACCGATGCGGGCGCGACGGAGTTCCACGGCGTGCCCACGAAGACCTGCTGCGCCGTCGGCCCGGCCTGGATCGAGGACGTCGACGCGATCACGGGCGCGCTGTCGCTGCTGTGAGCCACTCGACCGCGGCCGCGCGCAGCTCGGTCGATGACTTGCCGAGATCGAGCTCCACGCGCTGCCCCGTGATCGTCTGCAGCGCGCGCGCCGTGTAGTAACGCACCAGCGGATACGCATGCGCGAGGTGCGGCGCGAGCGCCGGCAGCGCGGCGCGGTCCCTGGTCGCGCCGAGCGTGGCGATCGCCACCGCCTGCTCGTGCGGCTTGCCGCGGAACACCGTCGCGGTGATCGCGTTCACCGCGAGGTCGGTGCCGTAGAGCTTCGCGAGCGCGCCGCGATCGAAGCGCTTGTTCCACCAGGTCTCCATCGTGGTGACCAGCGAGTCGACGCTCTTGTCGGCGTGGCACAGCGCGCACTCGAGTGGACGATCCGCCTCGACCCGCTTCTTGTCGGTCGGCGAGCCGATGCGGTGATAGCGGATGAGCGCGTAGTCGAGGCCCATGTTCTTCTTTGGCATGTGACACCCGATGCACGCGGTGCCCGCGCTGCCCGCCGCGTGGTGCGAGTGCTGCACGACGGCCGCCTCGGTCGTGTACTGCGCGTGGCAGGTCACGCACACCTTGTTGCCGGCGGGCGTGGCGAGCGCGGTGAGCGTGGCCGGTGGATCCTCGGTGTGTGGATCGTGGCAGGTGGTGCACGCCATCTGCGAGGCGCAGCCGCCGAGCTGGAAGTCGCGGCCCTCGCCGGAGTTCGTGGTGCTGCCGCCCGGGTTCTTCCCGCGCTCGCCGCCCTCCCAGGTCCACGGGTAGCGCGTGAACAGCACGGTGTGGCACTTCGCGCAGGTCTTGTTGATCCACTGCGCCTTCGTGCCGTCCTGGCCCTTCGGCGGCGAGATGCCGAGTAGCGAGCTCTGCACCGCGAACGTGGGCCGCAGCGCGGGCTCCGCGGCGTGCGCCTTCGCGCCGTTGTGACACGCCTCGCAGCCGACGCCGAGCTCCACGAGGTGCTTGCCGTCGAGGTACTGCTCGCTCGCGGTCGCGGCCGCCGGCAGCACGTCGCGCAGCTTCGAAGATGGAGCCGCCGTCCCACCGAGGAACGTGATCTCGTCGGTGAGCGCGCGCGCAAGCCCGGCGTCATCGCGCGACGCCGCGCTCCAGATCAGCGACTTCGGCAGCAGGCGATCCGAGAGCTTGCCCTGGTAGCTCGGCAGCCCGGGGCCGTAGAGCTCGTCGTAGAGCATGGTCGCCAGCGGCAGGGTGTTATGGCAACTGATGCAGTCGTTCGCCCACACCGCGCGGACCGAGATTCCGGGACGCTCCTTGACCATCACCGAGTAGCCCTTGTAGCGCCACGACTGCGTGGCGAACACGTAGGTCGCCGGTAGCACGCGCTCGACGCCGATGCCGCTCTCGTCGACGCCGACGAAGTCCTCGCGATACCGACCGCCGACGACCTTCGTCACGCGGAAGCGCTCGATGCCCTTCTCCGTGGTCACGCGCATGTAGCGCGAGGCGCCCTGCATCTCCATCGTGCAGGTATCGGCGCCGATCTGGATGGTCGCACCGTCGAACGGCGCCTTGATCACCGCCGTCGCCGCGTCGCGCGTCATGTTGCGCATCGGCGAGTGCTCCCACGAGGCGAACTGAGCGGCGTGGCAGTCCTCGCACGCGCGCGAGCCGGCGTAGTCGCCGCGCAGCACGTTGCTCGCCACGGTCTGCGTCGCGGCCGGCGCCACGCGCGACGGCGTGGACGTGCCGCTACACGCGACGAGCAGCACCGCGAGGACGAGCGACCGCACGCACCGGTTCTACCCCAGGTGCGGAGCTTCTTCCGCTCCACGACGACTGGATGACCTTGTCGCCGCGTTTCCAACCCTTCGAGCGCGCGCAGCACGGCATTCGGCGTCAGCCGGACCGCATCCCGCGACGCACGCACGTTTTGGTCGGCTTGTGGTCCTACGCGCTCTTCTTGAAGTGATGGCGCCCGTGCAGACCCTCGGCGGTCATCGCGGCGATGATCGCGGGGCGCTCCGAGAGCTTGGTCTCGTAGTCATCCACGTTCGGCCACAGCGTGAGGTCGATTCCGAACTTCCCGCACCACTGCAGCATCACGTACAGGTACGCATCGCAGACCGTGAAGTGCTCGCCCATCAAGTAGCCCTGCGTGCCGAGCAGGTCACCGAGGTAGAGCATGCGGTCGCCGATCTTGCCGCGCTGGAACGTCTTCGTGACCTGCGGCGTCTTCGGGTTGAACAGGGGACCGAACTGCTTGTGCAGCTCGGTCGCGATGAACGCGAGCCACTCCTGCGCGTGATAGCGCGCGAACGTTCCGGGCACCGGGATCAGCGCGCGCTCCGGCGCGAGATCGGCGATGTACTGGAGGATCACCTGCGCCTCGGTGAGTAGCTCGCTGCCCGCGCCGTCGAGCTCCAGCGCCGGGACATACCCCTTGGGGTTGATCTCGACGTAGTCGCGACCGCTCGCGGTGCGGTGCGTCGCGAGATCCACGCGCTCGAGATCGAAGTTCCGCCCCGCCTCGCGGAGCGCGATGTGCGTCGCCAGCGAACAGGCACCGGGTGCGTAGTAGAGCTTCATGCCCGTACCTCACGCACTCGTCGTGCCAGCGACGGTGGCGCGCCCCCGCGCACGACCGGGCGGCCGCGCACGCTCGACCCGCTGAACCTCGCGCATCCCGGTCACACCTTGCGGCACGTTCGGTGCAACTCGTGCCCGACCATGCCCGGTGACGAGAATCGTCGTCTGCTCCAGAAGCTGATCCGCGAGACGACGCGCTCGGAGGCGCAGGCGCTCGAGCACCCCGCCCGCGAGGCCAAGCGCATCGGCCCCATGCCCCCGATCGACGCCCTGCAGGACGTCGCCGACCACGCCACCGCGATGCAGCAGCGGTTCGCGACCATCCTCGAGGGGCACGAGCTCGGCGAGCAGGTGCCCCGCGGCGGCATCTCCGCGACGCTCTCCTCGCTTCGCCACCTGGTTGTCGATCGCGTGGTCGACCCCGAGCGCGCCTATCGCACCGCACTGCTCGATCTCCGCCACGGCGTCGAGGTCGTGAAGCTGCTCCGCGAGATCACCCGTCGGGAGATGCTGTTCGGTCTGATCCGCTGGTGCGACGACTGGCTCTGCGCACGCCGCACACTCGTCGCGCGCGTGGAGGCACAGCTCGCGTGGTACGTCGAGCGCGAGGCGATCATCGAGGAGCTCGTAAGCGTCGATGATCTCGCGGACGACTTCGAGCCGAGCCCGATCCCGACCGAGACCGATCAGCGCGATCGCCACTGAGAGCCCTGGCACGCCGATCGCACTACCTCTTGTCAGGCACTACCAGGACAGAGTACCGCTGGAACCTCACCAGCTCTACCTCGGTCGTGACGTCCCAAGACGATACGAAGAGCAACTGACGATGGCGAGGTCACGTCGAGAGGCTTGCCTGGGAGTGCCGATTCCTTCTCACGACCGCGCTGCGAGCCTGCCAGGCAGGAAGCAGCGCGGTTGTTTTTTTCGGCGAGCGCGAGGTGGGCCATACGCATGCTTCGCAGCGACGGTGGATGGGCCTAAGGTGTGGAGGTGAACGCGGACTGGGCCCAGCTCGCCACGGTCGGTCACCTCGTGATCGCGCTCGATCTCGACGGGACGTTGATTCCCTTTGCGCCCACGCCCCAGGACGCACGCGTCGATGGCGATACAGGGGCGCTGCTCGATGCGCTCGTGGCCCTGCCCGGCGTGACCGTCGGCCTCATCAGTGGCCGCCCGCGCGCGCTCATGGACGAACTACCGCCGCGGTTTCCGGGGCTGCTGTTCGCGGCCGAGCACGGCGTGTGGCGCCACGAGAACGGCGGCTGGACCGCGGCGCTCGCTCCCGTGCCCGAGCTCGACGAGGTCGAGCGAGCGCTCTCCGCGCTCGCGCGCCGGCATCCCGGTGCGCTCGTGGAGCGCAAGTCGTGCTCGGTGTGCCTGCACTGGCGCCGCGTCGCGCCGGAGCAACACGACGAGATCGCGACCACCGCGGAGACGCTCGTCGACGAGTGGCTCGAGATCCATCAAAGCCTCGAGCGGCTGCCCGAGGTCGAAGCGCTGGAGGTGCGGCACACCGCGGCGCACAAGGGCAGCGCACTCGCCTGGCTTCGCACGCGCGGCCCGAGCGGCGCGATGGTGCTCGCGATCGGCGATGACCTGACCGACGAGGACATGTTCGTCAGCTTGCGCGAGCACGATCTCGGCATTCTCGTCGCCGAGACGCCGCGGCGCACGCAGGCCGGGCTCCGCCTGCCCTCGCCCGCCGCAGTGCATCGCTTCTTGCGGTGGTTGATCGAGGCGCGCCAGCGGCAGCCCGCGGCCGCGCCGCTCGAGCTCGTGGTCGCACGCGCACCGCGGCCGCCGGCCGCGCCTCGCCTGATCGTCGCCTCGAACCGACTGCCCACGGTGGCGAGCGCGGATCGCAAGGCCGAGGTCGGCGGTCTGGTCTCGGCGCTCCTGCCCGCGCTCTCGGAGAACGGAGGCATCTGGCTCGGCTGGAGCGGTGCCGAGCGCGATCCGGGGCTGCGGCTCCGCGTCGAGGACGGCGATTCGTTCACGCGCGCGCAGTTCGATTACCCACCGACCTGGCGCCAGAAGTTCTACGCCGGGTTCTGCAACCAGAGCCTGTGGCCCTTGCTCCACGCGTTCGTCGGCCGCGTTCGCTACCTCGACGACGAGTGGCAGTGCTACTGCGACGCGAACCGCGCCTATGCGGCGATGCTCCTCGAGGCGGGCGGCACCACCGCCGATGTCTGGGTCCAGGACTTCCACCTGATGCTGACGGCGCGCGAGCTGCGCCGCGCGGGGCATCGCGGTCGCCTCGGCTTCTATCTCCACGTACCGTTCCCGCCGCTCGATCTGTTCGAGACCATGCCGTGGGCCGCCGAGGTGATGAGCGCCCTGCTCGAGTTCGATCGCGTTGGCCTCCAGTGCCAGCGCTGGGCCGACAACTTCCTCCTCACCGCCCGCGGCCTGCTCGGGCCCGACGGCGAGCGGCGCGCGCGCGACTGCGTTCGCGTGAATCCCGTCGGCATCGACCCGGACCGGTTCGCCGAGGCCGCGCTCGGGGAGCGCAGCGCGGAGCTCGGGTCGCTCGAGCGCATGCTCGGTGATCGCAAGCTGATCCTCGGCGTCGATCGCCTCGACTACTCGAAGGGCATCCCCGAGCGGCTCGAGGCGTTCGCTCACCTCCTCGAGCGCTATCCCGAGTGGCGCAGCAAGGTCTCGTGCGTCCAGGTCTCGGTGCCCACGCGCTCCGAGGTGCCCGAGTACGCCGAGCTGCGCGGCCGCGTCGAATCCCTCGTGGGACGGATCAACGGTGCGTACGGCGAGGCCGACTGGGTTCCCGTTCGCTATCTCTACCGCTCGTACAGCCAGAACACGCTCGCGCACCTCTATCGCGAGGCCGCCGTCGGCTTCGTCACGCCGCTGCGCGACGGCATGAACCTCGTCGCGAAAGAGTTCGTCGCGGCGCAGGATCCGCAGAACCCCGGGGTCCTCGTGCTCTCGAAGTTCTGCGGCGCCGCCGAACGCATGCCGCTCGCCGTGCAGACCAACCCGTATCACGCCGACGGCGTCGCCACGGATCTCGACAAGGCGCTGCGCATGTCACTCGAGGATCGCGTCGCGAACCACGCCGCGCTCCGCACCACCGTGTGGCAGGACACCGCCGCCGCGTGGGCCAGCTCGTTCCTTGCGGACCTGCGCCGCTAGAAACCTCCGGCGGAACGCCGCCGTGGATTGTCGCCGGCCGGGGCGCGCTCAGCGCGTCGACATGACGACGAAGTACTGCTGGATCAGGTGCCGCTCGTCGGACCGGAGCTTCGAGCGATCGGCCATCTCGTCGAGCTTGCTCGGCCACTCGTACGCGGTGTGATCCTTCGGCAGCGGCGGCGCGTGACAGCCACCGCACTTGCGGACCATCAGCGTCCGGCCGTCCTGGAGCTCCGCGAGCTGAACGTTCGCGCGCTGCGCGTCGGCCGGGCTCGCCTTTGGCGGCGCCATGCCGCAGGCCGCGAGCAGGGCGCCGAGAGCGAGGACAACCGGGCGGTACATCGGGCGAACTTGAATATGGATTTCAAGTTCGTTCGCGTCAAGCCGTCAGATCGAGATGGAGCCCTTGCGGAAGTCGGTCTTGCGCAAGTGCACGTTAATACACACCGGACGGCCGGTCTTCGCGATGGCCTTCGCCTCGGCCAGGGTCGCGTCGACCCGGTTCGGGTCGGTCAGGATCAGGCCGACGCCGCCGTAGCCTTCGGCGACCTTGTGGTAGTCGGTGCGGCGAAGATCGCAGCCGAGCGTGGTGCCCAGGATCTCGACCTGCTCGCGCGCGATCTGCGCCCACGAGGCGTCGTTGCCGATGACCGCGATCGGCGCGACGCCGTGGCGCACGTAGCTGTCGAACTCCGACAGCGAGTACGCCGAGGAGCCATCGCCCCAGATCAGCCAGACCTCCTTGCCCGGCCGCACGAGCGAGGCGCCGAGCGCGTAGCCGCCGCCGACGCCGAGCGTGCCGAACACGCCGGGGTCGAGCCACGAGAGCGGAGCGCGCGGTCGCACGATGTAGCTCGCGGTCGCCACGAAGTCGCCGCCGTCGACGACGAGCACGGCGTCATCCGCCATCGCCTCCTCCATGCGGAGGAAGAAATGCAGCGGATCCACGAGCTCGCCCGCCGGCTGCGCCTTCGCCGCGATCTCGGAGTCGCGCTTCGCATCGCTCGCGCGCAGCTGCTCGACCCAGCCGCGCCACGAGTCTCCCGCGGAGCTGACGCGATCACCGAGTGCGATCAGGAACTCGCCGGCGTGCATCTCGATCCCGATATCGGGACGGCGGTTCTTCTTGAGCTCGTGCGACGAGAGGTTCGCCGCGATCAGCGTGGCCTTCTTGTTGATGCCGCGGCCGTAGCCGAGCCGGAAGTCGAACGGGAAGCCGCACACGATCACGCAGTCGGCTTCCTTGAGCGCCGCACCGCGGTTGTGGCGGAGCTGCAGCTCGTGCGTGCGCCCGAGCAGGCCGCGCGCGGTGCCCGCGAGGTAGACGGGCGCGCCGAGCATGCCGAGGGCACGTGCGAGGCGACCGGGATCCTTCACGCCGACCATGGTCTGGCTACCGACGACGATCACCGGCTTGGTCGCGGCCTTGAACGCGGCCGCCGCGCGATCGAGCGGACCGTCGCCGCGCAGGTGCGGCAGGTGCGGCAGGTGCACCTCGGGGAACGCCGGCGCGTGGAACTGCCGGTACAGGTGCCCCTTCACGTAGAACTGCAGCGCCTTCGCGCCGATGCCCTTCGCCTTGCCGCCCGTCTCCTTCTCGTACCACTGCCGCACGATCTCCTCGGGATAGAGAAGATCGACCGGCACCTCGATGAACACCGGACCGGGCACGCCCTCCATCGCGAGCTGACACGCGCGCTCGACAGTCGGCGCCAGCGCGGGGACGGTCTTCACCATCGTCGCCCACTTGGTCATCGGCTTCATGATCGAGAGCTGATCGATGTCCTGGAGCGCTCCGCGTCCCTTGAGCAAGGTCGCGGTCGACCCTCCGAACACGATCATCGGCGTCTGCGCCATCTCCGCGTTCTTCAGCGCGGTGGCCATGTTCGTCACGCCCGGGCCCGCGGTCACGGCGGCAACGCCGATGTTGCCGGTCATGCGCGCGACCGCATCCGCCGCGAACACGGCGTTCGCCTCGTCGCGAACATCGACGACGCGGATGCCCTTGCTCTGCGCGCCAGTCAGGATCGGCGAGATGTGGCCGCCGCACAGCGCGAACAGGTGCGTTACACCGTGACGCGCGAGAACTTCTGCGATGAGGTCACCACCGTGAGCCATGGCGGGCAGTCTCGCGCGCCGTGCTAGCGTCCGGAAGGGGCTGCGGTGTCGAACCTCGTTCTGTATTCCATCCCGGCGTTCGTCGTCCTGCTGCTCGTCGAGCTGGCGTGGGCGCGACGGTGGACGAAGCGGCAGGACATCCGGGGCTACTACACGAAGGACACGCTCGCGAGCCTGTCGATGGGCGCGATGAACGTGGCCATCGCGGGCGGCGCGAAGCTGCTCTCGATTCCGTTCTACGCCCTGCTCTATCAGCACCGCTTCGTCGACGTCGTCGAGGCCACCGGTGGCTGGGCGTGGCTGATTCTCTTCTTCGTCGAGGACCACTCGTACTACTGGTTCCACCGGGTGCACCACGAGGTCCGCGTGTTCTGGGCCTGCCACGTCAACCATCACTCGAGCCGCCACTACAACCTCTCGACCGCACTCCGCCAGCCGCTGCTGACGCCGTTCACCGGCCCCATCTTCTGGGCTCCGCTTCCGCTGATCGGCTTCCCCGTGTGGATGATCCTGACCGCGCAGGCATGGAGCCTGCTCTATCAATTCTGGCTGCATACCGAGGCGATCGACAAGCTCGGCCCCCTCGAGTGGATCCTCAACACGCCCTCGCATCACCGCGTTCATCACGGCAAGAACGTCGCCTACCTCGACAAGAACCACGCCGGCGTCCTGATCATCTGGGATCGGCTGTTCGGCACGTTCGCGTGCGAGGACGAGCACGTCGTGTTCGGCCTGACCAAGGACATCGAGACGTACAACCCGCTGCGCATCGGCTTTCACGAATTCGCCGCGATCGGCTCCGACGTCGCGCGCGCGCCCACGATCGTCGCGAAGTTGGGATACCTGCTCGCGCCGCCGGGCTGGAGTCACGACGGGTCGACGCAGACCGCGACGCAGTTGCAGCGCGCGATCAAGGCGCAGGCACAACGCGCACCGCATCCGTGACCACGGCGTTCCGCTATCTATAGATAGCGTCCATCAGCGCGCGGGTGACAACGAACCCCAACGCGGATCAAGGGGAGGAGCCATCCCGAGATGCGGTGTACCTACACCCAACCACGTGATGTTGCACTTCATGGACTCGTATATTCAACGAGTTAGCTGCTGGTCACAACCGTCCCCACCTGGGG
>JBBRED010000007.1:0-56888 GCA_038203335.1 Haliangiales bacterium | reverse complement strand
TCCCGCGTGGGGACGCGACTCCATCCACGCCGTCTGGGTGTGGCTCGAGCTCGAGGACACGTCGCTCTCGCCGGGCCAGACCCACGCGTACCTCGAGCTGCCCGGCGTGCCGCAGCGCGAGATCGAGGTCCCCTCCGCGGGCCGCGAGGACACGCGCGCGGGCACGCGCCTGCCGCTCTGGATCGACGATCAGCTGCGCGGCATTCGCAACCGCAGCGTCACCGGCGCCGACGGTGCGAACCTCGCCGATCGGTTTGCCGTGTCCGTCTCGAACCTCGGCGCAGAGCCGCGTGACGTGTGGATCGAGGAGAAGCTGCGGCCGGCCAAGCGGCGATCGATCACGACGGGGTGGCCGACGAAGCCGGTGCTCGGCGCGGATGTGGCTCGCACGAAGGTCACGGTGAAGCCCGGGAGCACCGAGCGCGTCGGGTACGTGATCGCGTACGTGTTTTAGCGCCCAGCCGAGGTCTCACAGACGCCGCGCGAGCTGGCGCATCCGGTGCGCGCGGCGGAGCGTGTACAGCGCGAACCGCGGATCGCGCCAGTCGCGACCCTGGTCGGAGCCGAGGTCGCGCAGGCCGCGCACCAGCGCGCGCAGGCTGCGGTGCGCGAGGTACTGGGGAAAGATCCAGCTCTCCACGGCGTCGGCGAACGCCAGCTCCACGACTGGGGGCTCACCGGCGAGCAGCTGCACGAACGGCGTCATCAGATCCACGCCCGCCGCGAGCGCACCGGCATGCGAGCCCCACAGGCGAGGGTTGACCTCGAGCAGCAGATGCTCGCCTGCGCGGCTGCGCACGAAGTCGACGCTCGCGAATCCGGTCCAGCGCAGCTCGCGGATCACGCGCGCTCCGAGCTCGAGCAGCGCGGGGGCGCGCGTCGAACGGAGGTGAACGGCACCGCCGATGCGCGCCGGGTCCTGCGCGAGCTTCTCGGCGGCGTAGAGACGAACCGGCGCGCCGCCGTGGAACACACCGCCGACCAGGTAGGTCGCGCTCGGCACGTACTCCTGCACGATCCACTCGCCGCCGAGGAGGCGTGCACGGTCGAGGAGGGCCGCGAGCTGGCCTCGCGTGTCGGCGATGCGGACGAGCCGACCGCCAGAACCGGCGGAGCTCTTCACGACGAGCGGAAGCCCGAGCGCGCGCACGGCGGAGTCGAGATCGAACGCGGCGTCGACCCGACGGTGACGCGGGATCGGAATGCCGCGCGATCGCATGTGGTCGACGAGCGCGTGCTTGTCGGTGACGAGCGCCCGTTGCCACGCCTCGGTGCGTGGAAAGATCCGATCGCTCCACGCGACGGGCATGGCCCACACGCGTCGCATCGCGTCCTCGGTGAGCGGCAGGACGTGGTCGTAGCCCGCTGCCATGCGATCGAGGTGAGCGTCGAAGCTCGCGGAGGCGAGCGTGGGGCCCGACGTCCAGCGCACGGTCCTGCGCACGCACGACGCGGTCGTGCCGTTTGCCGTGAGAACCGTCACCGCGTAGCCGGCGTCCTCGAGCGCGCGCGCGACGTGGAGCGTCGAGTGCCAGCCCTCCTCGACGAGGAGCACGGAAGGTCGGGGTTGCATGATTGACCGGTGCGGCCCGCTGGAATCATACTTCTGCGGATGCGCAAGCCCATGACCTGGTTCCACGTCGTGTTCTGGATCAGCCTGTTCGCCTGCGGCGGCAGCTGCTAAGCGGGTGACGTCCGCGCGCGCGTTCTGGGTGGTGGTCCAGACGTTGGCGACGATCGTCTTCGTCAACCGGTACATCGGCGGCCTCGTCCTCCGGGTGGTGCGCGGCAACAAGTGGGATGAAACGGTCGACGACTTCGAGCCGACGGTCACCGTCGTCATCCCGCTCTACAACGAGGGGAAGGCGATCCGCGAGACGCTCGACAGCGTCCTGGCGTCCGAGTACCCGGGGCACAAGCTGCGGGTGACGTGCGTCGACGATTGCTCGACGGACGACAGCTACGAGGTGGCGTGCGAGGTCGCTCGCGGCGACCCGCGGTTGACCGTGCTGCGCAACGAGCGCAACTGTGGCAAGCGCTACTCGATCAACGAAGCCGTGCGGCGCACCGACAGCGAGATCATCGTGTCCGTCGACTCGGACGTCATCATCGATCGCACTGCGGTCCGCGAGCTGGTGCGGCGCTTCACGTCGCCGCGGATCGCCGCCGTCGGAGGCTGGGTCGATGTTCGCAACAAGCACGACAACTGGCTGACGCGGATGCAGGTCGTCCGATACTGGTACGCGTACAACATCTCGCGCGGCCTCGAGTGCGGGTTCCGCCGGGTGATGTGCCTGTCGGGATGTCTCACCGCGTACCGGCGGACCGTGCTGCTCGAACTCGCGCCGATCCTCGGGCGTCGCTCGATCCTCGGCGTGCCGATCAAGTACGGCGAGGACCGGTTCCTGACCCGGCAGATCGTGAAGGCGGGATACCTCACGGTCGCCACGCTCGCCGCGCGCTGCCGGACGTTCGTCCCGACCACGCTCGTCGGGTTCTTCTCGCAGCAGTTGCGCTGGCGCCGGTCGCGGATCGTCGACTACTCCGGCGCCTGCAGTCATGTGTGGCGCCTCAACCCGCTGCTCGCGGTCCAGTACTTCTCGCTCGCGCTGTTGATCGTCATCTACCCGATCGCCGCGTTCCACCTGCTCGTGACGCACGGGTTCCTGCGCGCGGTCACGATCCACATCGTGTTGCTCGTGGTCTACGGCGCGTTCTATCGCTGGCGCGTGCGTCGCCTGCCGGAGGCCGACCGCGTGGGCATGTTCTCGTACGCCCCGATCGCGATCGTCCTGCCGATCACGTTCGCGTTGATGACTCCGCTCGCGCTGTTCACGCTCGACTCGAGCGACTGGGGAACTCGCGACAAGACCTAGGTCGCGCCGAGGCGGCGTCGCGCTTCAACGCTCAGGGCGTGAGCGTGAGCTGGAAGTCGTAGAAGTTCACCGCGCCGGAGATCGCCGGGAACACCTCGAAGATGTAGTCGCCGGGCGCGAGGGCCGGGCACGACGGGGAGGCGGCGGGGCAGGTGATGGCCTCCTCGTTTCCGAACCCGCGCGACGCGGCGATCGACACGCCGGTCGAATCGGAGAGCCGGAGGTCGAGGTCACCACTCGGCCGGTTCGTGAACGTGATCTTCACGGCCACCTTCGTCGTCCCCGCGGGGACCGTGAACTTGTAGAAGTCGTGATCGTCGGCTTCGCCCGAGCAGATCGCGGCCGTTCCGGTATCGGCGGCCGTCACGACCTGAGCGGTGTCCACGGAGTCATTCGGCTCCTTGTAGTCGCACTGCTCTTGCGTGTACGGCGCGTCGATCTGGGCATCGATCGGAATCGCGCTGTTGGAGAAGTCGAGGACCAGCGAACAACCCGATGCGCTGACGAGAGAGGCGCTGACGAGTACGAGTCCAACGAGGCACTCCCGAACCATGCGCTGACGCTACGCGCCGGGTACCAAGAACGTCAAGAGATCTGAGGCACTTAGCTCATGGGCGTCGCTTGACGGGCCCGCCACCCGACGGTAGGGTGCCCGGCGCACGCGCCATGTACTTGCAAGATCTCATCTTCACACTGCAATCGTTCTGGGCAACGCGGGGCTGCGTCGTGGAACAGCCCGTGGATGTGTCGGTGGGCGCGGGAACCTTCCACCCGGCCACGTTTCTCCGCGTGCTGGGGCCAGAGCCGTGGAACGCGGCGTTCGCGCAGTTCTGCCGCCGCCCCTCCGATGGGCGCTACGGCGAGAACCCGAACCGCGCCGGCGCGTACTACCAGTTCCAGGTCGGCCTGAAGCCGAGCCCGCTCGGCGTCCAGGACATGTACCTCGACTCGTTGCGCGCGATCGGCCTCGATCCCGCGGTGCACGACATCCGGTTTGTCGAGGATGACTGGGAGTCGCCCACGCTCGGCGCGTGGGGCCTCGGCTGGGAAGTCTGGTGCGATGGCATGGAGGTCACGCAGTTCACGTACTTCCAGCAGGCCGGCGGCATCGACCTGATGCCGGTGACCGCGGAGCTCACGTACGGCGTCGAGCGCCTCGCGATGTACCTGCAGAACGTCGACAACATGTACGACCTGCAGTGGGACAAGAACGTCACCTACGGGCAGCTCCGTCATCCGTGGGAGGTCGAGTACTCGACGTACCAGTTCGAGGAGCTCGTCGCCGACATCTCGTTCAAGGAGTTCGATACGTACGAGGGCGAGTGCAAGCGCCTGCTCGCGCGCAAGGTCGCCGACGCGGCCGCGCCGCTCGTGCTCCCCGCGTACGAGTTCTGCATGCGGGCCTCGCACGCGTTCAACTGCCTCGACGCCCGCGGCGCGATCAGCGTCACCGAGCGCCAGCGCTTCATCGGCCGCGTGCGCGGCATGGCGAAGGCGTGTGCCGAGACCTACGTCGCCTCGCGCGCGCGCCTTGGCTTCCCGCTGCTGCCAAAGCAGCTGCAGCAGGCCGCCGTCGACGCGTACAACGGCGCATCCGAGGCGGGCGTCAACGCCGGTGCGCTCGCCGCCGCGCGCGCGATCGCGCCGCGCGCCGAGGAGATCGCCCATGCCAGCTGATCTGCTGTTCGAGATCGGGTGCGAGGAGATTCCCGCGAAGATGCTGGCGCGCCAGCTCGTGGATCTGCCGGCGTTCGTCGAGCTCAAGCTCGCGGGCGCGCGGCTCGAGCACAAGGGCGTGCGCGCGCTCGGTACGCCGCGCCGGCTCGCGGTGATCATCAAGCAACTCGCGGATCGCCAGCCGGATCTCGACGAGGAGGTCGTCGGTCCGCCGATCGGCGCCGCGTTCGCGCCCGATGGCACGCTGACCAAGGCGGGGCAGGGCTTCGCCGCGAAGAATGGCGTCGCGCCCGAGTCGCTGGTCAAGCGCGAGGTCGCGGGGAAGAAGGGCCAGTACGTCGTCGCGCTCCGCCACGTGGTGGGGCAGGACGCGCGCGCGCTGCTGCCCGCGATGCTGACCGAGATCGCCGCGTCGATCGCGTGGCCGAAGTCGCAGCGCTGGGGCTGGAGCGAGACCACGTTCGTGCGCCCGGTGCAGTGGCTGGTCGCCGTGCACGGCGGCGAGGTCGTGCCGCTCGCGTGGGCGGGGCAGACGGCCGGCCGGCAGAGCCGCGGTCATCGCTTCCTGTCGCCGGGCCCGGTCGAGATCGCATCGGCCGATGCATACGTCGAGGCGCTGCGCGCCGCGCACGTCGTCGTCGATCAGGGTGCGCGCAAGGATCTCGTGCGCGCCGAGCTCGCGCGCATCGAAGGCGCGACCGGCATGCGCGTCCGTCCCGACGAGGCCCTGGTCGCCGAGGTCATCCACCTCGGCGAGTACCCGGTCGGCGTGTCGGGCGAGTTCGATCCCGCGTTCCTCGGCATCCCCGAGGAGATCATCGTGACGTCGATGCGCACGCACCAGCGCTACTTCGCGATGGAGCACGCCGACGGCACGCTCGCGAACCGCTTCGTCACCATGATGGCGACGATCGTGAAGGACCCGATGGTCGTCGCGAAGGGCAACCAGAAGGTGCTCGCGTCGCGGCTCACCGACGGCAAGTTCTTCGTCGCCGAAGATCGCAAGAAGTCGTTCGACGCGTGGAACACCAAGCTCGACGCCGTGGTGTTCCAGGCCAAGCTCGGCGAGGCCGCGCGCACGATCGGCCACAAGGTGCGGCGCCTCGAGAAGGTCGCGGCCGCGCTCGCGACGTTCGCGCATGAAGACGTCGAGCTCGTGAAGCAGGCGGCGCGTGTGTGCAAGGCGGATCTCGCCTCGCTCGCCGTTGGCGAGTTTCCCGAGCTTCAGGGCGTGATGGGCCGCCACTACGCGAAGGACTTCGGGCTCCCGGCCGCGGTCGCCACCGCCATCGACGAGCACTGGTGGCCGAAGGGGCAGGGCGCGGCGCTGCCCGCATCGCCGGCCGGCGCGATCATCGCGCTCGCGGATCGCATGGACACCATCGTCGGCTGCTTCGCCGTGGGCCTCGAGCCGACCGGCTCCGCCGATCCGTTTGGCCTCCGCCGCGCCGCGATCGGCATCTGGCAGATCCTTCTCGCGCGACCGGACTGGTCCACGCTGTGGACGCCGCTGTTCGCCGCCACGCGCGATGCGCTCGCCGAGAACGGAGTGATCTTGAAAGATCCGAAGTCCATCGAGGAGTTCTTCCGCGCTCGCCTGCGCGGAATATTTATCGATGCCGGCGACGCCGGCATCCCCGCGCAGGACGCCGATGCGGCGCTCGCCCAGGAGTTCCGCGATCCGGTCGATGCCCGCGCCCGCGCGCTGGCGTGCGCGAAGATCAGCAAGGAGGCGCGCGAGGTGTTCAAGCGCGTCTCGAACATCCTCGACGACGCGCGCGGCAAGAAGCTCGTCATCCCCGACGCGGTCGATCCGGCGAAGTTCGTGGCGGACGTCGAGAAGAACCTCTACGCCGCCGTCGGCGATGCGCAGGCGCGCGAGAAGGATCCGCGCACGCAGCGCGACTATCCCGCCGTGTTCGAGTCGCTCGAGCGGCTGCGCCCCACCGTCGCCGCGTTCTTCGACAAGGGCGGTGTCATGGTCATGGACCCGGATGCCGCGCTCCGCGATAACCGGCTCGCGCTGCTCCAGTGGTTCATCGCGCCGTACCTGTCGATCGCGGACTTCCGCCTGCTGGCAGGTGCCGCGTGAAGCACCTCAAGCAGTTCGGTGGCGGCTCCGCGGAGGGCCGCGCGAAGGACAAGGCGTTGCTCGGCGGCAAGGGCGCGAACCTCGCCGAGATGGCGTCGCTCGGGCTGCCGGTGCCGCCCGGCTTCACGATCACCACCGAGGTCTGTCGCCATGTGATGACGAACGGCGCGGGGGTCTATCCGGCCGAGCTTGCGGGCGAGGTCGATGCCGCGATGGCGCGCATCGAGGAGCTGACGAAGGCCACGTTCGGCGATCCGGCACACCCGCTGCTGGTCAGCGTGCGCTCCGGCGCCCCGGCCTCGATGCCCGGGATGATGGACACGATCCTGAACCTCGGCCTCAACGACGCGACCGTCGCCGCGCTCGCCGCCGAGAGCGGCAACCCGCGGTTCGCGTGGGACTGCTACCGCCGGTTCGTGGCGATGTACGGCGAGGTCGTGCTCGGCGTGACCGCGGCGAACGAGCACGATCCCGAACCGTTCGACGAGATCCTCGACGAGGTCAAGCGCACGCACCGCGCGAACCGCGATCAGGATCTGACCGAGGACGCGCTGCGCGACGCGGTCTCCCGGTTCAAGGCGAAGGTCCTCGAGGCGACCGGCGCCGCGTTCCCCGAGGACGTGAAGACGCAGCTCTGGGGCGCGATCGGGGCCGTGTTCCAGTCGTGGAACAACCCGCGCGCGGACTACTACCGCAAGCTCAACGGTATCTCCGCCGCGATGGGCACCGCGGTCAACGTGCAGGCGATGGTGTTCGGGAACCGCGGCGAGGACTGCGCGACCGGCGTGGCGTTCACGCGCAACCCGGCGACCGGCACCGCCGAGCTGTACGGCGAGTTCCTGACCAACGCGCAGGGCGAGGACGTGGTCGCCGGCATCCGCACGCCGGAGCCGATCTCCGAGCTCGCGAAGAAGCCCGGGCTCGAGGCGGCGCACGCGGAGCTGATCCGGGTCGCGAAGCTGCTCGAGGATCACTTCCGCGACATGCAGGACCTCGAGTTCACGATCCAGAAGGGGCAGCTATTCATGCTCCAGACCCGCGGCGGCAAGCGCACGGGCAAGGCGATGGTCAAGGTCGCGGTCGACCTGGTCGCCGAGGGCAAGCTGACCCGGAAAGAGGCCGTGCTCCGCATCGATGCGAGCAAGCTCGACGAGGTGCTGCACCCCACGATCGATCCGAAGAATCGCCCGGCCTCGGTCGGCAAGGGCCTGCCCGCATCTCCGGGCGCCGCGATCGGCAAGGTCGTGTTCACGGCGAGCGCAGCGGAGGAGTGGGCGAACCGCGGCGAGCGCGTGATCCTCGTCCGCACCGACACGTCGCCCGAGGACATCCACGGCATGAAGGCCGCGGTCGGCATTCTCACGGCGCGCGGCGGCATGACGAGCCACTCGGCGGTCGTCGCGCGCGGCATGGGCAAGTGCTGCGTCACCGCGTGCACCTCGCTCCGCGTCGATGCGCCGAAGAAGACGGCGATGTTCGTCGGCGGCGGTGGGGCCAAAGAGCTGAAGCTCAAGGAGGGCGATCTGATCACGCTCGACGGCTCGACCGGCGAGGTGTTCCTCGGAACGCTCTCGCTCGTTCCGGCGCAGCTCGGCAGCGAGCTCGGCACGCTGATGGAGTGGGTCGATCAGTTCCGCACGCTGAAGGTCCGCACGAACGCGGATACGCCCACCGACGCGCGCACCGCGCGCAGCTTCGGCGCCGAGGGCATCGGCCTGTGCCGCACCGAGCACATGTTCTTCCAGCCCGAGCGCATCCTCGCCGTGCGCGAGATGATCCTCGCCGCCGACGAGGCAGGGCGACGCACGGCGCTCGCGAAGATCCTGCCGATGCAGCGCGACGACTTCGCCGAGCTATTCCGCGTGATGGACGGCCTGCCGGTGACGATCCGCCTGCTCGATCCGCCGCTCCACGAGTTCCTCCCCCACACGCAGAAGGACATCGACGCGGTCGCCGCCGAGATCGGCGTCTCCGCCACGGTGATCGCGGCGAAGGTCGCCGACCTCACCGAGACGAACCCGATGCTCGGTCACCGCGGCTGCCGTCTCGGGATCACGTACCCGGAGATCTACGAGATCCAGACGCAGGCGATCGGCGAGGCCGCCGCGCTGGTCGCATCGGAGGGCGTCAAGGTCCATCCCGAGATCATGATCCCGCTGGTCATGGTGTCCGAGGAGCTGCGCCGGCTACGAGTCCTCGTGGCTCACACGATGGACAAGGCGCTCGGCAGCCGGCCGATCCCGTACACGATCGGAACGATGATCGAGCTACCGCGCGCGTGCGTGGTCGCCGATCGGATCGCCGAGCACGCAGACTTCTTCTCGTTCGGCACGAACGACCTCACGCAGACCACGTTCGGGCTGTCGCGAGATGACGCCGGCCGGTTCCTGCCCGCGTATGTCGATGCGGGCGTGTTGCCGGTCGATCCGTTCGTCGCGCTCGATGCCGAGGGCGTGGGCGCGTTGATCGAGCTGGGCGTTCGCGGTGGTCGGACGACCAAGCCGAACCTCAAGGTCGGCATCTGCGGCGAGCACGGCGGCGAGCCCAGCTCGGTGGAGTTCTGTCACCGGGCCGGGTTCGACTACGTGTCGTGCTCCCCGTTCCGGGTGCCGATCGCCCGGGTGGCGGCGGCCAAGGCCGCGTTGAACAGCGAGCGACCGTCGTGACGCAAGTCCTTTCCGTGAGACCAAAGATGCAGGCAACCCTCTCCCCTCCCGGCCGGTCGAAGCGCTCACCCATGAGGCTCGTGCCTGTCCTGGGCTGCGTCCTGATCGCGGCCTGTACCGCCTCGTCGGACGACGTCAAGCCGCCGGAGGACAAGCTGTTCTTCCCGACCGGTATCGCCGTCGCCCCCGACGAGACCGTCGCGTTCGTCACGAACGCAAACTCCGACCTTAGCTACAACTCCGGCGCGATCGAGGTGTTCGACCTCAACGCGATCCAGAGCACGATCGATGCGTGGATCGCATCGTCCGATGTGCCGAACGGGTGCGAGCAGGACACGGATCACACCGAGACGCTGATCTGCGACGAGTCCCTGTTCATCAACCGTGACGCCGGGGTGCGCATCGGCAACTTCGCGACCGACATCGCGGTGCAGGACCTCGGCAACAAGAGCCTGCGCCTGATCGTTCCGACCCGCGGCGATCCCTCGATCGCCTGGGCCGACTGGGATGGCAACACCGAGCGGCTGTCGTGCAACCCGAACGGCGACGCGAACGCGCTGTGCGATGACGCGCACCGCCTCTCGTACGTCCAGAACAACTCCGACCTCCCGAGCATCCCCGAGGAGCCGTTCGGCGTGTTCGCCGACAGCGCCGGCGAGTTCGCGATGGTCACGCACCTGACGACCGGCGCGGTCACGCTGATCGATTCGCCGCGCAACAGCGACCGCGTTCAGGTCGCGGACGTGCTCACCGGCATCTTCGCCGCCGACCAGTCGACCGGCCTACGCGGGTCGACCGGCGTGGTCGGCCGCCTGCCGACCGCGGCCGGCGACACGATCTATGTCGGCAGCCGCAGCGAGGATCGGATCCAGACCTTCACGGTCGGCCGCCCGCTCAACGACGCGCCGCCGTACATGCTGCCCGGCAACTGGTTCTTCCTCGACGCTGTCGGTGGGAACAGCGGCGGCTCGAGCGACACGCGCGGCATGGCCGCCTCGCCCGATGGCTCTCGCCTCTACATGGTCAATCGCAGGCCGCCGTCGATCCAGATCTGGGACACCTCGATCGGAGCGACCGGATACCCGCGCAACAAGGCGCTCGGCGCCACGGACATCTGCCGCCAGGGCTCGACCGTCGCGATCAGCGGCAGCGGTGATGCCGAGCGGGCCTATGTGACGTGCTTCCAGGATGGCCAGGTCTACGTCGTCGATCCGCGCGGCACCGTCACCGTCGAGGATATCGTGCTCGTGGGTCGCGGGCCGTTCGCGGCCGCCGCGGCGAAGACGAAGAACAAGCTGTTCGTGACGAACTTCCTCGAGGACACCATCGCCGTCGTCGACACGACGCCGAACGTGAGGACCCACAACCGTGTGGTCCTGCGGATCGGAAAGGCGCGTGTACAGTGATTCGCAACCTTCGCTTCCTCGTCGCCGCGCTCGCGGTGCTCTCGGCCTCGTGCGGTGACACCACCACGACCGGCGTCAGCCAGCTCAACCTGGATCGCCCGGTCGATATCGCGTTCGCGTGCTACGGCGGCCTTCGCCTGACCAACGGCAACCCGGCGACGATCACCGACGAGATCCGCACGACGGCGATGCCGGTCGGCGCGTGCAACGTCCGCTCGGGCCCGCACGAGGCCGGCACGCCGGTCCCGGTTCCGGCGGGACAGGAAGATCTGACCCAGATGGGCGGCGCACCGATCGCCGGCTCGGCGTGGTTCGGCTTCATCCTGCAGTCCGCGCCGGGCACGGTCGCGATCGCGCAGTTCGGCACCAAGCCGTCGTCGGCGTTCGCCGGCGGCGACGTGCTGATGCTCGACGCCGATCCGCTGACGCCGGGCAAGAACGGCATCAGCGTCGGCGAGGACCCGATCGCCATCGCGACCGACAAGGTCGGTTGCTACGAGGTCATCGCGAACGCGGGCTCGTGCGATCTGTCGGCGCTCGATATCACCACGGCGCTCGACACCGATCCCGACGTGCGCGTGAACCGCATCGACGTGGTCAACGCCACGAACCAGGTGGTCCGCGCGAAGCCCGCCGCGATGGTCGGCGAGCCCGCCGGCGGCGAGATCGGCAAGACGTGCACGGCCACGCCTCAGGGCCTGGTCTACATCGCGTATCCGAGCTGTCACCTGGTCGCGGCCGTCGACACCTCGACGGGCAAGATCGTCGCTGGCATCGACTACGCGAGCGGCACGCCGACCGTCACCGACGGCAACGTGTCGTGCCCCGCCGAGTGCGGCGGCGGTGGAAACCTGACCACGGGCATCCGTCCCACCGCGCTCGACCTCGAGCTCGATCCGAGGACGGACATGCGCAAGCTCGTGATCGGCTCCGAGAACTCGAAGTCGATCACGATCGTCGAGCTCGGCCAGGACTCGCTGCCGATGTCGCTGCGCCAGATCGCCTTCGAGGATCCGAGCGGAACCCTGGGCGTCACCAGCGTCGCGCTGTCGCCGCAGATCGGCATGGGCGGCTTCGGCGGCGTGATCAACGACGACATCGCCGGTGGTGGCCAGTTCCAGTTCGTCTACGCCGTCGCCACGGACGACACGGTTCGCGTGGCCGACGTTCTCGCGCTCAACCGCGAGTGCGATGCGCAGGTCGATCCGCGCATGATCGAGAAGGAGACCTCGGTCGCGGCGCTGAGCTGCTTCAAGGTCGGTGATCCGGCGACCCCGCGCCGGCGCCCCGGTGCAAAGGGCCCCGGCATCGAGCTCCCCGGCGACGCGCTGCCGCTGTCCGTCGAGACGTTCCGCGCCGACGACATCTCGAACGACCCCCGGGTGCCGGGGCCGTCGAAGCTCGTCGGTTACTTCGGCGTGATCACCGCGACCAACGGCGGCTCGTTCGTGTTCAACACCGACGACGACGACTACCGAGACTTCGAGGATCCAGCCCTCCCGCTACGCGTGTGGATGCCGCTCGCGATCGCGCACCAGATCCGCGATGCCTTTCCGTTCCGCGACTTCCGCGCCACCATCGAGAAGGACGGCGCCGAGAAGCCGATCTGCGACACCAACGGCCCCGATCCGGACGCGCAGTCGGGCAACTTCGCCGGCCCGCGGTCGACCGGGTCACCCACGCGCAACGTGCCCACGGGCTTCATCGCCGCCGAGAAGGTCCAGGAGCTGCCGTACATCCGCCAGCTGCTGTGCACCGGCGACGACTCCACGAGGCCGGTCAGCGAGCTCGCGTTCGCGGCGCCCGATGCCGTGCGCGATCTCGCGTACCCGGACCTCCGGACGCTCCGGGAGGAGACCTGGACGATGACGTGGGAGGGCTCGCTGTCGCTCGACCGGAGCGACTCCGCCGTGGACGGTCCGCCGATCCGCGTCGGCCAGCTGTTCAACGACGGCGGCGGCTTCCGCATGTCGGATCCGTCGAAGCCGTTCTGCGACGCTGGCGTCGAGCAGTACGACATCCTGCAGATGCGCGGCTGCGATCCTTCGCTCGGCGATGGCGAGTGCCCGCTGGGCTACACCTGCTTCGTTCACCCGAACAGCCAGATCGCCGGCCTCGGTGCCTGCATGCTCGTCGACGAGGCCGACCGCCTCGCCGACGCGTGCAAGGACTACCTGACGTCGACGCGGCGCTACACGATCAACCGCACCGAGAGCGGCGAGCTGACGCTGTTGCCGCGCAAGCACGTCCTGCCGACCACGCCCGTCGATGGCTGCACCGATGACACGCAGTGCAAGTCGCTCGCGGACCTCGCCGCGCGCAACGCCACCTCCACGCAGCCCGGCGTCGCCGACAACATCGACTCCCACGCGTACTCGTGCCGCGTCGACAACGATCGCGCGCCGCTCAACGGAGCCGGTCAGACCGGCAAGCGCTGCGTCGAGACCTGCTCGCAGACCTCCGACTGCACCACCGGTCACGTCTGCCAGGGCAACGTCTGCATGGAAGGCGTGATTCCCGCGCAGGCGTGCGTGAACGCGCCGCAGCGGTTCGAGCTTCGCGCCGGCGAGGCGTTCACCGTGATCGGCACCCGCACCGGCTACGTGCACCCGACCATCCTCGATACCGCGACGGGCAAGTGCACGAAGAACCCGGCCGCGAGCCCGTTCGATGTCGGTCGCATCAAGCTCACGCCGCCGGCGTGTGACCCCGCCGCGGATCCCCGCACGGGCCTCCTCCCCGATGGCGTCACCTACGACGCGAACCCGTGCTCGCTCACGGTGGATCACACCGAGAACGTTCCGGCGTACCTCCCGAACAGCTGCACGGTCGGCGATCCGGCCGTGGTCGCGCGCACTCGCCCGGCTCCGGCGATCCGGCTGCACACGCGCGGCCCGACGTTGACCATGGTGGATCCGTACTACCCGGGCGATCAGACCTGCATCCGCGACCGCCTCGGAACGTTCGGCAAGATTCCGCTCGTGTTCAGCGGCTACCAGATCGCGTGGCGGCAGACCGGCGGCTTCGCTCCCTACCTGCTCCCGATCGCGCCCTCGTTCCCGATCAAGGTCGTGCGCGGACCGCAGCAGAGCCTCTGGGTGATCGATGCCGGCGACTTCCTGTCGACCTCGGTCGCGCAGCCCTCCACGCGCGGCAAGGTGTTCCGGCTCGAGGCGCAGGCGCTCGGGCAGGTCAACCTCCTCGAGTAGTCCCCGCACAGCGCAAAATGTTGCCCCGCGGCCCGTAGTTACCGAGGCTCGGGGTATGCCCGCACGCGAGCCCGAGCTGTACAAGGACAAGGTCGAGGTGAGCCTCGACGGCCGCCAGATCTTCTATCTGTTCTTCGGCGGCAGCGTCGTGGTCGGCATCGTGTTCGTGCTCGGTGTCCTCGTCGGGCGCCGCGTCGAAGCCCGCGGTCATGTCGATCGCGCGCGCACGCACACGGCGACCGATCCGCTGGCCGCGCTCGATCGCCTCGAGGGAAATGGTGGGCTGTCGTTCCAGGGCTCGCTGACCGGCAAGGACGCGCCGAACCCGGTCGAGAAGACGATCGATGGCATCGAGAAGACGCGCGCCGCGAAGCCGGTGGTCGTCGACAAGCCGGCTGCCGCGCCCGCGGTCGCGAAGGTCGTCGAGAAGCCGGCCGAGAAGGCCGCCGACAAGCCGAAGGTCGAGGAGGCGAAGGCCGGCCCGGTGGTGAAGCCCGAGCCCGAGGCGAAGAAGACCGAGCCGAAGAACGAGAAGAAGGCCGAGCCCGAGGCGAAGAAGAGTGAGCCGAAGGGCGAGAAGAAGGCCGAGCCCGAGGCGAAGAAGAGTGAGCCGAAGAGCGAGAAGAAGGCCGAGCCGGAGGCGAAGGCCGAAGCGAAGGCCGAGGCGAAGCCCGAGGAGAGCAAGACGCGCTACACGCTGCAGCTCTCGTCGTTCCAGGATCGTGCCGAGGCGGAGACGTTCCTGTCGTCGGTCAAGGCGCAGGGTTTCACCGCGCAGATCACGCAGGCCGAGGTCGAGGGCAAGGGCACGTTCTACCGCGTGCGCACCGGCACCTACCGCTCGGTGGAAGCGGCGACCACGGCGAAGGGCGAGCTCGAGAAGGCCGGCAAGTCGGCCTCGATCATGAAGCTCTGATCGAAGCGCTTACGTAAGCGCGGGCAGCGCGGCGACCCACGGCGGTGCACCACCCTCGGCGATCACGACCAGGCCGGCCTCGCGAGGCCACGGATGCGGACGCCCCGACGGAGCGGCGAGCGCAACGGCGGTGGCTCCGACCATACGCGCCGCGAGCAGACCCGCCGCCGCGGCGCCCTCGATCACCGCGATCCGACCGAGCCGCGACGCGAGCTCCGCTTCGATCGCCTCGTTGCTCCGGCCGTCCCGCGGAACTCGCGAGGCTCCGGCGCGCGTGGCCTGCGTCGCCGTACCGACCATGCGGATCGCGCGCGGCGATACGCCATCGAGCAGCTCGGTGACCGGGCCACGGAGACAGACCGTGCCGTCCTTCTTGCGCAGCATCGCGAGCGCGTGGAGGTCGCCCTGGCCGAGCGGCTCGGTCCAGTCCTTGAGCGCGTGCGCGAGCTTCGCGATCGCGATCGCCGGCTCGCCGACGAGGTACAGCGCGTACAGCGCGATCAACGCGCGACGAGCGGTGGGCGGGAGGTGCAACCGGTGCGCGAGCTCTCCGAGCTCGGTGTCCACGGCGACGATCGGGAGCTCGACCTCACCGCCACGCGCGACCTCGGTGCCGAACGCGGCCAGCGGTTCGCGCCACGCCTTGCCGCCGCTGCGCGCCGCGACCGGAGCCGGCTGCCAGGTCGCCGCGACCGCCACCGGTGCGTCCACGATCGGCTCGCCGTTTGTGCGCTCGCGCATCTCGCGCAGGCGATCCGCCGCACTCGACGCGGCGGGCTCGATCATCGTGGCGGGAGCCTCGGCAGACGCGGCCGGCGCACCCATGCCCGCGATCGGGACGCGCCACGGCGTTGGATCGTCGTGACCGATGCCGATCAGGCTGATGTCCTCACCGACGCCGATCTGCGCGAGCGAGGTCCCGCGGACCCACGGCGATTCGATCTCCGCGAGCGAGTGCGCGAGGCAGTGCAAACGCACCAGGCCGCGCGGCGTGACGAGCACGAGCAGCGGCGAGGCCGCGTGGCAGATGACCTCCTCGACCGGCGCGCCGACGTGGTGGCGAAACGGCCGGCCATCCGACAGACGGTAGATGAACACCTCGTCGCTGCCGGGCCGGGTCGCCCACAGGTGGCCGAGCGCGGAGCCCACGGTGCGCGGCGGTGGCGGCAGCTGGAGCTGGAGGCGGAGCAGCGGCCGCGCCGACACCGCGTCCCAGACCTCGAGCTTGCGCTGCAGACCGAACAGCACCTGGTTGCGGTCGAGGCCGACGGCGAACTCGACGGGCAGGCCGACCTCGAGCGGCGTGGCGCCGAGCGCGCGCTGCGCGGTGCGGACGATCAGAACGCGCTTGCCGTCGGGAGAGACCAGCACCGCGCGCGGACCGGTGACCGCGGCCAGCTTCATCGGCGCCTCGAGATCGAGGCGCGCGCCCGCGTCGAGATGCGGCGGCTGGTAGAGCATCACGCGCGCGTCAGGCTCGCGCGACACGACGAGCAGCCCGCTCGGCGAGCCGACCATCGCGAGGTCGACATCGTCGCCGTCGAGCGTGAGCTGGTCGACCGACGGAGCTGTGCCGCGCTCGAGGAGCGTGAGCTCGCGCCCCCGGCGGACGGTCGCCCACTGCCCGTCGAGCGACGTCGTGATCATTTTTTCGTGCCGAACCCGCGGATGATCTTGACGAGCCCTTCGACGACCTCGGGCTTGCCCTTGAGCTGGCCCTGCGCTGGCATCATCGCGCTCTTGCCGACGGCCTGGCCGCCCTCCAGGATGATCTTCTTGATGTCGTCGTCGGTGACGCTCGCCTGCCACGCGGCGTCGGTATAGTTGCGCGGCCTCGGATTCAAGCTCGCGGCGGCAGGGCCATCGCCCAGCCCGCCGAGCCCATGGCACTGCGAGCACACGTTCTGGAACATCGCCGCGGCTTGCTCGTCGGCACCGCCGCCGCCTCCACTGCTCGGGCGACTACCGGGTCCGGTCTCGGGCTTCGCGTTCGGCGAGCCAGAGGTCGGGGCGGGCGGCTGGTCGTTCTTGCCGCAGGCGGAGAGGAGTGCGATCGCAAATAACAACCTACGCATGCACCGAGGATATCACTCGTACGGATCGGTGCGCGTCCACGACTGGAACACCTGGCCCGCCGTGATCGTCAGCTTGACCTCGTAGAGCGACGACTTGCCGTTGCAGTCGAGGTCTCCAACGGCGCGCAGCGTGGCCGAGGTCCCCGAGGGATCCGGCGCGTACTCGTACGTGTAGCGGTACTCGTCATCGATCGCGAAGCCGAGGCCGGCCCATCCGGGCGCCGCCCAGGTCGCTGGATCGGGGCTACAGGTGCCGCCCTGCTCGCAGCACGAGGGCCGCGGCGTGGGGGCCGCGCCGGGCGGCAGGTGGCCGGTCGCGAGGTAGCTGAGCGTGACCTTCTCGGCGAGATAGGTCAGCAGATCGTCCGCCTCCTGCGCGCGGGTCTTCGCGGTGCACGAGCGCTTCGCGGCGGGGCAGGTCGCGATCGCGCACAGCGCGACGAGCAACAGCACGTACCGGACGCGGCGCCACATGACGCCTGGACCCTAGTCCCGATCGACCCGCCGCGCAAAGGCTTCCACGATCCGGGACGTATGGCGGGGTGCCTCGAGCTGGGGGGCGTGGCCAACACCGCGCATGACCACCAGCTCGGCGCGGGGCAGGGCGAGGACGAGATCCTCCGCGACGCGCTTCGAGATGATGCGATCCTGCTCGCCGTGGATGACGAGCGAGCGCTGCTGGATCTTGCCCACGTCGCGCGGCACGCCGTCGGCGTCGCCGTTGAGGATGAACCCGCGGAACAGCTTGTGAAGCGTGGTCGCGCGCTTCACGCGCTCCATGATGACGTGGCGGATCACGGCCTTGCCGACCGGCGGTGGGCGCTCGAGCGCGATCGCCATGAACTTGTCGACGTCCTGCTCGCGCGGGATCAGCGGGTTGTCGCCGTCGATCCAGCCGCGTGCGGGGCCCTCGTGAACGTCGCGACCGATCGAGGCGATCAGCACGAGCCCCGCCACGCGATCGGGAAACGACGCGGCGAGCCGGAGCGCGACCCCGCCGCCCATCGAGTTGCCACACACGATCGCCCGATCGATGCCCGCGTGATCGAGGACGCGGAGCACGGCCTCGGCGTGGTGGCGGATGCTCGCGTCGTGCTCGGGCACATCGGCGGAGACCCCGTGCCCGGGCAGATCCACCAGCGCCACGCCGCGCGAGCGCGCCACCAGCGTCGACATCAGCAACCAGGTCTGCTTGTCGCCGCCGAAGCCGTGGATGCACGCCAGGGGATGTCCCTTGCGCCCGGCGCGGTGCGCGTACGCCACGCCATCCGGGGTCCGCGCGTTGCGCACCCCGGCGGCCAGCGCGAGGGTGCGTTCGATGGCGCGGAGTTGCACGCCGCCCATCGCGACCTCGATGTCGTCACGCCAGGTCGTCACGGAGTCGACAGCCTATCGCGATCCGTGTGGAATCGAGGGATGCGGCTCCTCCTGATCGCGCTCCTCGTCGCCTGCGGCTCCAAGGAGCCCTCACAGCCGCCATCGCCGGGCTCGGGCAGCGCCGTGATCGCGCCGACGAAGGACTTCGTCGCGCTGCTGACCGCGCACGACAAGCCGGCGCTGGTGGGTCCGTTCGCGCCGCTCACGGTGTCCACCGACATGACGATCGCCGACGCGCGCCGGATCGCGCCGGAGCTCGTGGTCCCCGAGCACGCGATGAAGGCGCTCGACTGGTTCGAGTACACCGCGGAGGCGTACACGGACGTCAGCCTGCGCACCGAGCGGTTCGGGCAGCTCGATACGGACCCCGACACCTGGCTCGTCGGTCGCCTGCGCGCGGTGTTCCTCCACGGCAAGCCAGACCTCGAGGCGACGTTGACCAAGGCGTGGGGCGCGCCGCGAAAGCTGGGGCGCCGCGCGCTGTGGTTCGATCCCCCGGCGCACCTGCGCTGCATGTTGTGGAATTCCGATGGCCGAGACACGCCGAAGGACTCGCTCGTCCTCGACTGCGGGCGATACGTGCCGCTCGTCGAGCTGATGGGCACCGACAAGACCCTGTTCGGGTTCGAGGAGGGACAGCCGCTGCTCGGCATGACGACGCGCGCCGTGCAGCAGAAGTGGGGGCGGCGCGTGTTCGACGAGGGCGTGATGATCCTGCTGCCGCCCACCGAGCTCGCGGAGCGCGCGACCACGGTCGTGTTCGGCGACTTCGAGGCCCCTGACAAGATCAGCTGGTACACGCTGAAGCTCTCGGCCGAGCAGGCGACGATCGCGGCGCTGCTCGAGGCGAAGTTCGGCAAGCCGAAGCAGGACGATGCGATCGCGGGAGATATCTATCGGGCGAAACCGCGCGTCGTGTTCACGGGTAGCCAGGTCACCGTCGGCATCGAGCCGGAGGAGTGAGCTAGCGCTTCATGCGGTCGCGCGCGACCTCGAGGACCGAGAGCGCGCTGTCGACGCGATTGAACGGCGGCATGATGTACGCGCCGGCGACGCGATGCTTCACCGCGGCGAGCGCCTCCTGCGCGATCGTGATGCCCTCGGCGCGCGCGGCCGGTCCACCGCCGACCTTCGCCATGCGCTCGCGGTACTCGCCCGGAATCGCCATGCCCGGCACCTCGTTGTGGAGGAACTCGGCGTTGCGGTGCGAGGCGAGCGGCAGGATGCCGACCATCACGGGCAGGCCGAGCGGCGCCGCGTCGTCGAGGAACCGCTCGAGCGTGCGAGGGTCGTACACGGGCTGCGTCATGATCAGCTCGGCACCGGCGAGCTTCTTCTCCTCGAGCCGGCGCATCTCGCGCTCGCGATCCTGGGCGGCCGGCTCGGCGCCGGTGGCGAGCACGAACGAGGTGGGCTCGCACTCCTTGCCCGCCGGATCGACGCCGGCGTTCAGGCCCGCGGCGATCCGCAACAGGCCGACGGAGTCGACGTCGTAGACCGGCGTGGAGAACGGGTAGTCGCCCATCTTCGGCGGATCGCCCGTGATGATGACGAGGTTCCGTAGCCCCAGGCCCTGCGCGCCGAGCAGGTGCGCGATCAGGCCGAGGAAGTTGCGGTCGCGCGCGCAGACGTGGAGGATCGGTTCGACCGGCGTCTCGCCCGCGAGCCGCGCGCACACGGCGATGTTCGCCATCCGGGCGGATGCGCGCGGACCATCGGCGATGTTGACGATGTCGACGCCGCCGGCGAGCAGCTCGGCGACCTGCTGCTTTGTCTTCGTGAGATCGCTGCCCGCGGGCGCGGTGAGCTCGACCGACACCACGAACTCGCCGGCCGCGAGACGCGCGCCGAGCTTGCTGCGCTCCGCGAGCGGGACCTTCGCGATCGGCGTGGTCACCGGCGAGCTGACGGAGATCGCGACGCTCGCACCCGGCGCGCGCTCGGCGCGGGCATCGATGTTCTCGCCGCGCAGCATGCGCACGGCGCCGAGCATCGCTCGCGTGTGCTCCGGCGTGGTGCCGCAGCAGCCGCCGACCAGTCGCACACCGCTCTTCAACATGCGGCGCGCGAACACGCCGAAGTGCTCGGGGTTCGCGACGTACAGCGTGCGGCCCTCGACGGAGGCGGGCAGGCCGGCGTTCGGCTGCGCGATCACGGACCGGCCACGCCCGACCATCGCGACGGCGACCTGATAGAGCTCCGCGGGACCGATGCCGCAGTTGCCTCCGATCACATCGGCGCCGGCGGCGATCAGGCGGTCCGCGATCTCGTTCGGACCGAGCCCGCCCTCGGCCTTGCCGTGCCCGTCGAACACCATCATCGCGATCACGGGCACGCGTGGCCCGCGCTCCTTCGCGACCTCGATCGCGGTCTCCATCTCGAGGATGGAGCCGAACGTCTCGAGCATGATCGCGTCGGCGCCGGCGAGCACCAGGGTATCGATCTGCTCGGCGAGCGCGAACCGGGCGAGGCGGCGCTCCGAGGCGCTCGCGGTCCCGAATCGCACGCCGGTCGGCCCGACTGCGCCGGCCACGTATGCGCGCTCTCCGGCGGCGGACCGCGCGAGATCCACGCCGGCGCGATTGAGCGTGGCCGCCTGCTCGGCGAGACCGTGGCGCGCGAGCGCGATCCGGTTCGAGCCGAACGTGTTGGTCTCGATCAGCTCGGCGCCAGCGGCGACGTAGTCCGCGTGCACGCGCTTGATCAGCTCCGGCTGCGCCAGGTTGAGCTCGTCGTAGCTGCGCGTGTGGAGGACGCCGCGCTCGTAGAGCAGCGACCCCATCGCACCGTCGAGGAGGAGCGGACCGGCGGCGAGGGCGGCGCCCAGGGTCGGCCGCTCCACGATCGCAGGGATCGAGTTGCGCTGCGTGGTCACGACCGGAACTCGCGCCCCGCGAACGGAAGCGCCGTGAGCTGGCGGCGGACCTCGCGCAGCGCATCGCCGCGCCCGACCTGCGCCAGGTGTCCACCGTCGAACCACATGATCGGGACGTTCCAGTGCGCGGCGAGCGCCTCGGCCTGATCCGGAGGCGTGATCCGATCGCCGCGACCGGCGATCACCGCGAGGCGCTCGCTCGTCAGTCGAGGCGGACGGGTGAGCGGCGCGTGAACGGAGAACGCATCGGCGAGCATGTCCTCGGTGATGCCGGCCTTTGCGGCGCGCACGCGCTGCGGGCTGTGCTCGCCGTGGCGCCAGAACAGGCGCGACATCGAGACCGCGGGGATCATCGCGACCGCGAAGTCGATGCCGCCCGGATCCTCGGGGCCTGCGACGCTCGCCCACAGCGAGGTCGTGTACCCGCCGAGCGACATGCCCATCGCGCCGACCGCCGATGATCCGCGCGAGCGAAGGAACAGCGACAGCGCGCGCAGATCGTGGATGGCCTGGCCGAAGCCCTCGTTCGTGCGCATCGGGTTCCCGCTCGGGAACAACGCGCCGCTCTTGCCGAGCGAGGTGCCGGGCGCGCGATCGCCGTGGAACGGCAGCACGAACGCGGCGACATCGAAGCCGTGGCGCAGCCAGTACGGAACCACGAACGCGCGCGAGGTGACCCAGTGATTGCCGCCGCCCCAGCCGTGCAGCAGCACGATGGTCGGGCGTCCACGATCGGAGGTCCACCAGCGCGCGTGCGCGGTCAGGTTCTCCGCGGCGCGAAGGTGCAGATCGCGCGCGGCGGGCAGGAACGGCTGGTACTCGGACGGGTAGGCGAGGTCGACGACGTGGGTGCCGAGCGGTCCTTCACCCTGCGGGGTGATCGTCATCACCGGGGGGGCAGGTGTAGGGAAGAACGGGCTCGGAACGCCGAGTGTGCCCTCTCGATACGCGCGGGAGAGCGCGAGGAGGTCGGTGCGCGCGTCCGCGGGGTCGATCTTCGGGGTGCGCGGTGCCATCCGGCGCTCCATGAAGCGGACCACGCCCCGGTCGATCGCCGCGGTCGCACGCGTGAGGAGGTTGGAACCGGGTCCCGATCGCACCGGGAGCACCGTACCATGGGAGGGGGATGGCGCCCGTAGACGCGACGGGTGACGGGAATCCAGCGACCGAGGTCGATGGGGCGGCGACGGTCGTGGAGCGTCCGTCATCGGGGACGCTGAACCCGACTCCTGCGCCCACACCGCTTCCGACGCCGATACCGGTCTCGGTGATCACCACCGCGGCGGAAGCGCTGGAGAACGAGGAGGTCCAGCGCACGCGCGTGTTCATCCGCATGGGGTGGCTGGCGAGCCTTGCGGGGCTCGGCGCGGTGCCGTTCGTCGAGAGCACGCGGCCGATGGTGATCGTGTTCGTCACCGCGCTGACCATCGGCATGATCGTCAGCTTCGGGTTTCACCAGGCGTTCCGCGATCCGACGAAGTTCGGTCCGCGCTCGATGTGGGTGCTCGGCGTGATGTCGGTGAGCAACGCCTCGATCGCGGTGCTGTTCTTCGGCACGTTCACGATCGCGCCGATCATGCTGGTGATCGGGCTGCACTTCATCGGTCGCAGCGACCTGCCGGTGCGGCGGGTCGTGTGGATCATGGCGGGCGCCTTCCACGGCATCACCGCGCTCGCGCTGATCGCCGGTGCGATCACCGATCCGGGCGTGTTCGCGGCGGGCAAGCCGCTGTCGACCGAGACCTACGTGCTCGGCGCGCTCTACGTGCAGGCCGCATACGCGCTCGCCTATTACACCGGCAAGGCGCAGCGGCAGGTCTCGATCCGAGCGATCGCGCAGCTCCAACGCGCGACCCGGGTGGCCTCGCAGCGCGCGGCGCTGCTCGACGAGCTCCGCATGGATCTCGCGCGCGCCCAGCAGGCCGGAGCAGGACGGCTGACCGATCAGGTGCTCGGCGGCTTCACGCTCGGACCGGTGATCGGCCGTGGCGCCTACGGCGAGGTCTACGACGCGACCGGCCCCGAGGCCGCGGCGGTCAAGGTGCTGCATGTCGAGCACGGCGCGGATCCGATGGTGCTGGCGCGGTTCCTCCGCGAGGCAGCGGCGACCGCATCAGTGGCATCGCCGCACGTGGTGCGCGTGCTCGCGACCAGCGAGATCGATGCCGCCACACCATTCCTCGCGATGGAGCGACTGCGCGGCGTGACGCTCTCGGATCTCCTCCGCCGGGTCGGCCGGATGCCGATCGATGAAGCGCTCGCGTTGATCGAGCAGGTCGGCGCGGGTCTCGATGCCGCGCGCGTCGCCGGCATCGTGCACCGCGATCTGAAGCCGCAGAACCTCATGGTCGTGGGCACGGTGTGGAAGATCATGGATTTCGGTGTCGCCGCGCTCGTCGACGCCGGCAACACGCTGACCGCCGGCGGCATCGTCGGCACGCCGCAGTTCATGGCGCCCGAGCAGGCGCGAAGCGAGAAGGTGGATCACCGCACCGACCTCCACGCGCTCGGCGCGATCGCGTATCGCGCGCTGACCGGCCGCAACGCGTACGCCGGTCCCGACGTCCCTGCGATCTTGTACGCCGTGGTCCACACGATGCCGATCCGGCCGACCGTGCTCGCGCAGCTCCACCCCGATGTCGATCGGTGGACCGCGATCGCGCTGGCGAAGGACCCGGCGGCTCGGTTCGGCTCCGGCGGCGAGCTCGCCGACGCCTTTGGTGCGGCGATCCGCGGCGAGCTGTCGCCCACCGATCGCGCGCGCGGCGACTCGTTGACGTTCCAGGCGCCGTGGCAGGAGCCCACGTGAGGTCGCAGAGCCTTGCCACACCGACCGCCGGGCTGACCACCGCCGTCGATGCGCTGCGCGACGAGGAGCTCGAGCGCACGCGGCGCTTCATCCGCATCGGCTGGCTGGTCGCCGCGTTCGCGATCGCGGGCGTGCTGCGCTTGCCGGGGGATCCACTCGTCCAGCGCCTGCTGCTCGGAGCGATCGCGGGTACGGCGCTCGCGTCGGTCGCGGTCGAGCGGATGCTCGCGCGCTCCGCCGCGGTCCGTGGTGCGGTGATGACCGGCCTTGCATTGCTCTGCGTGGGCTGCGGCTCGCTCGCGATCCTCTACACCGGCGTGTTTGGAGGCGCGCCGTTGATGATGGTGCTCGGCATCTACTTCTTCTGCCGCACCGAGCGGCGCAGCGCCGCGATCCTCGTCTACGTCGTGGCCGCGGTCGCGCACGCCGTGCTCGCGGGCCTGGTCCTCGCCCGCGTGTTCGACGAGCCGGGCATCGCGGCGCTCCGCGGCAACGTCTCGTTCCAGGCGCAGCTCGCCGGCCAGCTGTGCTCGCAGTTCGGCTACGTGATGGCGTTCTGGCTCGCGCGCGCCACCCGTGCCGCGTCGCTCCACGCGCTCTCGGAGCTACAGATCGCGACCCGCCTCGCCGCCGCGCGCGCGGCCCAGCTCGACGAGCTGCGCGACGATCTCGATCGGGCGCTCAAGGTCGGTGGGCGCGGTCGGTTCACCGGCACCGTGGTCGGGAGCTGGGAGCTCGGCGTGGTGCTCGGGCGCGGCGGCATGGGCGAGGTCTACGAGGCGACGAACGTCGACGACCAGCGGCTCGCTGCGGTGAAGCTGCTCCGGCGCGAGCTGATGCTCGATCGCGCGCACGTCGAGAGGTTCCTGCGCGAGGTCAGCTCGGCGAGCGCGCTCGCGTCGCCGAACGTCGTGCAGGTCTACGAGGCGAGCAAGCCCGAGGACCTCGTCGCGTTCCTCGCGATGGAGCGCCTCCGCGGCGAGACCCTCGGCGCGATCCTGCGCGGTGGTGGCACCCTCGATCGCGTGGCCGTGAGCGAGCTCGTCGAACAGCTCGCCGGCGTGCTCGAGCTCGCGCGCAAGGCCGGCATGGTCCACCGCGATCTCAAGCCGCACAACGTGTTCCGCACCGACAGCGGGACCTGGAAGCTGCTCGATTTCGGCGTGGCGGTGCTCGCGGACTCCTCGGGCACGCTGACCCAGGGTGGCGTGATCGGCACGCCGGGCTACATGGCGCCCGAGCAGGCGAAGGGCGAGGCCGTGGATCACCGCGCGGATCTCTACGCGCTGGGTGCGATGGTCTATCGCTGCCTCACCGGTCGGGTGCCGTTCGCCGGCAACGACATGGCGTCGATCCTCTACGCGATGGTCCACGACGCGCCGATCCGCCCGAGCTCGCTCGCGACCCTGCCGACCGATGTGGATCGCGTCCTCGCGATCGCGCTCGCGAAGCGGAAGTCCGATCGGTTCCGCAGCGCCCCCGAGCTCGCCGAGGCGCTGACCCAGGCGTTCGTGAACCGCCTGGTCCCGTCGCTGCGGGTCGCCGCCGACGCGCTGATCCGCCAGCAGCCGTGGCGCGAGCTCGATGTCGAGCCCCAGACCCGCGAGCTGGCGCCCGCGGCCCGATTCCCGGGCACTTGAATCCCAATCGCGCTATCACGTCTCTATGTCTGCGATGAGGCCCCTCGCCGCCACGGCGCTCCTGCTGATCGCCGTTCCGGCGTCGGCCGACACGTTCGGCGGGTTCTCGGGAGTCGATCGTCCCTACCAGGTCAACCAGGACCGCGTATGTACGCCGCTCGTGGTCAGTCAGGGGAAGGCCACCGGCGCGCCCGTATGTGACAAGGCCGCCGCCGACATCTTGGCGAAGCTCCGGTTCAAGGAGCCGATCCCGCAGAAGGGAGTCGACAAGGCCGCGTTCGCCGCGACCGCCTCGGGCCGCACGCTCACCGTCACGCGCGGCTCCGGCGAGCCGGTGCTGACCTGGGATGCGCCCGATCCGATCAGCAAGGTCGTCGAGGTCTACACGGCGCAGTACGACGATCGCGTCGCCGTCACGTTCACCACGCGCCGCATGGGCAAGGAGCTGACCGACGTCGTCGGCTTCGATCTCGGTAAACCCACGCAGGCCGCGATTCCGAAAGATCCGATCGATCCAACGAACACGCCGCCGGTGCCGGCGCCCGTCGAGGATCCGAAGGTCGTGAAGGCCGTGGCCGCCGCGCGCAAAACAGGCAAGCCGAAGGCGCTCGCGGCGTGGAAGGCCGTGCTCGCGATCGATCCCGCGCACTCCGAGGCGACCTACGGCGTCGCGGTCGCGCAGGCGCAGGCGAAGCAGACCTCCGATGCCGTCGCCACGCTCGGCATCCTCGCGGCCTCGTCGCGCCCCGATGCGATCGAGTTCCTGATCGAGGCGCGGTACGAGCCGGCGTTCGCCGCGTTGCGCGCCGATCCGCAGTTCCGCGCGAAGGTCGGTCTCGACAAGAAGGGCAGCTCGCCGTACGAGCGCCTGATGGGCTTCGGCGGTCAGTGGGAGCAGACCGGCACGTCGTGCGATACGCCCGAGGTCCGGTTCACGGCCACCCGCGATCGCGTGGTCCGCATTCGCGTCAAGTCGCGCTGTGGTGGCCAGGTGTTCGACCTTCCGTTCAAGGGCGTGTGGCGCAGCGATGGTGATCGCGTCGTGCTGACGTTCGCGACCCGCGGCAAGCAGGTCACCGCCGCCGACGAGGCCGGCTGCCGGTTCGAGCCGAAGGGCGACGAGGACTCGCTGCACTGCGACCTCGGCAAGGACATCGAGTTCGTCGTGCTGCCGACGCGCCGCTGACTACGGGCAGCTGCCCGGCAGCGACGCGATCCACGCGCGCACGAGCGCGGCGCCCTCGGCGTCGACGAGGTTCTTGCCGAGCTCGGGCATGCGGATATCCGGCTCCACCGACTCGAGGCGGAACATCATGATCGACGCATCGGGCTGACCCGGGACGATGCCGAACGCGCGACCACCGGAGCCGCGCCCGGCGGCGACCGGCGGCTTGCAGATACCGAGCTCGAGCGGGCGGGTCTCGGCATACGTCAGGTAGAGGCCCGAGGTGCGCGCCGCACCGCGATCGTTGTGGCAGAACGCGCAGTTGTTATCGAGCCACGTTCGCGCACGCTGCTCGACGGTGCCGGCGCTCGGATCGTACGCGGCGACGTCCTTTGGCCACATCGCCGGTGGGGGCGCGCCGGTGAGCGCGCCGAGCGAGACCAGCGCCTCGAGCTGACGGTCGCGATTCATGCGGCGCGCCTTCGGGCCGAGCACGTCCATGACCTCGTCGTGCTCGGCGTGACACTCCTTGCACTGGTTCTTGTTCGGCACCGTGTAGGCGTTGGTCCGCGCGGCACCGTCGTCGTGGATCCAGCTCGCGTCGATGGTCGCGCCGGCGACCGCGAGCGTCGCCTCGTCGAGGGTGCCCTCGGCGTAGACATACGAGGCGCCCGTCCAGCCGGAGTCCTGCTTGATCAACAGGCGGGTCTCGAGCGGTCGGCGATCGCCGCCCGGATCGCGGCGGTCGGCGAGGTAGCTGAACGTCTTGATCAGCACGGTGCCGACGGGCGCGCGGAACGAGTCGCTGTCCTGCCACGCGAGCGCCTCGCCCGGCGGCAGGAACAGGTACCGATCCTTCGTGGTGTAGTCGGAGAACAGCGGCGTGTTGAGCGCGTACGGGAACACGCCGTCGGCGGGCGTGTGCGTCGTGATGTCGTCGAACAGGCGGTAGCTCGAGAGCCGCTCGCACATCGCGCCGGTGGGATCGAGGCCCGGGCCGCTGCCGGGGATCGAGCACTTCGAGTCTCCGCCGTCGTCGCCGCACGCGGCGAGTACGAGGAGCAGGGCGAGCGCAGGCTTCACAGCGTGACCGAAGGCAACGCCGGCAGGGTGCACGCGTGCGGAGCGAGCGTCTCGGTCGGCAGCGTCGCATCCGACAGCGGCCACGCGAGGTTGATGAAGTTCGCGTCGCCGTTGTCGTGGATGCAGACCTTGTCGGCCGGCGCGTCGGGCACGCGCGCGGGATCGAGCACTCCGTCCCACGCGATGTCGGGTGTGATGAACGGGCCCGTGGGATGGATCTCGCCGATCGCGGTGATCAGCGCGGCGCCGAGCTCGCCGGTCGGCATGTCGCTCGTGCCGGAGAGCATGTTGTTGTGGATGTGGATCGCCGTCGGGTACTGGTCGTACTTCGGATCGTTGACGGCGCCGATCGGCACGTAGCTGATCATCCCGATGTTGACCGCCTTGTGGTCCCGCACCGTGTTGTTGAAGATCTCGACCTGGTGCGCGGCGAGGATCACCACGCCGGTGCCGGTCGGCACCTTGCCGACGATGTTGCCCGACGGGGCGAAGTTCATCGTGTTGTTCTCGTAGACCTCGTTGTCGTAGACGCGCGTGATCGAGCCGTTCGCCACGTCGAGGCCCGGAAGGTTGAACACCAAAATGCCGCCGGTGTTGTTCGTGGCGATGTTGTCGTGAACATCCGCGTGCGTGGAGTTCTCGATCTCGATGCCGGCGACGTTGAACTCGACGCGGTTGTTCTGCACGACGATGTTGTCGGACTGGCCGACGTAGACGCCGGCATCGGACGCGCCCTTGACCAGGCTGTCCTCGACCAGGACGTGCTTGCACTGCACGGGGTAGAGGCCGTACGCGCCGTTGGTCTCCTTCGGGCCACCGGTCCACTCCACGCGTGTCTTCTGGATCGTGACGTTGGTCGCGCCGAGGATCTTGAGCGCGTCGCCCTTCGAGTCCTCGATGCCGATGTCGTGGATCACGAAGTTGTTCGCGGTGACCAGGATGCCCTGCGCGCCGGTGGTCTGCTTCGCGAACGAGATCGTGGTCTCGTCCATGCCCTAGCCCAAGATCGACACGCCGACGACATCGAGCGAGAGATCGCCGGTCATCGAGAACGACCCCCTCCCGAACGCGACGGTGCCGCCGGTCTCGATCTCGATCAGCGCGGTCTGCACCTCGGTGGTGCTCGCGCCGCTGCTCAGCCCGATGCACGCCCCCGAGACGCCCTCGCAGGGGTCCTCGTCCGAGCACGCGGCGACGACGAACAGCGGGACCAGCCAGAGGTGCGAACGCATGCCCAACTGCGTCGCAGAATCGGTCTGACCGGTCAAGGACATTGCCCACAGCGACCGGCATTCAGAAACGACTGCCGACCCGGAGCCCGAGCCCGAGCTTCGTCGTACCCGGTCTGCACCTGCGCCGCACGACGAGGCGGAACGCTCGTGAATTGCCCGGGACCTGCACCGCACCGCGAAGCGGAACGCTCGTGAATGGCCCCGGCGCCACGGTGCTTGTTTTGACCGCGGATCCGCGGAGCCGCGGAGGGCTGGGTAAACGACCGCACCGCAATGCCGGCGCGCAATTGCGGGCCCGATCTTCGCGTACCCGGTCTGCACCTGCACCTGCAGCTGCACCGCACGACGAAGCGGAGCGCTCGTGCATTGCACCGGTACTACGGTGCTTCTTTTTACCGCGGCCTGGCGGTAAAGATCGGTTGCACCTAGAGGTCGAGCTTCTCGCGCCAGGTCGCCGCGGCGCCCGCCTTGAAGCGGACGTCGGCGAGCACCTCGCGCACGCAGCTCGCGGTCGTCGACGGCAGATCGGTATCGAGGACGTTGAGGAAGCCGACGGCGCCGGTGGCGTCGACGGAGAGCTCGATCTGGACGTAGGTGCCGGTCAAGCCGGCCTTCGCGATCGAGCGCGTGCAGCGCGCGAGGGCGGCGTGGTCGATCCCGGCGCGGAGCTGACGGCGGCGCTCGGCGATCCCCGCACCGGGCACGGCCTCGGCGGCGACCTCGAGGCGCGCGGGCTTCGCACCCGTCGACGGCGCGGCGACATCGATCCAGCCGGCGCGGCGATAACGGCCCGCGCTGTCGGTGGCCTCGACGGTATGGCGACCCGGCATCACGCGCACGCGGAGCGGGGCGACCCCGAGCTCGACGCCATCGACGCGGACCTCGCGGGTACCGGCGGCCGTGACCTCGAGCGGAGCAGAGCTCGCGAGCAGCACGTCGGGGTTCCACACGGGCAGGGTCATCGGCGTGGCGGCGGCCAGGGAGGTCAGCTCGTCGACCGACAGCGGCACCACGAGCTTGTCGTCGACCGCGCCACCGGTGGCGACCCGCACGCGGCGCGCGGAGCCGACGAGGGCAGTGGCTTGCGCCTTGTCGTGCACGGCGACCAGGCCGTGACGGCACGCGACGGTGGTGGCCGCGGCCTCGTGACTGACGCGGAACTGCGTGCCGCGGACTTCGATCGCGTGCTCGCCGGCGAGCACCACGAAGCGCTGCCCCGGCGCGCGCGGCGCGACCTCGATGTCGATCGTGCCGTCGACCACCAGCTCGATCCCCTCAGCATCGAAGCGGCGAACGTCGAGGGTGGAGTGCGGTCCGAGCGCGAATGCGCTGGCATCGCCGAACTGAACGTCGAGGCGGCCATCGCCGGTCGCGATCACGGTGCCGGCGACGATCCGCTGGGCGAACAGATCCGTGGGGCGCGCGCCGTCGATCATGACGTCGCCCACCGACACGCGGTTGACGAGCCCGGCGAGCGCCTTCGGAGCGCCGCGCACCGGCGCGGGAATCGGTGCCAACGGGGTCGCCGTTCGTGCGATCGGATCCGGCGAGACCTCGGGCGCGCCAAGCTGCGCCGATCCGGTGACCGCGGCGAGCGCACCCGCGGCCGTGACGGCGAGCGCGGCCCACGCGAGCGCGGGGACCCTGCGGCGCTCCGGCGCCGCACGCTGCTCGCGGCGCTCCTTCGAGACCGACCAGTGCACGCGGGCGCGCACCGAGTCCCACGGCAGGTCCGGGCTCTCCTGCTCGCGGATCACGGGGAACGTGTCGCTCGCGCGGCCCACGCGATCGCGTGCCTTCGCGCAGGCGCGACAGCCCTCGGCATGTCGCTTCATCACGGCGCGCTCGGCGACGCCGACCTGACCGGCGAGCGCGTCGGCCCAGCGATGCGGTTTGACGTGGCGGCTCACGACTCGGCCTCCGCATCGGCGCCATCGACCGGCTCACCTGCGATGATCTTGTAGAACTCGCGGCGCGCGTAGAACAGCCGGGTCCGTACGGTCACCGGGTTCGAATCGACCAGATACGCGATCTCCTTGAGGTCGAGCCCTTCGATCTCGTGGAGGTACAGCACGATCCGCTTCTTCGGCGCGAGTTGCTCGAGCGCGCGATACACGCGCTCTTGATCCTGCCGTCGCTCGAGCGTCCGGTCCGGCTGCTCCGGTCGCTCCATCATGCTCGGATCGATCGCCGCGGCATCGAGATCGGCGACGCCAATCGCCTGCGGGCGCCGCCGGCGCGTGCGAATTCGACCGAGCGCGACGTTCACGCAGATCCGGTACAGCCAGGTCGAGAGGCGCGCGTCGCCGCGGAACTTCTCGAGACCGCGGAACGCGATCACGAAGACTTCCTGGACGAGGTCATCGAGATCGCTGCGGTCGCCGATCACGCGGTAGAGGTTGCCGGCGACCTGCCGGCGGAACCGGTGATAGAGCTCGTCGTGCGCAGCCCGCTCGTCGGCACGGCAGCGCGTGATGAGATCTGCCTCGTCGGCAGGTCCCAACGCCGCGCGGTCATGGCCGCCGGTCTCGCGCTTCACCCGAAGCAGCATAGCTCGTACGGAGTTGGTGGCCGGGAGTAGCCGATACGTTCATGCGTGAGGGCCCTTACGATCTACGCCGCGAACGGATCCTCTAGCCGTACCCCCGCGTGTCGGAAGTCGCGGACGTTCCTCGTCGCGACGACGAGGTCGTGGGCGAGGGCCGTGGCCGCGATCAGGCTGTCCTTGACCGGCATCGCATGACCGGCCGCCCTGAGCCGGGCGAGCAGCCGCGCCCAGGCGACGGCTGCATGTCGGTCGAGGTCGAGGGAGCGCATCCGGAGGATCCCGTCGGCGAACCAGCGCTGGAGCCGCGTCCGTCGTCGCCCGGATGCCATCAGGAGGATGCCGAATTCGATCTCGCCGAGAACGACGGGGCTCACGGCGAGATCTGCCTCGTGGCGCCTGAGCCAGGCAACAACGCAGGGCTGCGGGACCTTGCGCGTGAGCTCGCTGAGGACGTTCGCATCGACCAGGTACTTCATAGGTCGTCGGTCGACTCCGACTCGATCGGAACGAACCAGTCCTTCTCGGGGCACTCGAGGAGCCACTCGACGAGTCCCGCGTTGTGCTCCGGCTGCCGGGTCAGCAAATACCGACCCTCCTCGAGTCGCTCCACCTCGAACCGTTGACCCGATTCGATGCGATCTCGAGCCCGGATCTCGGCCGGCAGCACGATCTGGCCCTTGCTCGAGACGACGGTCTTCACATCAGTAAGATAGCGTCTTACCGCGAGCGGGCCAATCGAAACCGTCACGGCGTCCCGCCCACGAACGTCGCCGCCACGGGCTGGGTGGCGCCGGCGTGGGTCGCCGCCCCGGTCCAGTGGCCGGCCTTGATCGCGTTCATCGTGCCGTCGTGGTCGACGTCCACGCCGATCGCCGTGCCGGTCAGCGCGAGCAGCATCGGCGCGATGTCGATCTCGAGCACGTGGTCGTCGAGCTCGGCAGCGACCGCGACCATCGCGGCCACGCACGCGCTGCGATAGACGAGCGGCGAGCCGAGGCCGACCTTGTCTGCGGCGAGCTGACCGAGGCGCGTGCAGTCGACGAGCGCCGCCAGCGCCTGCGCGACATCGTGCGCGGTCGGATCGGCCGTGGGGACCACCGCGCGATCGAGCCCCGCGCGGATCATCGCGCCGTAGCGCACCGCGATCGCGTGATGGGCGAACGTCAGCTTGCCCGCGGCGTCGAGCTCGACCTTGGTTGCCGCCGTCACGTCCTGCACACCCATGTCTGCGAACGCGAGCACCGGCGCGGCCCCGACATCGAACCGCACGCCCGCGATCGTGCGGATCGCAGCGCCGCTCGCGTCGATCTTCCACACCTCGAGTAGCTCGGCGTGGCCCGCGATCCGCGCGAACCCGGTCGCCAGCGCGCGCACGCCCGGTACGAACCGCGGCGCGAACTCGGCGAGGCGCACGTCGAGGTACGGCGCCACGAACGGCAGCGCGACGGTCGCCACGCTCTTCGTCGCACCGTCGGGCAACGTCGCGATCATCCTCTCCAGGATGAACTTGCTCGGCTGCGATGCCGCGCGATCGAGCGCCGCGATCACGAGCGCCGCGGGTGCGGGGGGCGACACGTCGAGTGTCGTCGAGACCACGAAGCCGCCGGCGGGATCGCGTGGGATGGTGGTGATCGGCGGTGCCGCGTCCGGCGGGCTCGGCTCGGGATCCGAGCTGCACGCGACGAGGGAGACGAGAAGCGAGGCGATGATGATGTTGCGCATGCCGGCGCTCGCTGCACCGTGTGTGCCTCCGCGCGCGCCAACGATCTCGCGCACAACGGCGCGTCAGTTGTCCGTGTCCGGCCGGTATCCGGACACGTCGTCCGGCGGGCGTACGCCCGAAACCTAGAAGCGCACGCCGAGCGACAGCCGGCCGCTGCGGTACTCGCCCTCGCGCAGGCCCGACGGCGCGTAGTAGGCGACCTCGCCCGCGAGCGGGACGAGCTTGTCCTGCTGATCGATCGACCGGCCGCCCATGCGGAGGTCGATGCCGATCGTCAGACCGCCCTCGGCGCGGTACTCGAGGCCGAAGCCGCCCTCGATGTGCTTCGCGTCCGTGGAGCCGCCGTACTGATAGCTCGCGCTGTCCATGCCAATGCCGGCGGAGATCGTGGGAACCAGCCGTCCGCTGTTCGTCAGGTCGACGACGAGCAAGAGCGTGCCGCTGCGGACGGTGAGGCCGGAGCCCTCGTCCATCTTGACCTTCATCAGCTCGAGCTGGCCAGACAGCCGCTTCGTGAAGCCGACCCGGCCGTAGAGGCCGTACGTGTCACTCGCGTCCGCGCCGTTCGCGCCGTCTTCCTTGGTCTGCGTCAGACCGATGTGGACGCCGGCGGTGACGGGGTTCGCCGCAGCGAGCGAGGGCAGGGCGAGCACACCGGCGGCGACGAGCGAGCGAATGAGCATGGTGAGCCCACTCGAGAGCATGGCGCATGCCACCTCAACCGCGCGAATTCATACGCGCATCCCACGGATTTTCGAGGCGCGACCACGGAGATGTGTGGCGAGCTGCCGATGCACCGCCGTGCACTACGACAACCGGGCCGCGATCTTCTCGGCCGCGCGCGTGGCGAGCGCCATGATCGTGACCTGCGGGTTGACCCCGAGCGACGACGGCACCGCCGCTCCATCGACGACGAACAGTCCGGGCGTGTCGTGGACCTGATGGTCGGGGCCGACCACCGAGGTGGCCGGATCGCGGCCCATCCGCGCCGTCCCGAGTGGGTGATACGCCGAGAGGTCGAGGTCCCACGGACGAATCCGCGCGCGCCGCAGCGCCTCGAGGTCGTCGACGCTCCGCATCGTGTCGAACCCGGAGATGCCGGTATGCACGACCTTCGCGCCGGCCGCGAAGTAGACCTGCGCGAGCACGTCCATGCCGCGCTTGATGTGCGCGACGTCCTTCTCGGTGAGCCAGTACTGGATCACGGGCTGGCCCATGACCTCGCGCACCGAGCCGCGCGAGCTGTCCTCGACCATGAACCCGAACGTCGCGACGTGATCGAAGCCCTCGGCGAGCCGGATCAGATCCGGCCCGATCCGCTGCGTCATGTTCATCATCATCTCGAGCGGCACCATCGTGCCCTCGAACAGGATCCCCTCCTCGTGGAGCTCCTCGATCCCGTAGCCCTGCGGGATGCCCGCCCACGGCAGGATCTGCTCGTCGAACTCGGCGAGCGCGCCGGTCGCCGGATGGATCGAGAGGTTCTTCCCGAGCTGGCCCGAGCGCTGCGCGAGGCCCTGCGCTCCGAGCAGCAGCGGCGTGAGGATCGCTCCGCACGCGACCACCACCGCACGCGCGCGCACCGTGAGCTGATGTCCGCCGCGCGTGGACGCGACCACGCCCACGGCCGTGCCGCCCTCGGTGATGATCCGCGTGACCTTCGCGCCGGGGAACAGCTCGGCGCCCGCTTTGAGCGCGAGCGGGATGTAGCTGACGTTCGTCGATCGCTTCGCATCGGTGGGACAGCCGAAGCAGCACACGCCCTGGCCATCGCACGCGGGCGCGTTGCGCCGGAGCGGGCCGTGGCGCGTGAAGCCGAGCGCCTCGCAGCCGCGCTGGATCACGCGCCCATTGCCACCGAGCAGCGAGCGCTTCGCGTGCTCCACGCCGAGCACCGCCTCCACCCGCTCGAAGTAGCCGCCGAGCTTGTCGGGCGCGAGCTCGTCGAGCCCGAGCTCGTCGCGCCAGTGCGCGAGCACGCGATCGGGCGTGCGATAGCAGGTGCCCGAGTTCACGGTGGTGGTGCCGCCGACGGTGCGACCGAGCGGAATGGGGATGCCCGTGTTGCCGACCGAGAACGTGGCGCCGCCGCCGCGGTACAGCTTCTGCTGCATCGCGAGCGAGCGCCCGGTGAAGTCGGAGCGCTCGAAGTACGCGCCCTCCTCGACGAACACCACCGCGAGCCCGGCCTCGGCGAGCTCGCGCCCCACGACCGCGCCACCGGCGCCGGTGCCGATCACGACCACGTCGCACTCGACCGCGAGATCGCCGTCGATGTCGGCGTGCACGCGATCGCGCATGTACGCCGGCTTCGCTTCGGCCTTCACCTTCTCGAAGTCGTAGACGCAGCCGAGCTGCTTGTAGAGCGCGGGATCATCGAAGTGCGCGAACTTGAGCGGCGTCACCAGCGCGCGCAGCATCAACCGCCGGATCGGATCGCCGGTGCGCCAGCCCTCGAGCAGCGCGAGGCGCTTGTCACTCGCGACTCTCGCGAACGGCCGGCGATGTCCGATCCACGCCGCGGCGTCGAGCCCGTGGAGCAGGCCGTGCACGCCGGTCTTGAGCGGGCCCGGCAATCGATCGATGAACTGCTCGACCTTGTCGACCGTGTGATCGCCCGCCCGGAAGGAACCGTCCGGCCGGCAGCGCCGTCTCGGCGACGGCGACCAGCGTGCGGTGCTGTTGCGGTGACAGGTGACTCACGGGCGGACCCTATCCCAACACTGGTCCGACCATCAAACCAAATCTAGCGCGCGAAGGTTCCGTCGAGAAGTCCGTACGTTGCCTGGATCGACGCGCCGAAGAACAGCTCGCCCCCATCCTCCGCGACGGTCGCGGCCGCGCGAACTCCCGAGGCCTCGTTGAGCCAGTACGTGAACCCGAGCTCGCCCTGGAGCCGGAACGCGAGCTGCGCGTCTGGCTGGCCCATCAGCGAGCTGTCGCTCGAGATCAGCACCGTCGCCGCGAGGTCGAGCGCGCCGAGCGGATCGCTGTGGTCGCCGTACGCGAATCGCTTGAGCCGCCCGGTCACGCCGAGCGCCCACGGCGACGGCTGCGTATCCGGCGCGAGCAGGCGCGTGCGCGCGAACGCGGTGCCCGAGACCTCGGCCTTGTCCTCGGCCATCTGCATGCCGTAGCCCGCGGAGATGATCGCCTGCTCGATACGGCCCTCCTCGATCGGCGTCGGGTTCATCTCGTCGCGAACGAGGTAGCCCTCGCTGACCACGAGCTGCAGGTCGAGCCCCTCGGGGCGCATGAACAGCTGCGAGTCGCGCAGCACCGCGAGCAGCTCGTACGACAGCCCGGCATCGGGCTCGCCCAGCAGAATCCCTGCCTCGCGCAGGATCGCGACCGTGACCACGAGCGAGCGATACGACGAGCGCTCGCCGCGCAGCGCCCACCAGGCCATCTGCAGCTTCTTCGACGTGGCGTCGTCGATCTGCTTGCCAAGCGCGCGGTTCGCATCGAGCGTACGCGCGAGGCGCCGCACACGGATCGCCGCGCCGACGTCGACCACGCGCCCGTAGCCGCCGCCGATCGCCGCCTGCAGATCGGCCGTGTAGCGCGTGTCCTTGGCGTCGTTGGTCGGATCGTTGCCGTCGACGTACGACACGTAGTTCAGCTGGAATCCGACCGCGGCCTTGCCGATGCCGTAGACCTTGCCAGCGTAGAACCGCGCCTCGGCGGCGCCATCGATTCCGATCTGGGCGCCGCGCGTGCTCGCGCGGCCCTCCGGGTTGACGAGCCCACCCACGAGGTGCGCTCCCACGTCGTAGCCCCACGCCATCGTCGGGCGCTCGATCCGCTTCTGCCAGCGCGCGAGCACGTCGGCGTCGAACGCGGCGCGCTTCCGCACCGTGTCGTACGACAGGCTCGCGGCGCCCGCGGCGATGGTCAGGCGATCGTACGCGGCGATCGTGTCCTCGGGCAGCGGCGGTCCCTCGGGCACACCCTCGGCCGGCTTCGCGTTGAACAGCGAGCTGCCACCCGCAGCCCCACCGCCGGTGGTGCCGCCGCCATCGCGACCTTCCAGCCCGCTTCCGGTCGCGCCGCCGCGGTCGGGCGGCGTCGCGGTGCCACCGCCGGTCGGCGGCGTGGTTCCGCCACCCGTGGGCGGTGTGGTTCCGCCACCCGTGGGCGGCGTGGTTCCGCCACCCGTGGGCGGCGCGGTGCCACCGCCGGTGGGCGGCGTGGTTCCGCCGCCGTTCGGCGTCATCGTGACCTTGGCATCGGCGCCAAGCTTCGCGAGCGCCTTCTTCGCGAGGTCGCGCGTCGCCTTGTCGCGCGATGCATCGTTCGCCGCTTTCTGCAGCGCCGGCACCGCGCTCTGATCGCCGGCGTTGCCGAGGCCCTCGATCGCGATCTCGCCGATGATGTCGAACGTCTCGGTCTCGACGAGCTTGATCAGCTCGGGGACGGCGCGCTTGTCCTTGCTCGCGACGAGCTTGCGCGCCGATTCGCGCCGCTTCTCCTTCCACGCCGACTTGTCCATGTCGGGGGGCTGGGCCTCGATCATCTTGATCAGCGCGGGTACGTCCGCGGGCTGGGCGTGGACCGAGGGCGATGCCGCGGCGATCAGCGCCGCGGTGAGGACCGACAGCAGGCGCTTCATCGACCGAGCACCAGGCAGTAGTTCTGTTCCGTGTTCGGCTGGTTCGGGGATCCATCCATGCGCAGCTGATCGCAGCTCGACGCCGCGATGCAGTTGATCACGAGGCGGCGGCGATCGGCGGTGTCGTTATCGAGCCCGTCCACGCACCGGCTCCAGTCGAAGCGATGGTTGCCGTTGCCGTCGACGGACGAGACGGCGATCGCGCCGCAGTCGACCATCCGCCAGCAGGCACCTTCGCTGGTGCGGTCGGCATCGGGGCAGTCGGAGAGCTCACCGCCGGAGGCGCACTGCGCGCGGGCTCCGCCGGAGGCGTCATCGCCGGCGCTGCAGGCCGACAGCCCCCAGACACCGAGCGCGAGGATCGTGATCCATCCCTTCATCACTCCGGATCATAACGGAGCAAGCGGGGCGTCACGCGTCGGCGGTGCGATCTTTCTTCCGGACCAGGCGGGTGAGCGGCACGTCGGGGATGCTCGCGGCGACAATCTCGGCCACGTCGAGCACCTGGATCTTCTCGTCCATGTTCCGCGCCTTCATGCCATCGGTCAGCATGATGTTGCAGAACGGGCACGCCACGGCGACGGCGCTGACCTCGGCGGCGATGATCTCGTCGGCGCGGTTCACGTTCACGCGCTCGCCGTCGTGCTCCTCCATGAACATCCGGCCACCGCCGGCGCCGCAGCAGAAGCCGTGCTGCTTGTTGCGCGTCAGCTCCTTGATGCCGCCGGGCGCGCCGACCGCCGCGAGCACGTCGCGCGGTGCATCGAACTCGCGGTTCCACCGGCCGAGGTAGCAGCTGTCGTGATACGTGAGCGTCTCCACGGGGGACTTCTCGGCCTTGAGCTTCCCCTCCTTGAACAGGTGGTCGAGGAGCTGCGTGTGGTGCACGACCTCGAACTCGCCGCCGAACTGCGGGTAGTCGTGGCGCAGCGTGTGGAGGCAGTGCGGACAGCTGGTCAGCACCTTCTTCGCGTTGACGCTCTTCAGCGTCTCGACGTTCTGCTCGGCGAGCTGCTGGAACAGCATCTCGTTGCCCGCGCGGCGCGCCGGATCACCCGTGCACGCCTCCTGGTGACCGAGCACCGCGAAGTCGACGCCGGCGGTGTTGAGGATCTTCACCATCGCGCGCGTCTGCTTGATGATCCGGTTGTCGAACGCGCCCGCGCAGCCGACCCACAGGAGGTACTCGGGGTCCGGGTTGTCGGTGATCAGCGGGACGTCGAGGTCCTTCGCCCAGTCCATGCGCTGGTCGTTGGCGATGCCCCACGGGTTGCTCTGCCGCTCCATGTTGCGGAACGTGCGCTGCAGCTCCGGCGGCGTCTTCTCCTGCTCGAGCACGAGGTTCTGCCGCATCTGGATGATCTTGAGCGGGTGCTCGATGAACACCGGGCAGACCTCCTGGCACGCGCCGCACGTGGTGCACGCCCACAGCGTGTCCTCCGCGATCCGGCCACCGGTCATCTTCGGCATGTTCGCGAGCTCGGACTGCGTATCGGCGAGCTGCTGCTTCGTGAACACGAGGTCCGGGTGCGGATGCGCGTCGTCGAAGCCGTGCGACTTCGAGTACTCGTCGAGGCTACGGACGTTGTCCTCGAGCGCAGCGATCTTGTCGCCAAGCGCGACGCGATCGAGCATCTCGTAGCGGATGTCGTGCACGAGCTGCATCGGCGACAGGTTCTTGCCCGTGTTGTACGCCGGGCAGTAGTTCGAGCAGCGCGCGCACTCGGTGCACGCGTAGGTGTCGAGCAGGCTCTTCCAGGAGAACTGGTCGAACTTCGCCACGCCCCACTGGGTCTCGTCCTCGAGGTTCAGCTTCGGCAGATCCATCCGGCGCTCGCTGCGGTTGCGCGCGAAGATGTTCGGCAGCGCACCCAGCAGGTGGATGTGCTTCGAGTAGGGCAGGTAGTTGAGGAACGTGAGGATGATCAGGACGTGCAGCCAGTAGCCGATGGCCTCGCCGCGGTGCGCGGCCTCGGCGGTGAGCGGCGCGAGCACGTGGCCGAGCGCGTTCGAGATCGGCATGTACGCCGCGCCACCCTCACCGAGGGACAGCGAGCCCGCGATCTCGTACCCGTGATAGATGAAGTGGGTCAGCATCAGCGAGCCGATGCCGCCGAGGATCAGGCCCGCATCGAGGCTCCACGGGATCAGGCGCGGCTGGACGATCGTGCGGCGGATGACCGCCCAGATGATCATCGCGAGCACCACCGCGTTGAACACGTCGATCAGCCCGAACAGCGGCTGATAGATGAACGCGGGCAGGAGCTTCAGCGATAGCCCGGGGATCACGCCCGAGACGATCACGTCCGCCGTCGCGATCGTGATGATCATGAAGCCCCAGAAGATGAACAGGTGGTGCTTGCTGGTGCGGTGCTGCGGGCCCTCTTCCGCGACCTTCTTCTGGCCGAAGAAGTAGATGCCGACGTCCATCAGGCGGCCGGCGAGCTGATCGAGGCGAGGCCGCGGGTCGGGCACGCCCGCGAACACCGCGCGTCCAAACAACCATGACGTGCGCGCGAAGAACGCCAGCGACGCCGCGAGCAGGAGAATAAAAATGACCTGGGTCACGACGCTTTCGGGGATAGCACGCACCTCCCGGGATTGTCATGGCGTGACGCGTGTTTGCTCGGGCGGTAAGCTGTGTGAACAGCCGTCGTGCCTCCGCTCTCGAACATCCTCGTCGTCAGCGATCTCCACTTCGGGGAGGAGCTGCTTCCCGGCGCGTCGAGCGAGCGCCGTCACGCGGTGGATCTCGGCGCCGGCGCGTTCCGCGAGTTCCTCCGCTATCACACGGTGCGGCGCCGAGATGGTCGCCCGTGGCGGCTGGTCATCGCCGGCGACCTGTTCGACTTCATGTCGGTGCACGTCGGTTCACTTCCCGATCGCCCGGCGAAGTCCGCGGACGAGCGCAAGTACGGTCTCAGCCGTGGTGTCGCCTCGGGCGTCGAGCGACTGCGGCAGATCTGCGCGATCCACAAGCCGCTACTCGTCGATCTCGCCGCGTTCGCCGCCGGTGGCCACGAGGTCGACATCATCGTCGGCAGCCACGATGTCGAGCTGCTCGCGCCCGAGGTCGCCGGCGAGCTGCTGACGCAGATCGCGAGCGCCGGCGGCACCGAGCGCGCGCTGTCGCGGATCCGCGTGGTGCCGTGGTTCGTGTACGTACCGGGCGTCGCCTGGATCGAGCACGGCCACGTCTACGACGAGGGCTGCTCGTTCGAGTTCAACCTCGCGCCGATGGATCCGAAGGATGGCTGGCTCGTCTACAACGCCGACTACGCCGCCGTGCGCTACCTCGGCAGCGCGGTGCCCGATCTCGATCCGCACGGCATCGAGGCGTGGAGCTTCTGGGGCTACATGCGGTACGCGATGGGGCAGGGCCTCGGCCACATGGGCAAGCTGTGGCTCGCCTACGGCCGGTTCGTGAAGGCGCTGTTCTCCGCGCGCGCGATGCATCGATCGTTCAAGCGCCGCGATCGCCGCCGCCGCGAGCACCGCGCGCGGCTCGCGCAGGTCGCCGAGGCCGGCGGTATCTCCCTCGAAACCGCGTCCGCGATCGATCGTCTGTCGCGCACGCCGCTGACCGTCAGCACGCGCCGGCTCGGCCGCATGCTGATGCTCGATCGGTTCGGGCTCGGCCTCGGCGTGGTCGTCACGATCGTGCTCGTGCTCGTGCTGCTGCCGCTGCTGTGGGCGCTCGTCGCCGCGGCCGCCACCGTGGGCGCCGCGATCGGCATCACCCACTGGCTCGGCACGCACATGGTGACGTCGCAGCTGCCGATGCGCGCCGTGCCCCAGCGGCTGCGCAAGCTCGTCGACGCACCGGTCGTGGTGTTCGGCCACACGCACGATCCACGGTGGCAGCGCCTCCGCAGCGGCGGCGTTTACCTCAACTGTGGCACCTGGCTCCCGGCGACGAGGCCCGGCCTGCGGCGCAGCTTCACGCACGCGTTCGTCGCGCCGAGCGCGAGCGGCGGCGCGCCGACCATCGAGCTGCGCCAGTGGCGCGAGGGCACGAGCCAGGCGTTCGATGCAGGCGCGAACATCGGCGCCGGCGTCCACACGCTACCGGGCTTCACGCTCGACCAGACCGATCGGGCGCCGGGCCTCCGAAGGCCGTCGGCTAGTTCGGAGCGGGCACGGGCGCCGGCACCGGACGATCGCCGGGGACCAGGCCGCAGCCGGTCGCCTCGACGTACGTGGTCTCGGTCCAGGTCTTCTGCGACGGCGGCGTCACCGGCGCGGGACCCTTCGGCAGCGCGGCGAACGAGTAGACGAGCCAGCCGCCTGCGACCACCACTGCACCGGCGGTGGCGGCGTACGCGAGCGTCGGCGACGCGGGCTTCGTGCTGAGCAGGCCGGAGTTGTAATCGTCGGTGTCGGCCTTGTATCGGTTGTAGGCGCCCAGGCCGAGGAGCAGGCCCACGCCGCCGATGACGAGGCTGGCTACGACGTCCTTCGTGCGGCCCTCGAGGTGCGCCTCGTAGTTGATCTGCTGGACGTAGTCGACGTCGGCCTGCTGCACGCAGTGCGTGCGCTTGATGGTCTCGTGCGTGCCCGCGATACCGGCGCCCACCGTACCGCCGCCGTTCAGGTTCGGCCGGGCGCCCGCGACGCCACCGGCGGCGAGGCTCGACGACGTGACCTCCTCGATCTGCGGCGAGCCGATGAGGCGCCGCGCGACCTCGCGGGTATCCCCGAGGGTCGTCTTGGTCTCCCAGTGCGTGCAGCCGGAGACCAGGGCCGAGGACAGGAGGAGGGCGAGGGCGGGGCGACGCATGGCGACCTTTTGCATGCGAGTGGTCCGACCTGTCAACGGGAAACTCGGAGCGATCCCGTTTTGGCTACCCCGTCCGTGGGTGTCGGAGCCCCGTGATACCGCTTCAGACGTGAGTGGCCGCCCGTCGGAGACGCCGCTGATGCGTCAGTTCCTGGAGATCAAGGAACAGAACCCGGACGCGATCCTGCTGTTCCGCTGCGGCGACTTCTACGAGATGTTCTTCGAGGACGCCGTGATCGCGGCGCGCGCGCTCGATCTGACGCTGACCTCGCGCGACAAGGGGAAGGAAGACGGCGTGCCGATGTGCGGCGTGCCGTACCACGCGATCCGCGGGTACATCGCGAAGCTCACGGAGCAGGGCCACAAGGTCGCGATCTGCTCGCAGATCGAAGATCCGAAGCTCGCGAAGGGCCTGGTCAAGCGCGCCGTGGTTCGCATCGTCACGCCGGGCATCGTGCTCGACGACGACGTGCTCGAGCCGAAGCGCCCGCGCTACGTGGTGGCGCTCGTGCCCGGCACCGGCAGCGCGAAGGACGTGTGCGGCCTCGCGTACCTCGATGCGACCACCGGCGAGCTCGCAGCGACCGAGCTCGCGCTGCCGCACGTGATCGACGAGCTGTGCCGCGTGGCGCCGCGCGAGATCCTCGTTGCTCCCGAGCTGCTCGGCGAGAGCGTCAAGGCGCAGCAGCTCGCCGCGGTCCGCGCGCGGCACAAGAGCGTGTGGAACCCCGCGCCGATTCCGAGCGAAGCGGAGGCACGCTTCGTGCTCGGCCCGCTCGTGGTCGTCGAGCCCACGATCGCGCTCGGCCACCGCGACCTCGCGCTGCGCGCCGCGGGCGCCGTGGTGAAGTACGCGCGATCCACGCAGCCCACGGGCGTCCTGCCGATCACGCGCCTCGCGCTGTATCAGCCCGGCGAGAGCGTGGTGCTCGACGAGGCCGCGATCGCGAACCTCGAGCTGACCGAGACGCTGATCGGCCGCAACAAGGAGGGCTCGCTCCTCGACGTGATCGACGAGACCGCGACCGCGCCGGGCGGTCGGCTGGTGCGCCGCTGGCTGCTCTATCCCCTCGTCGATGTCGCGCAGATCCGCCGCCGGCAGGACTCGGTCGCGTGGCTCGTCGAGCGCCCCGCGCTGCTCGAGACCATCCGCCGCGCGCTGACCCGCCTCGGCGATCTCGAGCGGCTCGCCGGCAAGGCCACGCTCGGCGTCGCCACGCCGAAAGATCTCGGCCGCCTGCGCGACACGCTCGCGGCGCTGCCCGAGCTGGTCGCGCTCGTGCGCTCCGGTGTCGACAAGCTCGCACCGCTCCCCGCGCTGCTCGATCTCGAGGCGTGCACGGCCGCCGTGCTGCCCGCGCTGTGCGAGCGGCTGACCCGCGCGCTCGTCGACGATCCGCCCGCGATCCTCGATCAGAAGCACGGCCCCGCGATCCGCACCGGCTACGACGCGGAGATCGACGAGTGCCGCGGCCTCGCCGATGGCGGCAAGGACGACATCCTCGCGATCGAGGAGCGCGAGCAGAAGGCGAGCGGCATCGCGAACCTCAAGGTCCGCTACAACCGCGTGTTCGGCTACTACATCGAGATCACGAAGACCCACCTCGCGAAGGTGCCGGCCACGTACATCCGCAAGCAGACGATCGCCACCGGCGAACGCTACGTGACGCCCGAGCTCGCGGAGCTCGAGAAGAAAGTTCTGTCGTGCGAGGAGCGGCTCGCCGCGCGCGAGGCCTTGCTCGTCAAGGCCGAGGTCGCCGAGGTCGCGCGCATGTCGCGCGAGATCGCCGCGGCCGGCAGCGCGCTCGCGGTCCTCGACGTGTGCGGCTCGTTCGCCGATGTCGCCGCGCGCCGTGACTACTGCCGCCCGGTCGTGGACGACGGCCTCGCGCTGCACATTGTCGATGGTCGCCACCCGGTGATCGAGGCGCTGCTGCCGAGCGGCACGTTCGTTCCGAACGACTGCACGCTCGACCCCGCGGCCGAGCAACTCGTGCTCATCACCGGTCCGAACATGGCCGGCAAGTCGACGTACATGCGCCAGGTCGCGCAGATCGCGCTGCTCGCACAGTGCGGCAGCTTCGTGCCCGCGAAGTCCGCCACGATCGGCATCTGCGACCGCGTGTTCACCCGCGTGGGCGCCGCCGATAACCTGTCGCGCGGCGATTCCACGTTCATGGTCGAGATGCGCGAGACCGCCTCGATCCTGGCGAAGGCCACGCGCTCGTCGCTGATCATCCTCGACGAGGTCGGTCGCGGCACGTCCACGTTCGACGGCGTGTCGATCGCGTGGGCCGTCGCCGAGTTCCTGCACGACACCGTCGGTGCGCGCACGCTGTTCGCCACGCACTATCACGAGCTCGTCGCGCTCGCGGACAGCCGCCCGCGCGTGCGCAACGTCTCCGTCGCGGTGCGCGAGCACAAGGGCGAGATCGTGTTCCTCCGCCGCGTGGTCCCGGGCGGTGCGAGCCGAAGCTACGGCATCGACGTCGCGAAGCTCGCGGGCCTGCCGAAGTCCGTCACCTCGCGCGCGCACCAGATCATGGCGAAGCTGGAGGGCGGCAATGGCCTCGGCGCATCGCCGCAGCTCTCGCTGCTTCCCACGTCGACCGTGTCGCCGGCCATGACGCGCCTCGCGGCCATCGACGTCAATCGCACCACGCCGCTCGAGGCGCTCGCTCTCCTCGCCGAGCTGAAGTCGATCCTCTAGATATCTAGTTCCCGGTCGTCGTCGGCGGCATCGGCGGCTCGGTCATGTTGAGCGCCGCCTTGATCGCCTCCGCGCGCTCGCTCGTGATTCCGAACGCGATCACGAGGAGGCCGAGCACGCCCTTCTCCGCCGGGTGAACCTCGCCGTCGGCCCACATCAAGGTCGCCATCGTGTAGACGACCTTGTCGCGGAGCTCGGCGCTGGGCAGGCGGTGCGCGAGGCTCGCGACGTAGTCCTGCACCTGCGCGGGCGACCGCATCGCGGCGATGCGTTCGTGCGCACCTTTCACCATCGCCTGCAGGACCGCGCGGTCGAGGCCCCACGGGAGAGCGAGGACGATCTCCTGAAAGCGGTGCACCTCGGGTGGCGTCACCTTGCCGTCCGCCACCACACCAACCACCAGGGCCTCGAGCACCGCGAGGCGCTGGCCGTCGTTCAGGGTGGCGAGGTCCGATCCTTGGAGCTGCATGTGCCCGTATCTATACCCACAACGCCCCACGTTGCGTGGGGGTGGCAAACCACAACGGCTCCCGATAGGGGGTTGCAGCCCTGTTCGAACCGGAACCGAACCCTAGCTATTCCCGGCTCTTACGATTGGCCCAGTGCTTGTACTAGCCAATGTCACCGAGGAGGAACCGTGAAGACTTACATGAAGACCATCGCGATCGGAACTGCGCTGCTGACGGCAGCCGGTGCGGGCTGCGGCGGAGACGAGGACACCGGGCCGTTGGGCAAGGTGGACTCTCTCATCATCTTGCAGCGCCCCAAGCGGAACGATATGGGCGACATCTTCCAGTACACGTCCTACAAGCCGAAGACCGAGTCGGGCGTCAACGCTCGCTTGATCAAGCTCGAGCCGCCGACCTCTGACGGCACGCAGACCGTGATCTGCTGTGACAAGGCCGGCCCCGAGTACAAGGACGTCGACATCTCCGGATACGACATCTCCTTCGATGCGAAGCAGATCGTGTTCTCCGGCAAGCTGTCGGGCAACACGACCTACGGTCTGTTCATCCTGACCATCGCCGACGGCAGCGTCGAGCAGGTCCCGACGGACCCCGCGCGCGATTACACGTCGCCGATCTTCCTCCCCGGCGACAAGATCATGTTCACCACGAACTCCATCGTGGAAGCCGGTGCCCGTCAGCACCGCGACGAGTACGAGCGCGGCACCACGCTGCAGCTCGGCCGCATCAGCACGGACGGCACGGGCGAAGAGCTCGGCGCTCGTAACCTCTCGCACCGCACGTTCCCGACGCTCATGAGCGACGGCCGCGTGATGTTCACCCAGTGGGACCACCTCGGTGGGATGAACGCTGGCCACCTCATGTTCGTGAATCAGGACATGACGAACCTCCGCGAGGGCTTCGGCAAGGAAGGCACCGGCGCCTCGAACTCCACGCTCAAGGCGCAGGAAGTCAGCCCGGGCCGCTTCGTCGCCATCGCGACGTCGCGTAACCGCACCATCCAGGCCGGCGCGCTCATCGACGTCAAGCTCGGCATCAAGTCGACCGACTCGGACGGCAACGTCTCCGCGGTCGAGCGCCAGAGCGAAGCGAACGCGACGTATACCGACCTCACCCCCGACGTGCCGCACGACATGACGCCGTCGGCCGACACCGTGGGTCGCTACTACGACGCCTACGCGCTCAACGCGAAGGACAAGCCGGACCTCATCGTGTCGTGGGCGAACGGCCCCGTCGAGTCGAGCGTCCTTGCCTCGGCCGGCCTCGAGGCTGACTTCGGCGTGTACCTGCTCGACACCAAGAACAACCAGCGCCACCCGCTGCTGGACAACCCGGAGATGTGGGACATCTTCCCGCGCCCGCTCCAGGCGCGCGCGGTCCCCGATATCTCGGGCTCGTCGATCGACCCGAACCTCAACGGTCAGACGATGATCGGCTCGATGGACGTCTACCAGTCCAGCCTCAAGACCTTCACGCCGGGCTCGATCTACGGCGTCCGCGTGATGGAAGGCTTCTCGTCCGAGGAAGGCTTCCCGATGATGTTTGGCACCACGATGTTCGAGGGCCAGGCCAACCTCGGTGTTGCCCGTGCCCAGGCCGACGGTTCGTGGCTCGCCACCGTTCCGGCGAACGTCCCGCTGCACGTCCAGGCTGTCGACGTCTTCGGTATGTCGATGTTCTCCGAGCCCGTGTGGGTCTCGGGTCGCAAGAACGAGGCGCGCGTGTGCGGCGGTTGCCACGAGGCGCGTGACCGCGCCACGGTCATCGACCCCGGCCAGACCGATGCATTCGCCGTCGGACCGACCCCGATGTACGGCCTGACCCCGCGCACGATGCGCAAGTCGATGGACTTCAGCCGCGACAAGATCATGGGCGTCGCCTGGAACACCACGGTCCAGAAGGTGTTCGACAACAACAACTGCCTCTCGTGCCACGACCACAACAACGCGGCCGGCATGCAGCCCTACACCATCACCGATCCGGTCAGCGGCACCGCGGTGTCCTGGACCTTCAACCTCGAGAACACCCCGCTGCCGCCCGAGTTCGCGGCTCTCGACATCGGTGGCGAGGACGCCTTCACCGCCTCGTACTTCTCGATCGCCGGCCCGGATATGGAAGCCATCGAGATGGGCAACCTGATGGTCTCGACCTGCACCGCGACGAACTGCACCGCGCTCAACTACGCGCAGCCGGAAGACTCGCGCGGCTCGCGCATCATCAAGGCGCTGAACCCGAAGCGTCAGTTCCCGACCCAGACCAGCGAGCGCGCGTTCCCGACGACGCCGCACCAGAACAACAACATCACGAGCGACGAGTTCTACCAGTTGATTCTCAACATCGACATGGGCCTGAACTTCTACGCCCGTGAGAACAACCCCGGCCTCAACACCTACTAACCCCAACCGCGGAACCAAAGGAGAACTTCGATGAAGAACAACAGTATGAAGCTCGCCGCGGTCGCCTTCCTCGCTCTCGCCGCCTCACCGGCGTTCGCAGGCAAGGGTGGCAGCGCGGGTAAGATCAAGGCGGCGATTCAGAGCGGTTCGGTCGATGCCATCACGGCCGAGATCGAGCGCACGGAGAGCCTGGCCTGCAGCGAGTGCGTGCAGATGGTCACCAACCTCCTCGAGGACAACCGCTACGCGGTGCGCGAGGTGGCAGCGTGGTGGTTCGCGAAGCGCCCGGCGCTGCAGAACATGGTCGCGGTCACGATGGTCGATGACCTCGCGAACGGCGGCACCATCAAGGTGCGCAATGCCGCCGACTTCCTCGGCCGTAGCGTGACGTACACGGCGCTGCCGAGCCTGCGCGCGGCGATTCATCGCGACAACATCGGAGCCGAGGCGAAGCTCGCCCTGGTCCGCGCGGTCAGCTACATGGGCCACATCGGTGGCAACGAAGTGCTGACCACCGCGATGGCCGACAGCGACGCGAGCGTTCGCGCTGCCGCGGCCACCGCGTGGCGCGACATCCTCGGCCAGACCTCGGCGACTCCGGTCGTCGGCCTCCTCGGCGACTCCGACGCGGGCGTTCGCGCCGCAGCGGCGACGGTCGTCGGTGGCATGGGGCACGTCGCGGCCGCCGGGCAGCTCGAGGTGATGGTCGTTGGCGATGCCGACCCGGTCGCCCGCCGCAACGCCGCCTGGGCGCTCGGCAAGCTGGGCCAGCAGTCGTCGCGCGTCGCGCTCGCCAAGGCGAGCACGGACCAGAGCGGTCTCGTCCGCATGGTCGCGCGTGCCGCGCTCGCGTCGCTGAAGTAATTCACCGAGACAGAGATCGTGATCACAGGAGCCGCGCAGCAATGCGCGGCTCTTTGTATTTTCCGTCGAGGAATGAGCGTAAAATGGCGGCATGGAGATGAGAAGGGCGACCCTCCTCTTGGCCTCGCTGTGCGCGCTGTCGACGGCTGCTGCGTGCGGAGATTCTCCGCCCGGGAAGACGTACTTCGAGCGCAGCATCCAGCCGATCCTTCGCGACTCGTGCGTGCGCGGCACGTCGGGTTGCCACGCGATCAACACCGACTCGCCGTACAACTTCGCGGCCGGCAATCTCGACGTGTCCACGTTCGAGAGCATCCAGAAGCGACGCGATGTACTGACGCCGTTCGGTCCGTATCCGGAAGCGCTGCTGCTGGTGAAGGCCGTCGGCCCGAAGCAGCTCAAGCTGCAGTACGGCTACCTCGCTGATGGCACCACGCCGCGGTTCCTCGACATCGACGTGCAGCACTCGGGCGGCGGCACGCGCATCGACGTTGGCTCCGACGCGTACTTCACGCTCAAGAACTGGCTCGACAACGGCGCGACCGAGAACGGCCTCAAGCCGCCCTCGCCACCGCGCACCGGTGAGGGTGCGTGCTCGACGGCTGTGCCGCCGGGCTTCACCAAGGCGGGCTTCGTCAACACGCCGCAGAGGACGATGTTCTTCGACGCGTTCGTCAGCGCGGTCCAGCCCGTCCTCGAGAAGCACGGCTGCACCGCCGGCACCTGTCACGGTGCGCCGCAATCGGACTTCTACATCACGTGCGGTACCGACGACGATCAGAAGGCGTTCAACTTCAGCCAGGCGTGGTCGTTCGTGAACGCGCCGGTCGATGACTCGCAGATCCTGAAGATCCCGCTCGCGGTCGCGGCCGGCGGTCGCGGCCACACCGGTGGCGATCAGTTCGCCGATGCCGACACTGCCGACTACAAGGCGGTCCGGACCTGGGCCGCAGGCGTGGGCATCCTCGACTTCGCCGGCGGCGATCCGGTGAAGCAGTTCTTCAAGGACAGCGTGCAGCCGATCCTGCTGTCGCGCGGCTGCTCGTTCCAGGGCTGCCACAGCCCGCAGGCGGCGAACGACTTCAAGCTCCGCTCGGGCACCCAGGGCTTCTTCTCGGCGGTCGCGCTGCAGAAGAACTACGAGCTCCTGAAGGGCGAGTTCATGGCGATGGAGTTCGCCGATGCGCGCCGGAGCCGCGCGGTGGCGAAGCCGATCCTCGAGGACGATCCGCGCATCGCGAACCAGGTCGGCGGCATGGTTCATCGCGGCGGCGCCGTGCTCGAGAACCAGGATGGTCCGAGCGGTCCAGGCTCGAACCCCGCCGGCTGCGGCGCGTTCAACCCGGCGACGTCGAGCCCGTTCTGCACGATCCAGGAGTGGGTCACCCGCGAGCGCGCAGCGATGCCGGGGCAGGTCACCGACATGACGGCGGGCCAGACGCTCGGCATCGTCTACGTCAAGCGCACCGCGGCGCCCACCGCTAGCCGCCTCGAGTTCGACGCGTTCCAGGGCAACGCCGATCTGATGAAGGCGACCAGCACGCTCGGTGCCGGCGGCTCGTTCGGCACCGCGGGCGCCGAGACCTCGCTCCTCGACAACTGTGGTGGCGCGCTCGCCGCGGGCACCGCGGACGTCCAGGCCCCCGAGGTCGCGCCCGACGGCAACCGCATCGTGTTCGCAGCGCGTGAGAACGCGGCCGACGTGCTCGGCATCTGGATCGTCGACTCCGCCGGCAACAACTGCACGCGGCTCACGCCGCCGGTCACCGGCGTCCACAACTTCGATCCGATCTTCTCGCCCGATGGCCTCCAGATCGTGTTCGCCTCGACCCGCGGCAAGGCGGGCCCGTCGAAATCGCGGCGCCGGTTCCTGCCGCAATCGGATCTGTGGCGCGTGAAGCTCTCCGGCGCGTTCGGGGTCGATGCGAATTCGTACGAGCAGATGACGGTGCTCTCGAACTCCGAGGTCGGTCCCGCGTTCATGCGCGAAGGCCGCATGACGATGACGACCGAGAAGACGAGCGATGGCTTCTATCAGCTCTCCGGTCGCCGCATGAACTGGGACCTCACCGACTATCACCCGCTGCTCGCTCAGCGGAAGGACTCGCCGTACGTCGACGGAGATCTCACCGCGACGAAGACCTCGATCGGCTACTCCTCGGCCACCGACGTGCGCGAGGGCAGCGACGGCAACTTCCTGATGATCCTGTCGGACGTCAACCAGACCACTGGAGCGCCGATGACGCCGGGTGCGCAGGGAGCGCTCGCCACGTTCAACCGCAGTGTGGGCCCGTTCGAGGGCGGCCGAAACGACGACGGCTTCCTGAAGTCCGTGCGGATCCTCGATGGCGCGCTCGTCTATCGCAATCCGGTCACCGCACCCGACGGCACGATCCTGGTGACGAAGAACTTCGACCTCGGCACGTTCAACCCTCGCACGCTCGCGTTCACGCCGCTGTTCGGTGGGGCAGGGGTCCGCGTCGACGCGCAGATCCTCATGAAGGTGCCGACGCGCATCATGTACAAGAACCGCCGCCAGCTGGTGTTCGGTGGCAGCGGCGAGGCCTCCGATCTGACGCACGCGCTCGTCCACATGCCGGACGCGCCGATGTTGTTCACGCTGCTGACGGGCAATCTGCGACGCGGACATCCGGTCGACGAGTTCCGCAAGGCGAAGTACCTGAAGGTCGAGCTCGAGGCGCCCTGTCCGACCGCGGGCTGCAGCCCGAACCTCAACGGGATCTTCGAACAGCGCACGGAGGTCGGCTCGTACGCCCTCGCGGACGACGGATCCGTGCGCGTCATCCTGCCCGCGCAGAAGGGCGTCATCCTGTCGCTCGAGGACGGCGACCACAAGACGGTCGTGAAGATGACGGAAGAACACCAGCTCGGGCCCGGCGAGAGCGTCTCGATGGGCGTGGTCGAGTCGCTGTTCGACGTGGTGTGTGCGGGCTGCCACGGCTCGGTCTCGGGATCCGAGCTCGATATCGGGGTCAGCGCCGATGCCCTCACGGGAGCATCCAAGTCCGAGTCGGCGACCAAGACCCCGTACAACAACTGAGATCAGCCCCCGGGGCTGAATACCCTCGCGGGTTGCACGTCCACCTTGTGAGGATCACACTCGCATGGGTACGATGCGCGCGATCCGAGGAGGACGTATGCCCCGATTCGACCTGTCCAAAATGCTCCTGGTTTCGCTGCTCACCGTCGGGGCTTCGTCCGCCGTCGCGGGTGGCAAGGCCGCTCCCAAGAAGGCTGCGCCCGCCGCCAAGACGCCGGCCGCGAAGAAGCCGCCGCCGAAGAAGGCGGTCCCGCCGCCGTCGGCCGAGCACAAGAAGAAGCTCGGTGAGCTGCTTGGTGGCTACAAGTTCGGGATGTCCAAGGACGAGGTGGTCGCCGACTTCGCGAAGAAGCTCGACGACAAGTACGCCGACCGCCTGAAGGGCACCACCGATGTCGCCGCCCAGGACCGCATCCGCGCCGACAAGAAGCGGGAGGTCAACACGTTCAAGACCAGCTACGTCACGTTCGAAGCGAACAAGCCGTCGCCATGGGACGTGTCGATCGTCGAGGAAGAGATCGCCCATGACACCGGCGAGTCGATGCTCGAGAAGTGGGAGAACGAGAACGGCAAGAACCAGCGCCGGTTCTTCTTCTTCTACAACGGCAAGCTGTGGAAGATGTTCATCTCGCTCGACGTCTCGATCCTCCCCGACGACAAGAAGAACTTCGACACGTTCCAGGGCGTCATGACCGCGCAGTACGGCGTGGGCGACGTCGATCCGGGCCTCATCACGTGGCGCGCCGGCGAGTTCGATGTCCGCGCGGTCGACAAGCTGAAGAGCTACGACGCGCTCGGCCTCTCGATCGAGGACAACAGCGTGAAGAAGGACGTGCTCGCGATGCGCGAGGCGAAGGCGCCCCCGAAGAAAGAGACGTCGTCGGTCATCAAGGCCGTGATCGATCCCGACCACAAGGATCACCCCGACGTGAAGGCGAACAGCAACGCCGTCGACGACGTCATCAAGGCGCAGAAGAAGTAGTCGTCGGTCTCCACGACGAGAACAGCCCCCGCTGCGAAGCGGGGGCTGTGTCGTTCCGGAGACTCGCTGCGTACCCGCTACCGGGGGCTGGCGCGAATTCGTTCGGCGGCTCGGTCACATGAAGAAGCTGAACCGCGTGCTCTTGTTGCTCTCGGTCTGCAGCCGGCTCTCGAGCTTGTTACCCTCGTCGAGCAGGCCCTTCACCTTGTCGGTGCCGTGGACGCGGTCGTAGATCGCGCGCAAGCGACGCTGGTAGTACGCCTCGGAGGCAACGCCATCGGCGCCCTTGACCAGCGAGTCACGCACGCCGCCGGGGAGGAGCAGCACGAGCTTCTTGCTCGGCACGCTGTCGCTACCACCGGTGGCGAGATCGCCCTGGATGAACGCGCCGCCCGGCTCCGCGCGATAGGTGAAGCCGCTCGGCGACTCGCCCTCGGGGCACTTTCCGCTCGTCGCGACCTTGCCGCCGCACACCGGCGGTCCGAGCTCGACGAGCTTCGCGCCGAAGTCGACCTTGTCCTGCTCGGTCGGAGCCTGGATGAGGATGCCGTAGCGGAACTGACCCGCGAGCATCGCGTTCTCGGTCTCCTTGAGCTCGCCGGCGTCCTGCTTCTCCTTCGCCTTCTTGAACGCCATGTCGTCGAACTTCGCGCTCTTCATGTGCAGGTCGATCATCGCCTTCACTTCCGAGACGCCGGCGTAGAACGAGAGGATCTGACCCGACACATCGGCGTCGAGCGCGTTCTGCTTCGCTCGGAACACGATCTCGCTCTTCACGTCGAGCTGCTTCACGACGGTGTCGAGCTGCTTGTCGAGGGACGAGTCCGGGCGGAACTGGTTCTTCGACTTCGCCTCGTCGAGCAACGTGTCGAGACCCGACAGCGCCTGCTTGAGGTTGGTGACCGTCGACGGCGACGTCTTGTCGCCGAGGATCGCCTTCACGTCACTGAGGCTCGCGTTGTACGTGCTCGCGCCCTGGCCGATCTTTCCGATCGCCACGCCGATGATGAGCGCGATCACACCGGGGATCGCGATCGTCGCGACTTTGCGACCCATCGATTGATGGCCGACGTTCTCGACGGGCCTGCCGTCGTTGACGATCACGATCTCGGGCGCGCGCTGGACGTTGCCAACGGCGGCCATCGCGTTCATCGCGCCGAACGGATCGTCGGCCGCATTCGGCATCGCGGGAGCGGCCGGCGGTGGGGGCTGCATGCCCGGGGGCGGTGGCAAATTCACACCGGGCGGGGGCACGACGCCACCAGTGCCATTGGATCGCGTCTGGCCCGTTGCAGGCGCAGACGCGCCTTTCTTCAGGCCCAGTCGCGCCTTCAGGTCGCTGATGTCGCGATTACCCTTCTGCTTGTCGCTCAAAGAAGACCTCCGGTTCGGCGAGACGAGACTTTAGGGATCCAGGGTCTCGAGTGTCAAGGATGCCTGCGGATTGGCGCAGTTGCGAACCAACCTGAGCTGTCGCTGCCTCACCACACTCGGGGCCATCGTGAAAACTCGATTACAGGTAGCAGGCAATGTGCGATCCCTCAACCGAGGTAAGGCCGCGCAACTCCCGGCGTTTCATATGCGTTGCAACGCGTTGCGGGCTGGCCCGTCGGGTGCACACTAAACCTTCTGGCGCCCTCGGGCGTCCTTAGCGCAGTCGGATTTCTTCGAAAGGCTCCACCCAGTGAACCGTAACGTCGCTCTCCTCGTTGGTGCTCTCGCTCTCGGGACCACACTTCTCCACAGCGAGACGGCCGAAGCAGGCCGTGGTCGTGTGTGGTTCGGCGGTGGCGGTGGCGCTCGCTTCAGCGCCCGAGGCTCGGTCTCGGTCCACTGGTCGTCGCCCCCGCGCGCGACCTATCGCCCCCGCAGCTGGTCGGTCGGCGGCAGCGTGTACGTCGGCGGTGGTTATTACCCCCGCTACTACCGCCCGTACTACTACTACCCGCAGTACGTCCCCTCGTACTACGGCGAGCAGCAGGCCTACTACCCGGTGCAGCCCGCCGCGGCTCCCGGCGTCGTCGCCGTGATCGCCGATCCGCGCCCCGACCTGCCGAAGTTCGGCATCGGTCTGTTCGCGGGTGGCGTCTCGGTACAGGACCAGGACGATTCGAGTGACATGGGTATCCTCGGTCGCCTTCGCCTCGGTAACGGCGGCCTGCTGATCGAAGGCGAGCTCGGCAAGACCAGCTACACGAACGATCTCCGCGTCGACCGCCGCCTCGGCGGATCGCTGATCTGGGAGATCGGCGCGCGCAATCGGTTCGCGCCGTACCTGCTCGCGGGCCTGGGTGTCCAGCAGGCGGATGTCGCCAACGAGTACAAGACCACGCAGAACTTCGCCGAGATCGGCGTCGGCGTGCGCTACGCGGTGACCTCGCACTTCCACCTCACGTTGGACGTCCGCGCGGGCAGCCGCAACACGCTGTCGAGCGACACCCCGATGACGGATACGCCGGTCGGTTCGACCAAGCGCACCATCGCGCCGCCGGCAGAGACCTCGGGTGACAACGAGAACTACACGCGCGCGCGGCTGTCCGCGATTCTTTACTTCTAGTACGCGTCCTCGCGAAGCTTCCGGCTGCCTCGGTCCTTGTCGACCCGGCGGCCGGTTTTCGTTTCGGGTACTATTTCGGCTGGATGATTGCGGGGATCGAGCAGCGCCACCTCACGGCGCGCGATGGCACCCGCATCGGCTATCAGGTCCGTGGCCAGGGCCCGTGCGTGGTGCTCGCCAACGGCCTCGGCGGTACCTACCTCGCGTTCGAGCACCTCTATCAGGCGCTCGATGGCTACCGCGTCGTGTGCTGGGACTACCGCGGTCTGTACAGCTCCGGCCCGTCGGCCGATCCGCAGGCGAACACCGTGGTCCACCAGGTCGAGGACCTGATCGAGATCCTCGCGGCCGAAGGCGTCGACTCGGTCGTCGTGGCCGGCTGGTCGATGGGCGTCCAGGTCGCGTTCGAGACCGTGCGGCGGCACCGCGCGCGGGTCGCCGGCCTGTACCTGATCAACGGCACGTACGGCCACGCGTTCCGCACCGTGATGGGCAGCCGGCTCGTCGGGCGTACGATCCCGATGCTGTTGAAGCTCGTGCGCGCGCAGGCGGCCCTGGCCGGGCTCGCGACCAGGCGGGTCGCTGGCTCCGATGCGCTGATCGGCGCGATGAAGCGGTTCGGCCTGGTCAGCCAGACCATCGACCTCGAGATCTTCCGCGCGGTCGCCGCCGGCTTTCAGGGGATCGACTGGGTGATCTACAGTGATCTTCTGAGCCGCCTCGACGAGCATGATGCCGAGGAGGTGCTCGCGACGGTCGAGGTTCCGACGACGATCGTCACCGGCGACAAGGATCTGATGACGCCCCCCGCGACCGCCGAGAAGCTACACCGCGCGATCGCGGGCTCGCGGATGGTCGTGATCAAGGGCGGCACGCATTACACGCCGGTCGAGTACCCGGCGATCCTCGTCGACGAGCTGCGGCGGTTGCTCGCGCGCGTTCCCGGATGGGAGCCGAAGACCTGATGCCGGCGTGCCCCGTCTGCAGCAAGGACGTCCTCGACATCGACGTCAAGTGTCCGCAATGCGGCGCGCCGATCGGCGCGACCGGCGCGCATCGCATGCTCGGCCAGGTCGTGCTCGGGCAGTAC
>JBBRED010000006.1:0-58842 GCA_038203335.1 Haliangiales bacterium | reverse complement strand
TCGACAGAGGCCGTCAAGACGCTCGGCCTGCGCGACATGTCGCGCCTCGACTACCGCATGACGCAGGAGGGCCGCATCTACCTCCTCGAGGCGAACGCGCTGCCGCAGCTCGCTTCGCACTCGTCGCTGTTCGCGGCGACGGCGCAGGTCGGCCTGACCTACAACGCCACGATCGCCGCGATCCTCAACGCCGCCGCGCTGCGCTCGGGTCTCGCCACGGCCTCGCAGCTCGGCGGCTTCGATTCGCGCCGTCAGCGCCGCGCCCAGCCGATCCGCGTCGGCTTCACCTACAACGTCAAGCGCACGCACGCCGGTGATGACGAGGCCGAGTGGGATCCGCCGGAGACCATCATCGCGATCGCGAACGCGCTCGCGCGGCAGGGTCACATCGTCGTCCACCTCGAGGCCACGCCGGATCTGCCGCGGGTCCTCGCGGAAGCCGATGTCGATCTGATCTTCAACATCGCGGAAGGCGTCGAGGGTCGCAACCGCGAGGCGCAGGTGCCCGCGCTGTGCGAGCTGCTCGGCATCCCGTACACCGGCTCGGACTCGGCCACGCTTGCCATCGCGCTCGACAAGGCGCTCGGCAAGAAGGTGCTGATGCAGCACGACATCCTCACGCCGAAGTTCCAGCTCATGGAGTCGGCGCGCGAGCGGTTGTCGGCGGATATGAAGTTCCCGCTGATCGTGAAGCCGAACGCCGAGGGCTCCTCGAAGGGCATCGATGCGAAGAACGTCGTCGACACCGAGGAAGAGCTGCGCGCCGCGGTCAAGATCTGCGTCGAGAAGTACCGCCAGCCGGCGCTCGTCGAGGAGTACATCGCGGGCCGCGAGTTCACGGTCGGCCTCCTCGGAGACAAGCGGCCGCGCGTGCTGCCGCCGATGGAGATCAAGTTCAAGAAGACGGACAACCTCCGCCCCGTCTACGACTACGGCGTCAAGCAGGAGTGGGAAGAGCACGTCTACTACGAGTGCCCCGCGAAGCTGACCGAGGCCGAGCAGAAGGCGATGGAGAAGATCGCGCGCGCCACGTTCTGGGCGCTCGATTGCCGCGACGTCGCGCGCGTCGATCTGCGCATGGACGCCGAGGGCCGGATCTACGTGCTCGAGGTCAATCCGCTGCCGGGCCTGACGCCCGATTACTCGGATCTCGTCCTGATCGCGAAGGCGATCGGCATGGAGTACGACCAGCTGATCGCCGAGATCATGGTCGGTGGTCTGCGCCGCATGCGCGAGAAGCGGCGCGAGGAGCGCGAGCTCGAGCGCGAGCGCGAGGCCGCGAACAACGCGAAGAGCACGGTCGAGGTCGGCAGACTCTCCGAGAAGGAGAAGGCCGAGAAGGCCGCGAAGCGGATGGCCAAGCTGGAGGCCACGAAGGCGAGCACCACGGCGAACGGCGGCCCGGTCGAGCGCGAGGCCCCGGTCCGCGTGAAGCGCGAGCGCTCCGAGCCCGTAGGCCCGGCGCCGGCGCGTGCGAGCTCGGATGCCGAGAGCGTCGAGGCGCCGCCCGCCACGAACCCGACGACGAACTGACGGTCGAGCGCGTCGCCGCCGGGTCGGACCCCATTATCGGACAGCGGGCGCTATGCTAGCGGCGCGTGAAGGTCTCGGCTCGCATCACGATAGCGACGGCGGTCGTCGTCGCGCTGGCGTCCGCGACCTACGCGATCTACGACCTGCGTGCGCGCGTCGCCGAGCGGCGCGGTGCGCTCGAGCGCGAGGCCCGGTCCGTCGCCGGCACGGTGCGCGCATCGCTCGAGGCGCAGGCCGGCACCGACGCGCGCGAGGCGCGCTACCGCGCCGATCAGCTGCAGAAGGATCTCGACGTCGTCGACAAGAAGCTCGAAGAGGCGCCGCCCGATGTGGCGCCGCCCCTGCCGCCCGCCGAGCGCACCGCGCTGCTCAAGCAGCAGCTCGAGCTGCAGACCCGGCTCGCCACCGCGCGCGGAGCCGCGGGCCTCACGCGTCCGATCGATCAGGCGCTCGCGTACAAGCCGCCCGCCGACGCGGCGCTTCGCGAGCTGACCCGCGCGTCGGGCTGGCGCGCCGTGGTGATCACGCGCGCACGCGCCACCGATCCGCCCGGCGTGTACACCTCGTCGCAGCTGCGCCGGCTGACCACTCTCCTCGATCTCCCGCAGCTGGTGTTCAATGACATCGAGGACGGCGCGTACTTCTTCGCCCTCCCTGTGCGTACCACGCCGCTCCACGAGGAGGAGCAGACCACCGCCGCCATGCTCGAGATCAGCAAGCCCGCCGACTCGATCGTGACGACCTCCGACGACCTCTCGAAGGCGGTCATCCTCGTCGTGCTCATCGTGCTGGTCACCACCGTGATGGTCGGCGCGCTCGCGAGCCGGTTCGTCAGTCGCCCGATCACCAAGCTCCTGCGCGGCATCGATGACGTCGCGAAGGGCGACCTGTCCCACGTCATCCTGTCCGAGCGCGACGACGAGATCGGCGCGATCGCGACCCGGTTCAACGAGATGACCTACTCGCTCCGCGAATCGCGCGCGGAGACCCAGCGCCAGAACGACGAGAAGATCCACCTCGAGCAGCGCCTCGGGCAGACCGAGAAGCTCGCGACCATCGGCCAGCTCGCCGCCGAGATCGCGCACGAAGTCGGCACGCCGCTCAACGTGATCGCCGGTCGCGCGCGCTCGATCCAGAAGAAGGCAAAAGACCCCGAGGCCGTGGAGAAGAACGCCGAGATCGTCGCGGAGCAGACCGCGCGCATCACGCGCATCATCCAGCGCCTCCTCGACTTCACGCGCCGCAAGGTCGGCAACACCGAGCGCGCGATGGTCAACCTCAACGACCTCGCGGCCAAGACCGTGGAGCTCCTCTCCGGTCAGTTCTCGTCCGCCAAGGTCCGCACCCGCGTCGAGCGTGCCGACGACCTCCCGAAGGTCGCCGGCGACTCCGACCGCCTGCAGCAAGTCCTCATCAACCTCCTCCTCAACGCCGTGCAGGCCATGCCCGACGGCGGCTCGATCTCCGTCGAGACCAAGGTCGTCAAGCGCTCGCGCCCCGGCCTCGAGACCAACGCCGACCAGGCCTTCGTCGCATGCTCGGTCTCCGACACCGGCGTCGGGATCCCCGCGACGATCCGCGACAAGATCTTCGACCCGTTCTACACCACCAAGGAAGGCTCCGGCGGCACCGGCCTCGGCCTCGCGGTGTGCTCGGGCATCGTCAAGGAACACGACGGGTGGATCGAGGTCGATGACAACCCGGCGGGTGGGACCGTGTTCCGGGTCTTCGTGCCGGCCTGACCTCGACCGCAGAGCAATTTGCATCCTGGCGGGACGGGTGCGCTTTTTACCGCCAAGCCGCGGAGCCGCGGAGGTCGTTTCCGACGCGTCACGAGCTCTGCCCGAGATGGCGCGCGTTCTGCCGTCGTTCCTTTGGCAATCGCAGAGTGCGGGCGTAGCAGTCCCCCCCCGAGCACGGACGTGCCGGCGAGCCGTGGCTTCGCGGATAGCACGGAGGTGCTGGCGAGTTCCCGCTTGGCGGTTCGCCGCGGGCTACTCCAGGTATTCGCGGTTCCCGTACCCGCCGCCGTAGCCGTAGCCGCCGTACAGGTTCGCCGCGCCGGCGAGCTTCGTCACTGCGGCCTCGGTCGAATCATCGAGGTCGGTGCCGCGGTTGCGCAGCTGCTGCGCCGCGAGGGCCTTCATCTGGTCGGTCGAGCTCGCGTCGTTGACGATCTGGGTGAGCGAGGTGTCGACCTCGGAGCCGCCGTTGTAGGACATCTGGATCGCCTGGGTCGCGACGGCCGCATCGCGGTCCTTCATCAGCGAGGCGAGCTGCTGGCTCGCGCGCGGGTCATCCATGTTCGCGAGGCCGGAGATCGCGGCGATCCGGTCCTCGGTCTTGCCGTAGCGCGTGGCGTCGAGGATGGCGGCCTGCGCGCGCTCGGAGCCGATCTGGCCGAGGGTCGAGAGCGCGGTGGCGCGGATCGATGCGTCGCTGTCGCGCGCGAGGCGGAGGAGCGTGTCGGTCGAGCGATCGTCGGGGTTCTGCATCAGGGACGAGATCGCGGCCATACGGGTGGAGGGATCCTTCGAGTCGAGCGCACGCTCGATCAGGCGACGTGCTTCCTCGGTGCCTTGACCGGCCAGCGCCCACACGGCCTGGCTGCCCGCGCCGGGCTCCTTGCTGTTCAGCATCTCCTCGGCGATCTTCATGCCCTCGGGGGCGCCCGCATTCACGAGCTGCTGCATGACCTGCATCTTGACGCCGGGGTTCGACTGGGCGGCGGCGAGCAGCGCCGACTTGACCTGATCGGTGAGGCCGACCTGCGAGAGGGCGCCGGCGGCGGCCGCGGCGAGGTCCTTGTCCTTGCCCGAAAGGGCGGCGACGAGGGCCGTGCGCGCCTCCTCCGTGCCGATGCGGCCCAGGACCGAGGCGGCGTAGTTCGCCTCGTCGCGACGGCCGGAGAACAGCGAGTCGCTGAGGAGTTGCGCGACCGCGGGGTCGCTCGGGCGCGACTGCGCGAGGAGGTCGAGGGCGTTGACACGCGTGTTACCGCGGGTCTTGCCGGCGATGTCGACGAGGGCGTCGAACGCTTTCGGGGAGCCGGCATCGGCGAGCATGCGCATCGCCTCGAACCGCTCGTTGCGCGAGCCCTTGGAGGCGAGATCGATCGCGAGGCGAAGTGCGTCGGGGTTGCCGGTCTTGAGGAGACGCGGGAGAGCCGTGCGGCGGTCGGCGCTGGTGCCCTGCTTGATCACCGAGAGGAGGGCCTGGTCGACGTCCTCGCCCTCCATCTGCGCGAGCTGCGCGAGGGCGCCGGTGATCTGCGCGCGGTCGGAGAGCGCGGACTCGATCAGGAGCTCGCGCGCCTCGGCGCCACCGTTCTGCGCGAGGGCCTGCGCCGCAGCGGTCGCGGACTGGCGCTCGCCGGTCTTGAGGATCTCGCCGAGGAGCTTGGTGGCCTTCTCGCCGCCGATCTCGCCGATCGCGTTGACCGCGGCCCACCGCGTGTTCATCGCGCCGTGGAGCGCCGCCTCGCGGAGCACCGACAAGCCGTCCTCGCCGGCCTTGCCGAGCGCGCCGAGGGCCGCGTTGACGAGCTGCGGATCTCCCGACTTCACGATGTCGGTGAGGCGGGCGAGCATGGCGTCGTCGATCGCGTCGATCGCGCCGAGAGCGGCGGCGGCGATCCGCGAGTCTGGGCTGTCGATGAGCTTGCGCACGGCGACGTCGGCGCTCGGGGTATCGATCGAGCCGAGCGCAGAGACGGCGGTGCTCGCGGTCGAGTAGTCGCCGGACCCGGCGATCTGTGCGAGCACGGCGACGGCGCGGTCGGTGCCGATCGAGCCAAGGCCGCTGATCGCGGTGCCCTGGGCGGGATCGCCGCCGGCCTGCGCGATCTGGACGAGGAGCTCCTCGGCCTGCTGGCTCTGGGTGGCGCCGAGGGCAGCGATCGCGGCGTTGCGAACGGCCGGGCGATCGTCCTTCGCGGTCGACAGCAGCTCGCCGACGGCGTGCTCCGTGCCGATCTGACCGTAGATGCCGAGGATGGCCTCGGGGACGCCGCGGCGCGCGTCGACGAGGAGGGGCGCGAGGGCGTCGACGGTGCTGTCATCACCGACGGTGCCGAGCTTGCCGGCGACGAGCTGGATGTCGCGCACGTTGCGGGCCGACAGCACCTGATCGACCAGCTCGGACTTGGAGATCCCGGCGGCCTCCGCGGACACGCGGAGCGGACGCTTCAGGTGGCTCGGGAGGCCACCGCTGCGGGGCGAGGTTGCGGAGGCGGCGGGGGTGTTCGAGTGCCCGCCGCGGTGGGCGGAGACGGTCGCCACGCCAGCGATTCCAGCGAACAGGGCACAGGCAAGCTTCCAGCGCGTCACAGTGGTCACGGGGGCTCCTCGGAGGTTCTCGACAGGTCGTCGTAAACGACTGTGTCAAACGAACGCCGCCAGGTATCGATCCATTCCGAGGCATCGTCAGGCCGATGTAAGGCATGCACCCGAAACCTGGCAGGAAAGGATGCGGAGTTGAGACATCCGGCGGGGGCTGGAGTTTCGGCATTCCGGGGGAAGGTTTTTCGAAACCAGAGCCCCGACGAGGTGTCCGCGCGCATGCCGTTGGATCCGGACGGAACAACCGACCCACGAGTCGCGTCGCGTCGCAAGCGCTCAGCGAGACACCGGAGCACGCACGACAAAATGAGATGGCGGAGGACAGCCATCGAGCGTTGACGTCCCCAGCCTGGTTCGTAGACTCGAAATCATGCTGACGCCGGATCAGACCAACCAGCTCAAGTCCCTCCTCGAGGCGGATCTGACCCGCCTCGGTGACCACGCCCACCGGGCGATCGAGTTCACGATGGATCGCGACCGGGACCGGATCGGCCGGGACTCGATGGACGAGGCGACGGAGGAGGAGGTCTATTCGACCGCGCTCCGGCTCGCCGACCGCGAGAGCTTCCTGGTGGGCAAGATCCGCGAGGCCATCCAGCGCCTGGAGGCCGGCGAGATCGACAAGTGCGAGGAGTGCGACGAGCCGATCGGCTTCAAGCGCCTGCTGGCCCGGCCGGTCACGACCCTGTGTTTCGAGTGCAAGTCGGCGCGCGAGCAGGTCGAGGCCGACGAGCGCCCTGAATAGCGCTCCGGGGGCCCCTGCAGTTGGGGCCGCTGGCTTTGGCGCCACAGATTTCCAGGTCGAGCGTCCTCTGGTACTATTTTCCCCGCCGGGGATGCGCGACCGCTACACGATCACCGAGCGACTCGACCATGGTGGAATGGCCGAGGTTTTCCGCGGAGTCGCGGAGTCGATGGAGGGGTTCAAGAAGAATGTCGCGATCAAGCGCATCCTTCCAAACCTCACCAAGAACCAGAAGTTCGTCGCGATGTTCCTCGACGAGGCGCGGCTCTCGCTGCACCTCCAGCACGCGAACATCGTCCAGGTCTTCGACATCTCGAAGACTCCGGACAACGCGTACTTCCTCGTCATGGAGTTCGTGGATGGGTGCAACCTCAAGGGCCTCATCGAACGCCAGAAGCAGAAGGGGAAGCGGATCGACGTCGGGCACACGATCTACTTGATGATCGAGTGCTGCAAGGCGCTCCACTACGCGCACAACCTCGAGAACCCGGAGAACAACGAGCCGCTCGGCATCGTCCACCGCGATATCTCGCCCCCCAATATTCTGCTGTCGAAGAACGGCGAGGTGAAGCTCGTGGACTTCGGTCTCGCGAAGGCGAATAGCCAGATCGAGTCGACCGACCCGGGCGTCGTGAAGGGAAAGTTCAGCTACCTCTCGCCCGAGGCGGCGAGCGGCCTCCCCGTCGATCACCGCGCCGACGTGTTCGCGGTGGGGATCATCCTGTGGGAGCTGTTCACCGGGAAGCGGCTGTTCTACGGCGACACCGACTACCAGACCGTCGAGCTCGTGCGCCAGGCGCGCGTCCCCTCGCTGACGCAGCACAACTCGGAGATCGAGCCCGAGCTCGACCAGGTCGTGCGCAAGGCGCTCGCGCAGGATCCCGACGAGCGCTACCAGAACGCGGCTGACCTCGGTGACGCGCTCGCGCAGTTCTTGTTCTCGCGTCGCATGAAGGTGACGGCTCGCGACATCGCCGCCCTCGTGAAGGACACGCAGGTCGAGATGATGCGGAAGCGATCCGCAGAGCCGAAGGAGTCCCTGATCAACGGCCTGATCATGGACGAGATGCAGAAGATGACCTCGCTCGTCGAGGGCGAGGAACCCGCCGCGAACTCCACCGGCGAGGGCTCGATGTCGCTCGACCCGAACACGTTCGTCGACACGTCGAACTGGGCCGGCGATCTCGCGAGCTCGCAGCAGGGCAACATGCGGACGCCCGCGGCGAAGAAGCAGACGCGCCCGCCGCCGAACAAGACCAAGCCGCCGGCGAATGCGTCCGCGGAGGTCGATGGTCTCGAGCACCTGCTCGAGCCCGAGCGCACGGGCATGCACAAGAAGGGCGAGAGCAAGCCGCCCTGGGCGATCATCATCATCGTGATGGTGCTGCTCGCCGCCGGTGCCGCCGTCGCCGTCGTCTTCGCGATGGGCTGAGTCGTGGCGTCGCGATGCGCGTTCGCGCAGATGCTAGCGGCGCATCGCCTGTAGGCTCTTGAGGGCCTCGCTCGACGGAGCGAGCGCTCCGACGTGCGTGATCGCGTCCTCGAGATCCTTCTTCTTTCCGAGCGTGGCGCCGTACGTTCCGACCTGGACCCAGCCGTCGACGTAGTCGGGGTTCGCGGCGACGGACTTCCTCGCGAGCTCGAGCGCGCGGTTCTGCGCCTTGGCGCCGTTGATCGCGAGCTCCACCTCGGCGGAGAACAGATACGCCGCATAGAGCGACGGATCCGACGGGATGGCCACCGCGAGCTGGGATTGCGCGTTCGGATAATCGTTCTTCAGGTAGAACAGCGCCGCCAGGCCGAAGTGCGCCTGGGCGGCGCGCCGGGGCGTGGTCCTCTCGAACGCCTTGATCGCGGCCTCGTAGGCCTTCGCCGCATCGGGCTCGTTCTCCGCGATCAGCGCGAGCTTGCCGGCGACCACGTACTGCTCCGGGAGGTCCTTGAGCCGGAGCTGGAACAGCGCCTTCAACTTGGTACCGAGTGCGGTCTGCTTCGGATCGCCGGTCAGCGTGTCGGCGGCGAGGAGGAACGTCTCGGGATCCGAGCCGCAGCTCTCGAGCGCGCGGACCAGCGCCTGCGCGGCGCCCGGGAGATCGTTCCGGCGCAGTGCGAGGCGGCCGCGCTCGCGATCGTATTGCCAGCGCACCACGGTCGCGATCTTGTCGGCCTGATCGAGGAGCGAGACCGCGCCCGCGTGATCTCCGGCGAGCATCCGCGCGCGGGCCCCCTCGAGCAGGAGGTTCGCGGGTGGCGTCGGACCGGCGTCCTTGAGGATGCCCTCCATCATGTCGCGCCCGCCGGTGGGATCCTGATCCTCGATCAGAAGCAGCGCCATCTCGAGGCGCGCATCGGAGTTCATGTTCTTGATCGCATCGGCGTACGCCGCGCGCGCCGTCCGCAGATCGCCGGCATCGCGAGCCACCCGGCCGAGCTCGAGCTGCGCGCGGCCGAACTCGGGCGTGGCGGGCGCGTTGACGAGCAGCTTGTCGAGGAGGCCCCTCGCCTTCTCGCGCTGCGCCGGATCGTTGCTGGTGCGGAGGATCTCCGCATACACGGTGGTGAGCCCGACGCTCGCGGTGTTGGGATTGAACGTGGGCTCGATCCGCTTTCGCGCCTCGTCGAGCTCGTCGGTGGCGAGATCGACCCAGGTGCGACCGACGAGCGCGAGCTCGAGCTTCGGCAGCTTCTTGATCGCGAGGTCGAAGTCGGCCTTCGCACCGTCGAGGTCGCCGAGCGCGAGCTTCGCCCAGCCGCGCACGGCCTGGCCGCGCGGGAGGTTCGAGGCCTCCGGGTTGCGCGACAGGATATCGATCGCCTCGGCGGGCTTGCCGAGCGCGATCGACACCTGCGCCTGCGAGATCCGCGCGCGACGACTCCCCGGCCAGTTTGTCAGCGCGACTGCCGCCGAGGTCTTTGCGTGGCCGAGGTCGCCGAGGAGCAACAGCGTATCGATCGCTTCCTCGCCGAACCGTTGCTCGTCGGCGCGGACCTCCGAGGCAGCGCGGATGTCGTTGAGCGCTGCGGGCATGTCGTGGAGCGTGAAGTCGATCTGCGCGAGCGCCAGGTTCGCGAGCGCGACCTGCAGCGGCGACACACCGCGCGTCTGATCGGCGAGCGGCTTGGCACCTTCGGCCGTGAGCTTGACGAGCGAGCCGCGGATCTCCGCGGTCATGGCGTTGTTCGCGACGATGCGACCGGCCGCGACGGAGAGGAAGCCGCGCTCGATCAGCGCGCCCGGGTGATCCGGCATCTGACCGAGCGCGCGGTCCACCGCCGACAGCGCATCGTCCCAGGCACCCGTCGCGGCGATCGCGTGCGCGAGCCCGACGGCGTAGAGCGGCCGCGGCTCCTTCTCCTGCGCGGACTTGAGGCTCGCGATCGCGCCCTTGTAGTCGCCCGCGAGGAGCTGCGCTTCGCCGGAGACGTAGAGCGCGGCGGCGTCGTTCGGCGCGAGCTCGACCGCCTTCTCGGCGGCGGTCTTCGCCGCGGAGGCGTCGGTCTGCGCGAGCGCGAGGTACGCGCGCGCGATGGTGACATCGAGCGTCGACTGGCCGGAGAGCTTCTCGATCGCGGCCTTCGCCTCGCCGAGCCCGTCGCCGAACTCGAACGCGAGGACGGCGCGCGCGCGGGCGAGCGCGGCGCGGTTATCGACGGTGCCCGACGCCTGCGCGATGCCGGCGAGCCGATCGCGCGCGCCCGACCAGCCCGACCAGGTATCGGCCTTCGCTAGATCTACGGCCTTGTCACGCGCGGCGGCGATCTGCTTCTGCAGGCGCATCGCGCGGATCTGGAACCCGGCAAACACACCACCGCCGATCACGACCGCGCCGATCAGGATCCACATCGCCACCGCGAGGCGCGAGCGGCCCTTGCGCACGCCGGTCTTCAGCGGCTTGCCGCTCGCGGTGCTGGTCTCGGGGAACATCCCCGGCGGGATCGAGCCGGTGCCGGTCGACGGCGTGACGACCGCGATCCGCGGATCGAGCTCCCCCGGCTTGCTCGTGGGCTCGTTCGCCGCGGCGGTCGAGCGGTTGCCTGGTCGGCCCCACTGCTGCTGCCCCTCGCCGAACAGCGCATCGACCGCGGCGGCGGACTCCTGCTGCGCGGCGTTGAGCGCCATCGTCGGGCGCGCGGCGTTCGCGAGGACCTGCGGATTCGGTGGCGGATGCATCGCGGCGGCCGTCGGCATCGATGCGGCCGCGAGCGTGCGTTGGTTCGCCATCGGCGTCGGTGGCAACGGCTGCGGCGGTGGCAGCGTGGCCATCTGCATGTAGTGCGGCTGCTGCGCGATCTGCTGTGCGAGTGCCGGCGGTGGAACGACGGCGGCGGCGAGCTCGGTCCGGCGAACCGATGCAGGCGTGGGTGCGGGATACGGAGCCCGCGCCGGCGGCCCAGGCAGCGCGTCGATCGGGCCCGACGGCATCTTCACGGCGTTGCGCACCGCGGTGCCCGGCCCCGGCGGGCGACGCGGTGGCGCGTCGACGGCTTGCTGGTTCTCGTCGAGCTCGAAGATGTCACCGCTCTCCAGCTCGACCGACGAGAACTCCTGCTTCGGCTTGGGGCGCTTCGGCAGCGGTGCGGACACCGGCCCGGGGACCGGCTTCTTCGTCGCGCGTTTGACCGAGCCGCGCGATTCATCGGGCAGTTGCGCCGGCACGACCGCACGCTGGTTGCTCGCGCTCGGCGGCGCGGCGACCTCGCCGAAATCGTCCTCTTCACCGACCTCGATGCCGTCCACCTCGGGATCGAACTCGACGGTGCCCGAGCGATCACCGACGGCCAGCACGTCGGGCGGCGGCGTGCCCTCCTCCTGCGTCTGGACCTTGCCGCTGCGCTTCTTCGATCCGGGCGCGGCGATCGAGGTGGGTCGCGTGTACGAGCCGCCGGTGTCCTCGACCTCGGGCCCGCCGTCGTTCCCGGTGACCTCGTTGTCGGCGCCGTGGTTCGGGTAGTGCTTCGTGTGGCTCTCGCCGGCCTGCGGACCGAGGAAGCCGACCGCCGGATGGCTCGACGTCATCGGCGGCCGCGCCCCGCCCCGCTCCGCGTCGGCGACGAGCTGCGCGACGCGCGGATCGGCTCCCGCGTGGGGCTTGAGCTTCGCGATCACCTCGCCGGCGGCGTGGTGGTCGCCCTTCTTGAGGAGCGCCTCGGCCTTGAGGATCTGCGCCGATAGCGACGTGTGATCGAGCTCGAGCGCGACGCGCATCTCGGCGAGCACCTCGTCGTATCGCTTGAGCGCGAGCAGTGCTTGCCCGAGCACGATCCGTCCCTCGACCGTTGTCGGTCGCCCGAGCAAGCCGAGACGACAGACCTTGACGGCCTCCTGGAATTGCCCAGACGTGACCAGGGACTGGCCACGGGTGACAAAGTCGCTTTGCGACACCTCTGCGCCGGAATGTTACCCCACCCGGATGCGGGTCGGCGACTCGGTGCACACGCCGGATTTCTCTTAGGGTTTCTGGTCGTCGAACGCGCCCTCGGGGCGGTCCATCAGGCCGGGCATCTCGTCGCCCCGGAGGCGGGTCTGCTCGACCATCCACCAGGCCTTGCCGTGGCGCTCCCAGGTCTGGAGCGCGTGGGTCTCCTTGAGGGTGCCTTCGGTCTCCATGTACCAGCCCATCTTGACGTGGACCTTCGCCGCCTTGGCGCCGGACTTGTCGACCCGGACCACGTCGTACTGGCTGATCTTGAGGTCCTTCGCCCGCAGGTCCATGTCGTCCACGAACGCCGAGCGCTGCTTCGGCGGCAGCGAGCTGGCGGCGGTCTCGAACCGCTCCCAGCGCACCCCGTCGTTGTAGCTGAGGATGGACTCCTGGAGGGTCTCGGAGTCGTGCTGGGAACCAGCACAGGCGCCGAGGGTCAGGCCGAGGATCACGAGCAGGCTGGTCGCTTTCATACGTCACCTCCACCGGCCGCCCGCTTGGTGCGGACCGCCTTGATCGCTGCGAGATCGCGAGCACCGAGCTCGCGGGTTCCGATCAGCACGACGAGGAACACGAGGCCGACGATCGCAGCCTCGACGAGCGTCATCAACTTTCCGTGCGGTAGCACGAGGAACTTGCCCACCGCGAGCGCCGCGGCGGTGGCCACGCCGATGCGGAGCAGCGAGAGCAGCGGGAGGAACGCGCCGAGCTGCTTGGTCAGCGCGACGCCCGAGATCACGGCGCCGATCACCATCGCGGCTCCGGTGACCGCCGCGGCGGTGACGAGGACGTTCCCGCTCTCGGCCGCCAGGGGGATCGCGATGTAGTTGCCGACGCCGGCGAGGACGAGCGTGATCGCGGCGGTGATGATCGCCGCGCGGGTCTGGCCGGCACCGTTCAGGATCGTGCCGTTGATCGCGAACACGCTGAACGCGACGTTGCCCAGGGCGAGGAGCGCGAGCGCCGGGCCGCCGTTCGCGGCGTAGTCCTCGGCGTAGAGCAGGCCGAGCATGTCCTTCGGGTTCGCCGCGATCACCACGCCGATCGCCATCGCGAACATCAGCGAGTAGCGCGAGGTGACCTCGACGTAGCGCCGGGTGGTCTCCTTGTCCTCGGTGAACGTCGATCGCGAGATCAGCGGGAACACCACGAACGTCGCGGCGATGATCGCCTGGTAGGCGAGCCGGCCGAGGTTCTGCGCGGCCGCGTAGTAGCCGTTCTGGACGTCGGCGAGCACGCTCGGATCCTCGTGGTAGCCGACGAGCTTCGCGCTCCACGGAATGACGCGATCGATCGCGGCGGTCAGCTCGGCGGCGTGGGTGGCGTAGTACTCGGTGGTCAGCCGCTTGATCAGCAGGCTGTCGATGAACATCAGGCCGTTGAACAGCACGAGGTAGACCGCGACACCGACGAAGAACGTGATCAGCGGCTTGACCGGGATCCGGTCTTCCTTCGCGATCTTCCCCGGCAGCCCGACCCACACGATCGCGGCCATCAGGATGATGCCGACCGCCGCGACCCAGCCACCGATCACGCCGATCACGCCGAGCCCCGCCATCGCCATGCCGAGGAGGCCGACGACGCGGAGCGTGGCGAACGTGACGTCGAGGCCGGCTTGCTTGTGGAACTGGTGCAGGCCGTTCGCGGTGCCGACGAACACCGCATAGAACGAGTAGCCGCCGACGATCAGACCCGCGAGCATCAGCGGCGCGGTCTTCGACATGTCGTGGAGCAGCCACGCCACGAGCGGCGCCGCGGCGATGAAGCCGATCGCGATCACCAGGCCGAGGCGCACGTGCATGCGCAGGCCGGCCTGCTGGACGAGGCGCGCCTTACCGGGCTCGGCGGCCGAGAACTTCGAGACCGACTGGATCGTGCCGGTGACCAGCACGTTGTTGACCAGCGACGCGATGTTCGAGACCAGCGAGAACGATCCGAACGCGGCCCGCGACAGGATGTTCGGGAGCCGGAACTGGATCACCAGCCCCGCGAACATGAAGTAGAACTTCGCGAACGCGATGTAGAGAACACCGCGTCCTGCGCCACTTGCCTTTGCGACTTCTTGGCTCATGCGCCGGTCCCCCCGGGTAGCACGCGCCGAAGCGAACCAGCAACTTACCGGCTACTTATGCATGGTGTTCCCCATGACGGTAACGATGCACGGGGAGTACTCGGCGCAGGTGGTCTTGGCCATGCAGGCCTCACCCGCGGCGATGTTCTCGGGCGTGGCGTACTGGCCGAGCGTCTGGCACTGCCGCGCGAACACCTCGTCCGTGGAGTCCAAGGCCCACTCTTCCTTCGCGCGCGCGATCACGGCCGGACGATCCTTCGCGACCGCATCCGCGATTCCCGCCGGTAGATCCTTGCTCGCGCGCATGTCGACGAGCGCGGGGATGAACTCATCGGTGCAGGTGCGGTTGCGCTGCATGACGGCCATGCAGGCGGTCTGGAAGTCGCCGCTCGTGGAGGCCGCCTGCTTCGAGGGCGCCGGTGCGGGCGCGGCTTCCGAGGCGGTTCCGCACGCGGCGACGAGGGGAGCGAGCGCGAGGATCAGGGCAGTGGCGATGCGAGACATGGTAGCTCCGAGCTAGAGGTTGTCGTGGGGCATCCGGCGAACGCCGAACGCGACGAGGGACCAGGTGATGACGAGGATGCCGCCCCCGAGGAGGAGGTTCGCGCAGCTCTCCGAGAACCCCACGAGGAGGGACGGCAGCGGATCTTTCGTCGCCTCGGGGTTATCGACGACGTAGCGGCAGGTCGCGACCAAACCGCCGATGAAGCCGCTCAGCGACGACGCGATGACCGCCCACGTGAGCGCTCGGACGATGGACAACCGGTGCGGGTCGGCGTTGCGCGCGAACCGGATCGCGGTGATGCCGATGGCGATGCCGAACCCGAGCAGGAAGAACATGTTGATTCCGCCGGCGCGCATGAAACCCATGCGAGGACAAACGCGGCCGATCGCCGTGCGTGACACGGTTTCCGCGAGCGAGAAAACTTGTCACGCTCCCCCGGGTCGGGCGTTGTGCATGCGTGGAGGTCGACGAGCGCGCCTGGGTCGACGGCCTGCGCCGGGGCGAGCCCGCAGCGTTCGATGCCGCGTTCGCGGCGTACCGCCGGCGCATCTACGCGTACCTCCTGCGGATGACGCGCCGCAAGGACATCGCCGAGGACCTCCTCCAGGAGGCGTTCCTGCGGCTCGCGCAGTCCGCGCGCCGCCTCGCCGAGGACACCCGGCTCGGTCCCTACTTGTTCACCGTCGCGCACCGCCTCGTGATCAGCTGGGTCCGCGCGCAGGCCGTGCGCGCGCAGCTCGCCGGCGATCTTCCAGCGCGCGAGGTCGCGGGGGGCGAGCGTTCGCCGCTCGAGGCGCTCGCGGATTCCCAGCAGCAACTCGCGCTCGAGCAGGCGTTCGCCTCGCTCGCACCCGCGTACCGCGAGGTCGCGCTGCTCGTCGGCGTCGAAGGCATGACGCCCACCGAGGTCGCCGACATCCTTGGCCACCGGCCCGAAGCCGTTCGCCAGCGCCTCGCGCGCGCGCGCACCCAGCTCGCCGCTGCGCTCGGCGATCACGCACCCGCAGCCTGGAGGACGCCATGACCACGGAAGATGACGTGAAGGGTCTGGGCGAGATCAGCCGCGAGCTCGCGGCGGTCGATCTCGATGCGAGCACCGCCGAGCGAATCGCCCGGCGCGCCCGCGACGATGTGGGCAAGGGCCCATCGCCGCGACGGTTCATCGAGCCCGCGGTCACGGCGCTGATCATGCTCGGCTACATGGCGTGGGTGGTCGTGAAGATCATGGAGGCGCTGCGATAGAGATCGCCGCGGCCGCAGAACCAGCGCGACGGCTTCTCAGGTCTTCGGGCGCGTGACGACGAGGTGGGCCTGCTTGTCCTTGTCGACGTAGCCGAAGCGGAACGGCAGGCGGCGACGCTTCTGGCTCTTCCACAGCTCGATGAACGCTTGATCGTGGCGGCCATCCTGCGCGCCCTCGAGGAACGCGCCGTTGTAGTAGCCATAGGTCTCCTGGACCATCTTGCTCTGACGCGCGTACGCCGGCGGGATGCCGGTCGAGTCAGAGAGCATCCACGCGAGGTGATCGAGCATGTAGTTACGGATCAACGAGAAGTCGCCGCGCCAGAGGAGGTAGCTCGCGCCCTTGGTGAGGAGCGTGACCGGGCCCTTCTTCTCGAGGTGCTTGATCAGCTGCGGGTTCTTCTGGAGGTACGCGTCGCCGAGGTTCCAGCCGATGTGGCGATGCGTGTGGATGACGGTGTCGCCGATCTTCTTGTACTGGATCTCGACGTTCGAGAACGCGGCCGAGAACGCGGGGTCTTGCCAGTCGCCCTTGAGGCTCGCGCCCTTCTTCTTGTCGGCCTCGTCGATCTCTGCCTGCTCGAGGTAGTGGATCGCGCCCGCATCGTCGAGCGTGAAGTAGCGCATCGACACCGGCTCGTAACCACCCGCGACAAGGCCCATGAGGAACGAGCTGACCTGGCCGGGCAGATCGTTACGCTGGCCCGCCGACAGATTCTCGCTCGTGTTCGAGCCAACGGAGATCAAGCCGCCGATGTCCTTGCGGAGGACGCCGAGGCTGTTGTCGAGCTGGTTCGCGGTCAGCTTGCTGATGCGGCGCGGATCGCCGGATTGCTCGAGCGAGATCGTCGTGATCTCGGTGGCGGTCGGGAACGCGACGAGCGCGGAGATCAGATCACCGCCGCCGAACGGATAGACCACGGTGGACGGCACGGTCTTCGGCACGACCTCGTCGAACCAGGCGCGGCCCTTCTCGAAGTACTGCGTGCGGAACTTGCCCATGTACTCGAGGATCCGCTTGCAGTGGCGATCGACGATCTTCTTCACCGCCTTCTGCTGCTTGTCGTCGCCCTTCATCAGCGCCTCGGGCAGCGGCTGATCGGCGTTGCCGCAGGCCGCCACGCGGTAGAGCAGCTTGGCATCGGCAATGAAGTCGACCCCTTCGGCCGCGGCGGGGCGCGCGATGGCGAGGGTGGCGACGAGCGCCAGGGCAAACGTGCGGAGCATGTCCCTGTGTAACGCGTTTCGGAGCCCGGTCATTCAATTTGGCTGGTGCCCGGCTCCTCGACGGCCAGGTGGATCAATCGCCTGCGATCGCGCCCGCGTACATCTTGTCGAGGAGGCCCGCGTACTTCTTCTCGACGACCTTGCGCTTCACCTTGAGGCTCGGCGTCAGGTCGCCCTCGTCGACCGAGAGATCCTTCGGGAGGATCGCGAACTGCTTCACGGTCTCGTACTTCGCGAGCGACTTGTTGACCTCGTCGAAGTACGGCGAGAGCAGCGCCTTGACCTCGGGAGACTGCGAGAGATCGGAGTAGCTCTTACCGTCCGCGTTGTGGGACTTGGCCCACTTCTCGACGGACTCGGCATCGAGCGTGATCAGCGCGGTGACGAAGTTGCGCTTGTCGCCGTGCACGATCACCTGGCTGATGTATGGACACGCCGCCTTCAGCTTGCCCTCGATGTGCTGCGGCGCGATGTACTTGCCGCCCGAGGTCTTGATCAGATCCTTCTTGCGGTCGGTGATGCGGAGGAAGCCCTGCGCGTCGATCTCGCCGATGTCGCCGGTGCGGAGCCAGTGGTCCTCAGTCAGCGCCTCGGCCGTGGCTTCGGGCATGTTGTGATAGCCCTGCATCACGCCGGGCGACTTGATCAGGATCTCGCCGTCGGCCGGCGCGAGCTTGACCAGGGTGCCCGGCATCGGCATTCCGACGGTGCCGAACGCGAACTTGTTCGCGCGGTTCACGAAGCTCGCGGCGCTCGTTTCGGTGAGGCCGTAGCCCTCGAGGATCAGGATGCCGCAGGCGTGGAAGAACTCCGCGATCTCGCGCGACAGCGGCGCCGAACCGGAGATGAAGTAGCGCACGCGTCCACCGAACGTGGCCTTGACCGCCTGGAACACGAGGCGATCGGCAAGCTTCAGCTTCAGGGCGAGCAAGCCGCCCGGCTGCTTGCCGGCCTGGCGGAGCTTGCTGCCCTCCTTGCCGACGGAGACCGCCCACTCGAAGATCATCTGCTTGACGCCGCCCTTCCTCGCGCGCTCCAGGATCTTGTTGTACGCCTTCTCGAAGATCCGCGGCACGGCGGCCATGATCGTGGGCTTCACGACGCTGCAGTTCTCGACGATCTTCGGGATCCGGCCATCGACGGCGCACACGGATCCAGTCGCGACGTGCGCGGCCATCAGGACCTTGCCGAACGAGTGGCTCATCGGCAGCCACAGGAGCTGAACGTCATCGGGGCCGATCAGCCGCGTCGCCTCCATCGAGTCGGCGCAGTAGGCCCAGCACTCGTGGAGCAGCCGCACGCCCTTCGGCTTGCCGGTGGTTCCGGACGTGTAGATCAGCGTGGCGAGGTGCTCGCCCTTGATGCCCTCGACGACCTCGTCGACCGCGCGCGGATCCTTCGCGAGCAACGCGGCGCCCGCGGCCTCGAGCTCGGCGAGGGTCATCACCCACGCCTTGTCCTTCGCATCGGGAGCGCCGTCGATCATGATCAGCTTCTCGATCTTCGGGATCTCGGCCCGGTGCGCGAGCAGCTTCTTCAGCTGGCTCGCGTCCTCGATGAACACGTACTTCGTGTCCGAGTCCGCGAGGATGTACGAGCACTCTTCCGAGGTGCTCGACGGATAGACGGTGGTGGTCGCACCGCCCGCCGACAGGATGCCGAGGTCGCAGAGCAGCCAGTCCACGCGCGTATTGGACAGCAGGCCCACGCGCTCCTCGCGGTGGAGACCGAGCGAGAGCAGACCGGCGGCGATCGCCTTGACGCGCTCGTGCGCCTGCTTCCACGTCATCGAGCGCCAGTCCTCGCCGACCGGATAGCGATACGCCTCGCGATCGGGAGTCTCCTGCACGCGACGTGCGAGCAGCTGTGCGATCGACGTCGTCTTGCGGGTGAGGCGCTCGGGAGCGGTCGACTCGGGCATGGGCGGGGAAACTATGCCACGGGGGCCGGCTCTTCCTCGCCCGCCGCGCCGGAAAGTCGGGGTAGCTTCGAGAGCGTGACGGCGGATGCGCGCGACTGGCTGGATGCCCTCGGAGCCGCCTGGCGGGCCGAGCGGCTGGCGGCGCGCGCGAAGGTCGCCATGGAGCGCTCGGGCCGCGTGCTCTCGGAGCGCGTGGCGCTCGGAATCGCGCTCGCGAACCTGCGCATCGTCGACGAACAATCGGCGCCCGGGGATCGCGTACGCGTTCAGGTGGCGGTGCCCGACGCCGTAGATCTCGACAACCTGCGGATCACCCCCGGCGATCCGATCCGGCTCTGGGGGGAGCACCCCGACGAGCCGGGGGCGGTCCGTGGCGTGCTGGAGCGGCGCGAAGAACAGTCGCTGTGGCTGATGCTCGACCGCGCGGTTGACCAGATCGATCGCGACTACGCGCTCGATCCGGAGGTCCCCGAGGTCACGTTCGACCGCGGCGACAAGGCGCTCGAGCGCGCGAAGGCCGCGCTCGCGACCAGCGACCTCGCGCGCCTCCGGGACGTCGCGGCGATGATCAAGCCGCCCCGCCCGCTCGCGGCCACGAGCTGGGAGCCGTTCGACGAGGCGCTCGACGACAAGCAACGCGACGCGGTGGATGCCGCGCTGCGCTCCGGGGACATCGCGCTGCTCCACGGTCCGCCGGGCACCGGCAAGACGCGTACGCTCGTCGAGGTCGTGCGGCAGCGCGTGGCGCGCGGCGAGCGCGTGCTCTGCGCGGCGCCGTCGAACACTGCCGTCGACAACCTGGGCGTCCGGCTCGGCCAGGCCGGCGTGCGCGCGGTGCGTCTCGGTCATCCCGCGCGCGTCGCACCCGCCCTCGCGGCGCTCACGCTCGATGCGCAGGTGGATGCCGATGGCGCGACCAAGCTCGCGCTCGAGTGGCGCGATCGCGCGCGCGCCCTGCGCAAGAGCGCCGCCGGCCGTCGTGGCCAGGAGGCGAAGGAGCTGTGGGCCGAGGCGCGGGCGCTCGATCGCGATGCCGCGCGAGAGATCCAGAATGCAGAGCGCGCGATCGTCGAGCGCTCCGACGTGATCCTCGCCACCTGCGTGGGCTGCGACCACTTCCTCCTCGGCGATACGATGTTCGACGCGGTGATCGTCGACGAGGCCACGCAGGCTCCCGATCCGCTGCTGATGATCGCGCTCGCACGCGCGAAAGTCGCCGTGCTCGCGGGTGATCCACATCAGCTCGGCCCGGTGGTCACCGGCGGTCCGCAGGTGGATGCCACGCTCGGCACGACCGTGTTCGAACGCCTGGTGGCGAGCGGTGCGGTGATGCTCGAGCAGCAGCACCGCATGCACGAGCAGATCATGACGTTCCCGTCGCGCTCGATGTACGAGGGCAAGCTTCGCGCCGCCCCCGAGGTCGCCCACCACGAGCTGGCCGACCTCGGCATCGCGCCCGATCCGCTGCGGCCCAAGCAGGTGTGGCTCGTCGACACCGCGGGCAAGGACTGGCTCGAGCAGCGCACGGACTTCGATCCGGGCGGCTCGCTCAACAACATCCCGACGTTCCAGTTCGATCCGAGCACGTTCAACACCGGCAACGCGGTGCGCGTCGCCGCCGAGGCACGCCGTCTGCTCTCCCGCGGCTTGCCTCCGACCGACCTCGCGATCATCGCCGCGTACTCCGCGCAGGCACGCCGCCTCCGCGAGCTACTCAAGGCCGAGCGCGCGGCCGGCGTGGAGATCGGGACGGTCGATGGCTTCCAGGGGCGCGAGAAAGAGGCGGTGATCGTCGACCTCGTGCGCTCGAACGAGCGCGGCGAGATCGGGTTCCTCGCGAACACGCGCCGGATGAACGTGGCGCTGTCGCGCGCGAAGCGATTCCTGCTGGTGGTCGCCGACTCGTCCACCCTCGGCGATCACCCGTACTACGCGCACTTCCTCGTCTACCTCGCCGAGATCGACGCGCACGGGAGCGCCTGGAGCGACGACGCGCCGCCACTGGCTTGAGTCAGCGGGCGGATTCTGGGACAACCGGCTCGCCGTGAACACCTCCAAGCTGTTGTCGTCCTTGGTCCTGGCTACCACTCTCGGTGCCGCGGGCTGCGAGAAATCCCCCGACCTCGGGCACGTGCAGGAGGAGACGCTCGAGATCGTCAAGTGGCACGCCACCGAGGTCGAGGTGCTGCAGCGCCGCGCCGACGCGCTGATGCAGCGCGGCCGTACGCTCGGCGGCGATGCGGCGGGGATCGCCGAGGCCGGTCGGCTGCTCAGCGAGGCCCGCCAGAGTCTCGATCAGCTGCGCGCGCTGCTCACCTCGTCGTCGTCGGTGATGAGCACCGCCGTCAAGAGCGGCAACATCGAAGAGGTCCAGCACTCGTCCGACGAGATGCTCGAGAAGCTCGAGGCCGGCGAGGTCGCGGTGAAGGCGAATCTCGCAGCGGTCGAAAGCTGGCTGATGAACGCCGAGAACCACGCGATGGCCGCCGCGCCGCCGCCCGTGCCCTCCGCGCCGCCGGTCGTCGACGAGACCGCGGTCCCGCCGCCGCCACCGGCTCCGACGGCGCCCGCCGCCGCCGGTACTGGATCGGGTTCAGCCGCGCACCCGTGATTCAACAGGCTATGCTCGGGACATGAAAATCCCGGCAGAGCCGAAGGTCATCCTCCGCAGTTGCCGCGACTACGACCCGGAGCGGATCCGCACGATCATCCGCGAGGGTCTCGAAGAGCTCGGACTCAAGCCGTTCGGTCGGACGCTGGTCAAGCCGAACCTGGTCGCCGCCGGCCCGCTGTTCCCGTACGCGTACACGCGGCCGGAGTTCGGCGAGGGTGTGCTGCGCGCGCTGCGCGATGTCGGCGGCGCCTCGATGACCGAGCTCGCGGCCGGCGAGCGCTGCGGCATCACCGTGCCCACGCGCGTGGCGATGCGCGAATCCGGCTGGGACGCGATGCTGAAGAAGGTCGACGTCAAGCGCTACTGCTTCGAGGAGGAGCAGCAGGTCGAGATTCCGATCTCGCACGAGAACCGCCTGCGCGACTACCTGTTCACGCCCGAGCCGATCGCGCGCGCGGACTTCTTCGTGAACTGCCCCAAGTTCAAGGCGCACCCGTGGACCACGGTGACGTTCTCGCTGAAGGCGTACATCGGCATCCAGGATGATCGTCACCGGCTGATCGATCACGACCACAAGCTCAACGAGAAGATCGCGGACCTCCAGCACATCATCCAGCCGTCGTTCATCGCGATCGATGCGATCACCGCCGGCGAAGGCCGCATGCTGACGCCCACGCCGTTCCCGCTCGGCATGATCATCATGGGCAACAGCCAGGTCGCGTTCGATGCGGTGTGCTGCAACATCATCGGCGTGGATCCGAACACCGTCGATCACATCCGGCTCGCCGCCGAGGGTGGCTTCGGCACCACGGATCTGTCGAAGATCACGATCACCGGAGACGTCACGCTCGCCGAAGCGAAGGCGCGCGCGAAGGGCTTCAAGGTCGGCCTGATCCGCGTGGAGAAGTACTTCGAGGGCACGAACATCACCGCGTACGCCGGCCCGCCGCCGGAGTCCGAGGCCGGCGAGTACTGCTGGGGCGGTTGCCCGGGCGCGATCGAGGAGGCCATCGAGATCCTCCGCGTGTTCGACAAGGAGACCGACAAGAAGCTGCCGCGCATGCACGTGGTGTTCGGCAAGTACGCCGGTGGCATCGATGCCAAGCCGGGCGAGAAGGTGATCTTCATCGGCGACTGCGCGGACTGGAAGGGCCAGCTTCACGGCAAGCCCGTCGAGATCAAGAACATCTACAAGGATCGCAGCACGCTCGATCCGCACACCGCGAAGCACGAGGACATCTTCGCGAAGCTCGCCTCCGCGAAGGCCAAGCTCGCGGGCGACGTGATCAGGCTCGAGGGCTGCCCGGTGTCGGTGGCCGAGCAGGTGCTCGCGCTGGTCGGCGTGGCGCCGGGCGTGAAGAATCCGTACCTCGATCGCGCGAACATGCTGACGTTCACGCGCGCGTACCTCGGCTGGAAGGCGCGCGTCACGCTCAACAAGCTGCAGCGAAAGCGGTACCAGGCGAACGGCTCGTTCCAGAACCGCGGTCAGGCGGCGCCGGAGCTCGCATGATCTCGCCGGGATTCATCTGCCCCCGGCCGCGCTCGCAGATCCGCCGGCGCACTCTGTCCTACACGCGCACGCGCCGAGATCGCACGCCGAGAACGAGCGCACGACGTGCGCGTGTGGATAATGGAGGGATGCTGTTCGATCAGGCCAGGGAGTTGCCGATCGCGACGGTCGTGCGGGCACCGCGCACGGCGATGGTGAGGGCGCTCGGTGCCCTCTCTCGGTGGTTCGCCGAGCGCTGGACGTGGCTTCGTCCGCGCACCGTGCCGACCCTCGTCGCGCTCGTCGGAATGTTCGCGGTGCTGAACGCCGTGAACTACCTGTCGCGACCGCCGGCGGCGGCGATCCGCATCGCCAACCAGCCGAACACCGACGTTCAGCCGGCGTACGGGTTTCACGTCAAGCTCGTCCTCCAGCAGTAGCGACTGCGGTAGCGTCGGCGCATGAGCATCCGCGCCGTGCACCACTTGAACTGCGCCACGATGTGCCCGCTCGCCGGGTTTCTGTTCGGTGGTAGCGGACTCGGGCGTGGCAAGATGGTCGCGCACTGCCTGCTCGTCGAGACCGAGCGAGACGGGCTCGTGCTCGTCGACACCGGCTTCGGAACGCGCGACATCGAGCGGAAGACCGGCATCTCGCGCTCGTTCGCGATGCTCGCCGGTGCGGCGCTCGAGCCCGCCGAGACCGCGATCGCGCAGCTCACCGCGCGCGGGTTCGATCCGGCCGACGTCCGCCACATCGTGGTCACGCACCTCGATCTCGATCACGCGGGCGGCCTGCCCGACTTTCCGAACGCGAAGGTCCACCTGCACGCGCGCGAGCATGCGGCCGCGATGGCGCGCACCACGCTCAAGGAGCGCGAGCGCTACCTCAAGGCACAGTGGGCGCACGGGCCGAAGTGGGAGCTCTACGCCGAGGACGGCGACACCTGGCGCGGCCTTCCCGCCGTGACCAAGCTGCGCGGGCTCGACGCCGACATCGCGCTCCTGCCGATGCACGGCCACACCTGGGGCCACTCGGCGATCGTGGTCAACGCAGGAGAGCGCTGGCTCGTTCACGCGGGCGACGCGTACTTCCACCACCACGCGGTCGACGGCAAGGGAGCGGTGCCCGTCGGATTCCGCGGCTTCGAAGCGTTCACGCAGATGGATCCCCGAGCGCGCCGCGCATCGGCTGCCGCGCTTCGCCAGCTCCACGCGACCTACCAGGACGTCGACATGTTCTGCGCGCACGATCCCGCCGAGTACGAGCGGTTCGCCTGAGGTAAGGGACCGCTACTGGATCGTGACGACGACGTTCTTGAAGTTCGCCGTGTCTGGCGAGCTCTGGGTCCCGGCCGTGGTGGTGAACGGGATCTCGATCAGCGCGCCGGGACCGTTGTAGTCGGTGTGCTCGATCTTCAGCTTGTAGTTACCCGCGGCGACCTTGCACGTCGACTTGTCGGTGAAGTCCCACGTGCGGTCGTGCGTGACGTGACTCGAGAGCGTGGCGCTCGTCACGGCGTCCACCACGTTCCCGGCCGACGCCGCGGTCCAGCGGGTGATGTATCGCGAACGAGTCTTGCCCCAGCGCTCGAGCGTCTTCACGAACGCGCCCGCCGCGGTCTCCACCCAGATCGCACCGACGTTGCGCGGCTTGTACTTGCCGCCGAACGGTGCGGTGAGCACGACGACGTGGAGCTTGGAGAGCGGCGTGGGGTTGGCCGTCCCGCACGTGCTGTTCGTGCCGGCATCGGCGCCGAACAGCTGACCCGGTGGCTCGGTACCCGCTTCGATCTCGTCGGCCCCGGTCGAGGGTTGAAAGCACCCCGCGAACATGAGGACCCCGAGCGTTGACACCACCGCGCCGCCGCGCAACATGGTCGCGCGATGAGGTTGTTCCCCATCCTGGCGGTCGTCGCGGTCAGTTGCGCGGGTCACGCCCCGAGGGTGACAGATGCGTCGTCCACCGTCTACGTACGATCGGACACCGACGCGACCACCATCATTTCTCCGACGGTCAAGGTCGCCGGAACGATCGACAAGGCGACGCTCGCGGCGACGTATACGGTCGATGCCTGGACCGGCGCCTCGGTCGACGTCGTGACCGCGGCCACAAAGGCGATCCACGAGCGCCGGAACGAGGCCGATGCCGCGGTCGGGTACGCCGGTTCGACGACGAGTGTCACGGCAAACTACCGGTTCTCGTACGAGCCCGACTACACCTCGCACGGCCTCACGCTCGGGCTGCGCTCTGAGCTCGCGGGCAAGAACACCACGGTGGCGGTCGATGCCCTTGGCAGCGATGACCGGGTCGGCCGATCCGGTGACCCTGGGTTCTCGCTGCCTGTCCGGACCGTGGGAGGACGGATCGTCGTCGCGCAGGTGATCGATCGGAGCACGATCGCCGAGCTCGGCGCGCAGACCACACTGGTCTCGGGATACCAGGCGAGCCCCTACCGGTTCGTGGCGATCGGCGACCTCGGCACGTGTGTCTCGAGCGCTCCGTTCTGTATCCCGGAGCAAGTCCCCGACACGCGGCTGCGCACATCGTTCACGGCGCGGGGTCGGCGCGCGCTCGGGCGCACGCTGTCGTTCGGGCTCGAATACCGATTCTACTTCGACAACTGGTCGGTCCGTTCGCACGCGATCGAGCCCGACCTCGCCTGGCGCTTGAGCGAGAGCCAGACGCTGAGCCTCCGGTACCGGTATGCGACCCAGAGCGAGGCCTCGTTCTACCGGCCGCGATACTTCGATCTCGCGACGACCTCCGGCTACGTCACGCGCGATCGCAAGCTCTCGGCGCTGGTGTGGAACGAGGTGGGCCTCCAGTACCTGCACCGGATCGAGAACGAGAACGGCGACCGCGTGATCGTTTGGGGGCTACGCACCACGCTGTCGAGGATCGACTACCTCGCGTACGTCGGCCTTGACCACGTATGGGCGCTCGACGTCACCGCGCTCGTCGGCGTCGAGCTGCCATGAGCGCTCCGAGCCCGACCAGCACGCCTGCGTCGGAGCCCGAGGTGTTGCACCCGCCGGCGCCGGTCGCGACGAGCCGTCCGCCGATCCGTGTGCGAAGCTCGAAGGTGCCGTCGCCCTCGACGTCCCCACCTTCGTTGCTCCGGACCGCGCCGATCGCGAGATCGATGGGCTCGCCGGTCGCAACGAACGACACGGTCACGCTCGCCGCGTGACAGTCCTCGACTCCGACGATCCGGCGGACGCCGACGTCCACGGTATAGACCGCAGGCATGCCGGTCGCCGACTGATCGCAGCGCGACGGCGGCGGCAACATCGCGGCGGGCGTGATCTCCACCGATGGTGCGGAGCCACCGGGTGTCGTCAGCTCGAGCTGGAGCGCGTGCGGCACCTCCGGATCGGGCCAGTGGATCACCAGCTCGTACCGGGTGCCGGCGACCAGCGTATCGGGGATCCCGTCGACGATGATCGTGGGCGCCGTGCCGCCACGATGGCACACGCTGCACGAGTATCCGTCCGGCCGCGAGCCCGTGAAGTACCGGCCGTCGCCGCCGCCCTTGTCGACACCCTGGCCGAACAGCGCCGGATCGGAGAACGCGAAGGCCCGCCCGGGAACTGCGAGGGTCGCGACGACCAACCACGCGAACGCTCTCATCGGGTCCCCGTCGCCCAGCGATAGAGTGTCGTGTAGCGCGCGTCGTCGACCGATCGGTACACGGCGTTGCCCCACGGATCGTCTCCCTTGTGCCCGGCTCCGCCCTGCTCGACGGGGATCGGTTTGCGCAGGAGCAACGAGGTCTCGGGGCCATCGGAGCCGAACAGCATCGAGCGCGCGCGCGTGTATGTGAGTGCGAGCTCGTAGGGCGTCGCCGGATCGTACACGTCGGTCGCCGGATCGAGACGCACGCGGCCGGGTCCGAACACGGCGAAGAACCGGCCCGTGTTGCCGTGGCAGGTGGTGAAGCCGCAATCGCGCAGCAGGATCGGATAGACCGAGGTCTTGAACACGGTGGCATCCGCCGACGGGACGGCCAGGTCCTGCGTTGGATCGGCGCAGCCGATCAGGAGCGCGGCGAATGCGAGAGCGCGACCCACGTCAGTTGCATCCGCAACCGCCGGCCTTGCCCGCACCGCCACCGGTTGCCCCTTCGCGATATCCGCGCGCGTGCTCCTCACCAGCCCCGAGCTCCGGCGCGGCACCCAGCTCCATGTCGGGGCGAGCGAGCGTCTCGCGCTGGTTGGCGCTCACGCGATGGCAGCCGGCGCCGGCCGCGAGGCCGGCCAGGAGCACGAGCGCGAGCGTCCTCGACATGAGCACACCGTAGCAACCGGTGGGCCGGGCGACCACTCGAGTCCGCGCGCAATTCTTGTCAGTTGGCGATCACGGCCACGTTCGTGATCGTGCCGGCCGTCACGGGGACGTCGCCCTCACCAATGCCACCACCGGCGATCGACAGCTTCGCCTTGCCCGTCCCGGCCGCGACGTTCGGGAACACCACGTCCGTCCCGATGTCCCCCGGCGCCCAGCCAGTCGCGGTGGTCGTCTGCGGTGCGCCGTGATCACCCGACAGCGTGACGGCGCGCGGCATCGCTCCGTTGACATGAACCACGACGATCGCCTTCGCCGGATCGTAGGTCTGACCGATCTGCGTGAAGAACGCCGGCAACCGCGACATCGTGATCGAGCGCGCGCTGAAGAAGCCGCCGCCACGGATCACCGCCTTGCTCGCGAAGATGATCGTCGGCGTCAGGTACGTCGAGGCCGGCTGCGTGCACTGCGAGGCCACCGTCGGCTGCGTGATGGTCAGCGTCGTGTTGACGTTCGCGCCGGGCAGGCACAGATCGAAGCGGCCGTTCGGCGCGGTCGTGCTCGTCGCGCCACCGGTGACGTCGAGCGTGGCGTCCTTGATGCCGCAGAACGTCGTGTGGGTGTCCCAGTCGACGTACTCGCCGGTGAACCGGACCTGATCGCCGCACGATCCGTTATCGATATCGACGGAGGCGTCCTTGTTGGCGTCGTCGCTACAACCGACGAGCGCCAGGGATACGAGCAGTGCGCGTCGCAACATGCGGCAACGCTACCATGCAGGCCGGCTACTTCTTCGTGACCGGCTTCGCGATCGAAGCGGGGCGGCCTCCGGCCATCGCATCGGGGAGGGTCAGCTCGGCCAGCGCGTCCTGGAACTGCACGCGCGACAGCATGATCTTCTCCTCCTGGTCGACGATCTGGATCGTCGTCTTCTGCACGCGATCCGAGATGTCCTTCATCTTGACCTTGAGGTGGGCCATCAGGTCGCCACCGGTCTTCACGGCCTGCAGCGTGATGATCTGCATGTGCAGCTCGTCCATGCGCTCCTTGAAGTCGACGAGGCGGCGGCGCATCGAGACCTGCTCCTCGGTCTGGTCGACGAGCGACCGGTGGATCGCGAGCAGCTTCTTCAGCGCGTCCTTGAGCTCCGCGGTGCCCTCCGGCGCCTCGACCCACACCTTCATCATGTCGAGCGTGACCTCGGCGTTCAGATCGAGTGTGCGCTCCATGGGAGTCGCCTCGGCGATCTCGACGTTGCGCACCTCGCCCGGCTTGAGGTCGACCTCGAACAGGTGCGCCTCGCCGACGCGCTCGAACGCCGGCGGCGCCTCGAGCAGGGTCCAGCCCTTGTTGACGGTGTGGCGGATGAACACCTTCGCCGGCTCGCGCAGGCGGTTCGTGACGGTCAGCTTCTGGCGACGGATGTGCTGGACCTCGGCGGTGAGCACCCCGCGCTGGAGCGTGACGAGCTTCGAGAGCTTGTTCTCCTCGCCGTCGTTGCGCTCGATCACGATCTGCCGGTCGAGCGCGTACGGCACCACGGCCGACGCCTTCGGCGGCACGGGCTCGGTGAGGCCCTCGCCGATGAACCGCTCGTTGCCGTAGACGGTGACCGGGCCGGTCTCGAGCGTGGAGTCCGTGGGGTTCTTGAACCGCACCGCCCGGAACGCGAAGCTCGCGTTGCCGCGCTCGCTCTCGGAGTCGTAGAGGTACACGACCTCGCCGTCGGTCTCCTTGCGCATCATCGAGACCATCGCGCTCGCGCCCTTCTCGACGCTCATCGGCGTGGGGTTCGCGAAGTGGCTCTCGCCGACCGGCTGCGCATCGGCGCTCATCGCGCCCTTCGCGGCGGCCGCCGCGGCCTGCTTCTCCTCGGGGCTCGGTGCCTGCGCGACGAGGCGCACGCGCTCGGGCTGGTTCGGCTCGATCTTCGTGACGACCTTGATGCGGCCCGGTGCCACGCCCTGATCGATCAGCTGATTGCGCACGATGTTCGCGCGGTCATTCGCGCGGCGCGTGGCATCGGGACGGTTCGCGTCGCCGTAGCCCTCGATGACGATCGTGTTGCTGTTGCCCGAGAGCTGGCTCGTGATGCTCCGCATCTTCGAGTCACCCGCCGAGACGCGCGCCTCGGCCGGCGGCGCCGCCGGAGCCTTCTGCACGCTCGGCTTCCGCTCATCGGCCATCGCGACCTTCTTCGCGGGGCGGATCTGACGGCTCTTGGCGCGCTTGCCGCCGCCACCGCTGATGCTGCCACCGGTGGCCGTCGAGCCGGAGACGGAGACGGACTCGCCCCCGTACTCGCGATCCATCGTCATCGTGGGCGACGGCATGTTCTTCGTCACGTCGCTCGGCTCGTCCATGTCGTCCTTCATCGCGACGCGCTCCGCGGTCTTGTCCTCGGGGTGACCCGAGGGGCGACGGATCTCGTCATCGCCGAGCTCGCCGAGCGCGATGTCGCCGTTCGCCTGGCCGTTCGGGGCGGCTCCGCCATACGGCGAGATGCCCGACGGCGGCGCGACCGCGAACTTCTCCTCGGATGCGAGCGTCTCGCGGTGCACCTGGCGAACGCTCCACAGGTCGTACTTGAACGAGAGCGCCGAGCTCGAGCCCACGCCGACGAGCACGTCCTTCCAGTCCTCTCCCGAGGTGTTGTCGACGATCGCCCAGCCCTCGACCATCACCTTGCCCTTCTCGCCGACGACCACGCGATAGCTCGGCTTCCACGCCGGCGACTCGGTGACATAGGTCAGGACCACGTCGGCCGGTGCCTTGCTCGGCAGCTGGAGCTTCATCACCAGGTAGTCACCATCGGAGGCCTGCTCGCGCGGGATCGAGACCGGCAGCGGCTGCTTCGAGATCGCATCCACCACGGTCAGCGACTTGAGGAAATCGTCCACCCGGTCGCGCGGTACCGAGACCGTCAGCGCCCCGCCCTTCACCGTGGCGCGGCGCTCGTAGTAGGCGACGCCGTTCCGGTAGATGACGACGCGACCGAGGGCGACGTCGTCGACCTTGACGAAGTTCGAGTGCTTGGGGCCACAGCCGGCGAGAGCCGCGGCCATGAGGAAACCGGCGAGGACCTTCTTCATGAGTCCCCGGAAACGCACCATGGTGCCGGGTTGGTCTACTTTCGGGCCGGTTTTTTCCCAAGCCGGTGGGATGCCGTGGTGTTGACCGCAGGAGGAGGGGGTGTGACAGGTGCGAGGCGCTGGGCTCGCCGATCTTCGAGCTCCTCCAGGGTCTTGGGCCAGTCCTCCTTGAGGAGGCGCGACAGCGATCGGTCCGCGAGCAACCGTCCTTCGGTCTGGCAGGTCGGGCAGTAGTTCGCCTCGTTGTCGGCGTACACGATGCGCTGGACCTTGGTGCCGCACACCGGGCACGGCTGGCCGTACTTGCCGTGGACGGCCATCTCGGGGCGAAACGCGGTGACCTTGTCGGGGAACCCGTCGCCGACCTCGTCGCGCATGCGCTGCGTCCACTGCGCGAGGATGTCGATGCACGCGCGGTGCAGCACCACGATCTCCTGATCGGTGATCGAGGACGTCATGCGGAACGGCGACAGCTTCGCGGCGTGCAGGATCTCGTCGGAGTACGCGTTACCGATGCCATCGAACAGCGTGGGATCGGTGAGCGAGCGCTTGATCGTGTGCCGCTCGCTGCGCAGTCGCTCCGCGAATTGATCGGGCGTGGCGGTGAACACGTCGAGACCGCCGCGATCGAAGTCCGCGAGCCCCGCGCGATCGCCGACCAGGTGCAGTGACGCCCGCTTCTTCGGCGAGGCCTCGGTGAAGATCAGCGTGCCGTCCGGAAAGTCGAACGCGGCGAGGCCGACCTTGCCGGGCACCTTCTCGCCCTTCTTCTTCCAGCGCAGCCGCCCCGCGATCATCAGGTGGATCACGATGAACCGGCCGCCCGAGACTCCGATCACGATCCGCTTGCCCAGACGCTCGACCGATTCGACCACCGCACCGGCGAGCTCCTTCGGCGAGGGCGACACGGTGCGCAGCACGAACGGGCTCGCGATCCGCATCCCCTCGAGCGGCGTGCCGATGGTCAACGCCCGCAGGCGCTCGACATAGACCGCCACGTCCGGAAGCTCGGGCACTACGTGACTCTAGCGCGCGGCCCGCGGCCCTAGTATGACAACAGGGTCCGATGCGGCTCCTGCTCGTCCTCGCCCTGCTCGGCGCCTGTCGCGAGGTCCCCGCCCTCCCCGATGCGCGGGTCCGCGACGATGCCGCGATCGACGCACCGCTCGACAAGGCACGCACGTGCGCGGCGGTGTTCGGCATGTCGCTGACGGCGTCGTTCGGCAGGCTCGACGGCACGGTGCTCGCGGTGGTGCCACCGGGACATCCGACCTGCCCGATGCAGAACGGCACGCACCTGGTGCTTCAGGTCGCGATGGGCGGCCAAGCGTACCGCATGGTCACGAACGTGCTCTCCGACTCGGGCGATCCGAACGTGTACCTCTACGAGATCGATGCGCCGCTCGCCGGCCCCGCCTGGGCCGAGGGCTGGCACCCGGGTTATCCGCTCGACTACGTGAGCACGCTGCACGTGACGAGCGATCTGTTCGTGCCGCACGACATGACCACGACCGTGAAGATGATCACGGATCGCATCGAGCTCGGGACCAAGATCAGCGTGTTCGCGACCTCGAGCGGCGGCGTCAACTCATCAGGTGCGCACCTGATCCACAGAAACCTGACGAACGCCGACGGCGCGATCGTGATCGGGCCCGAGACCGCGAACCCGCACTACATGCTATTTCACTTCGACGAGCAGACGTTCTAGCTACTTCTTCTTCGCCGCGGCCTTCTTCTTCGGCGCGGCATCGGCGAGGGGCGCGGCGTCGGCGGCGATCGCCGGCTTCCGCTCCTCGGACTTGCTCATGCCGAGGCTCGCCTTCAGGGCCTCCATCAGGTCGATGACCTTACCGGCGGGTGCCTCGGGCGCGAGCGTGATCTCCTGGCCTTCGACCTTCTTCTGGATGAGATCCATCATCCGCTCCGAGACCTCGTCCTTGTACTTCTTCGGATCGAACGTCTCGTGCGCGATCTGCTGGATGATCTGCTTCGCGAGCCCGATCTCGGCGGCCTTGAGCTCCGGGAGGTCCGGAATCGGCACCTCCTCCCACGGCTTGACCTCCTGGGCATAGCGGAGCTGGTGGATGATCAACCCGCTCATGTACGGACGCAACGACACGATGTACTGCTTGCCGCGTGCGGAGTAGCTCGCGATCCCGACGAGCCCGGTCTCGAGCATCGCATCGTGGATCAGCTTGTAGGCGCGCTCGCCGCCCTTGTCGGGTCCCAGGTAGTAGCTCTTCTCGACGAACAGCGGATCGACCGCGGATGCGGGCACGAACTCCTCGAGCGCGATGGTCTGGGTCGCCACCGCATCGAGGGCCTTCAGCTCGTCGCCCGAGAGGACCACGTACTGCCCCTTCGCGTGCTCGTAGCCCTTCACGGTGTGCTCGCGGTCGACAACCTCGTTGCACTTGGTACAGATGTACTGCTGCTTGAGACGCGCCCCGTCCGCGTCGTGGAGCATGTTGAAATGGATGTCCCCGGAGGACTCGTTCGTCGTGTAGAGCTTCGTCGGGATCGAGACGAGGCCGAACGAAATGGTCGCCGTACCAATGGACCGAGCGGGCATAGAATAATTGTACCGGGCTACCGTGAGCGATCCTAAAGACGAAGGGCTGGATGCCTACCGGGCCAAGCGCACGGGCGGGGCCACACCTGAACCAATGGCCAGCCAGCCGCCCGCGGCGGCCGGGCGCGGACCGCGGATGTTCGTGGTGCACCAGCACGACGCGACGCGCATGCACTGGGACCTCCGGCTCGAGATCGACGGCGTCCTGTGCTCGTGGGCGGTGCCGAAGGAGCCGTCGATGGACCCCGACGACAAGCGGCTCGCGGTGAAGGTCGAGAACCACCCGCTCGAGTACGTGCACTTCGAGGCCGTGATCCCGGAGGGCAACTACGGCGCCGGGGCGATGATCGCATGGGACCGCGGCCTGTTCCGGCCGCTGATCGATCCCGCGCAGGGGATGCAGGACGGCGAGATCAAGTTCGAGCTCTACGGCTACAAGCTGCGCGGCGCGTTCACGCTCGTCCACACCGGCAAGAACAAGCGCGGCCGGCAATCGGGCCGCGGCTCCAACGAGTGGCTGCTGATCAAGAAGCGCGACGAACCCGCCGAACAGTTCCTCGCCGGCGCTGCACCGCTCTCGGGTGCGAGCGTGCTCTCGGGGTTGACGATCGACGAGCTCGCCGCCCGCGCGCCGAAGCAGCTCGAGCTGCTCGCGGAGCTCGCGGCGCGCGGTGTGCCGAAGAAGGCGATCGTGCCCGGCTCGATCGAGCCGATGCTGTGCCAGACCGCCGACGCGCCGTTCTCGTCGCCCGACTGGATCTTCGAGCTCAAGTACGACGGCTTCCGCATGCTCGCGCACGGCGGCGCCGGTCAGGCGAAGCTGCGCTATCGCTCCGCGCAGGATGCGACCGATCGCTACCCCGAGCTGACGAGCGCGATCCGCGCGCTGCCGATCGCGGACCTCATCCTCGACGGCGAGATCGTGATGCTCGACGCCGAAGGCAAACCGGACTTCCACAAGCTGTCGTTCCGCGGCCAGATGCACCGCGCGAACGAGATCCAGCGCACCGCGCTCTCGGCACCGGTGACCTTCGTGGTGTTCGATCTGCTCGGCGCAGGTGGTCACGATCTGCGCAACCTGCCGCTGCTCGAGCGCAAGGCGTACCTCCAGCGCGTGCTGCCGACGGTGGGACCGCTGCGCTACGGCGACCACATCCCGCAGCAGGGCGAGGCCTTGTTGCAGCAAGTGGTCGCGCGCGGGCTCGAGGGCGTGGTCGCGAAGAGGGCGACCTCGGTCTACCGGAGCAAGCGCTCGCCCGACTGGCTCAAGATGAAGGCCGATCCGGAGGCCGACTTCGCGGTGTGTGGATACACACCGCCGAAGGGCACACGCATGGGCCTCGGCTCGCTGCACCTGTGCGTGTGGGTCGACGAGCGCTGGATGTGGGCCGGCAAGGTGGGGTCCGGGCTCGACGACAAGCTGCTCGCGTCGCTCACGAAGGAGCTGTCGGCGAAGCCGCGATGGAAGCCGACGTTTCCGCGGCCGAAGGGCGAGCCCGATGCGATGTGGGTCGAGCCCGAGCTGGTCGTGCAGGTGCGCTATCGCGAGTGGCAGGTCGACTCGGCGCTGCGGTTCCCGGTGTTCGAGCGGCTGCGTCGCGACAAGGCACCGAAGGACTGCGGCATGCCGATGCGCTCCACCGCCGAAGCCGCGCCGAAGGAGCCCGGTCCCGGGGAGTCGCTCGAGATCGTCGTCGATCCGCAGGTCCGCGAGCTGCGCCTGACGCGGCTCGACAAGGTGTTCTGGAAGGATGAGGGCATCACCAAAGGCGACCTCATCGAGTACTACCGCCGCATCTCGCCGTGGCTCCTGCCCTACCTGAAAGATCGGCCGACGGTGCTCGATCGATATCCCGACGGCATCGACGGCGAGCGGTTCTATCAGAAGGACATGCCCGACTGGATCCCGCCGTGGCTGCGCACCACCACGCTGTGGTCCGAGCACAGCCAGCGCGAGATTCACTACGTGTTGATCGATGACGCCGACGGGCTCGCGTTCGTCGCGAACCTCGCCTCGATCCCGATCCACTGCTGGGCGAGCCACGTGGGCGCGCTCGAGCGCCCCGACTGGACGATCGTCGATCTCGATCCGAAGAACGCGCCACGCGAGTGGGTGGTCCCGCTCGCGCTCGCGATCCACGAGCTGTGCGAGACCGTCGGCCTTCCGAACTACGTGAAGACCTCGGGCCAGAGCGGGCTTCACGTGTTGATCCCGCTCGGTGGTCAGTGCACGTTCGATCAGGCCCGCACGCTCGCGTACCTGATCGGCCTGCTCATCGAGCGGCAGCACCCCGACAAGGCGACCACGCTGCGCAACCCGGCCGCGCGCGGCGGGCGCGTGTACCTCGACTGGGGACAGAACGCGCACGGTCAGCTGCTCGTCGCGCCGTACAGCGTGCGGCCGGTCTCCGGTGCGAGCGTGTCGATGCCGCTGGTCTGGGACGAGGTCGTGCCCGGGCTCGATCCGAAGCAGTTCAACCTGAACAACGCCCTCGCTCGCGTCTCGGCGTGGCCCGGCGATCCGTGCCTGCGCGTGCTCGACGAGCGACCGGATCTAGCGGCCGTTCTCGACAAGCTCGGCTCGCTCGCGAAGGATTAGTCCATCTCCCAGCCGAGCGTGAACCGAGGCGAGGAGGTGCAGATGGATCCGGCGTACGAGGCATCGCCGTCGACGACCACGTCACCGCCGTCGACGCGCGTGGTGCCGTGGAACACGAGCAGGGTCGTGCCGCGCGTCATCACATCGCAGTCGGTCGGAACGTCGATGCAGCGGTAATCGTTGCCGTAGCAGTACAGCGATGATCGCCGGCGGATGCTCACCGTCACGGGCGGTGCGCGGTCGAGCGAGAGTGGCGTGTGCTCGAGGGTGCCCATGTCGAGCCGGTAGCCGAGATGGCGATGGATCGTGACGGCGGCGAGGTCGATCACCGTGGCGTTCACCCCCGTGGCCATGCCGCCGATCAGCCACGTCCCGTCCTTCTGCTGGACGAACAGGTACACGCCGGCGTCGCGCTCCGGATCGCCGTCGAGCAGGCCTGGCTCGCGGATCGACACCCGCACCAGGCGAGCGCGATCGAGCGTTCGCTCGACCCGGAACGAGCCGAGCTTGTCGAGGCACTTCGTGACCTCGGACCAGTCCTTGCGGTTGCGGCACGCCTCGACCACCGGCGGATCGCGGCGCCGGACCATGCGCGCGTCGGCGCTCCCCGCGGCGGCGGCTACGATCGCGAGCGCGGCCCACCGCATCCCCTTCACCCTAGCAGCAGGTCACGCGAGCACCAGCGCGATTCCGGCGCCGGCGAGCGCACCGCCGACCACACCGTAGAACACCCGCGCACCCTCGGTGCCGAACAGCCAGCGCGCCCAGCGCGCTCGCCTGCTCGCGAGGAACCAGCGCCAGCCGAACGCGCCGCCGGCGACCGAGAACAACCCCGCCGCGACGAGGAACCACATCACCGGGTCCGAGGGAGCGGTGCGCCGATCGATCCCGCTCGCCAGCCATCCGGCGATCACCGCCGCGGCGACCGCCACGATCAGCACCATCGCATCGACCCGCGGGGCGCTGCTCGGTACCCGGCCGACGCTGGGGCGCGACGCGCTCTCGTACTCGAACGTGTAGTTGCAAATGCACCGATTCGCACCGCGCGGGCGCGGCGCTTGACACAACGGACACACCACCTCCGCCACCGCTCGGCTTTACCACGATGATAGGTTCGCGGTGTGAAGATCGCCTGCATCGGCGGCGGCCCCGCCGGGCTCTACCTCGGCATCCTCGTCAAGCGCGTCGCGCCGGAGCACGAGGTGGTGGTCTACGAACGCAATCGCCCCGCCGAGACGTTCGGGTTCGGCGTGGTGTTCTCGGATGCCACGCTCGGTCACCTCGCCGCGGCGGATCCAGAGACCCACGCGGAGATCACGGCGAACTTCGCGCGCTGGGACGATATCGAGATCCACGTCGGCGGCGAGGTCCTCCGTTCGACCGGGCACGGCTTCTGCGGCCTCGAGCGCAAGAAGCTGCTCGAGATCTTGCAGCGCCGCGCCGCCGCGCTCGGCGTGCGGGTCGAGTACGAGCACGACATCAAGTCGCTCTCCGAGATCAGCGCCGATGTGATCGTCGCGTGCGATGGCGTGGCGAGCTGGGTGCGCGACACGCTCGCGGAGGACCTCGCACCGCGCGTGGATGTTCGCCCGAACAAGTTCGTGTGGCTCGGCTGCACCGTGCCCTACCGCGCGTTCACGTTTCTGTTCAAGGCGACGCCGTTCGGTCTGTTCCGCGTGCACGCGTATCGCTTCCAGGAGACGGGCTCCACGTTCATCGTGGAGTGCCGCGAAGAGACCTGGCGCGACGCCGGCCTCGACCTTGCCGACGAGGACACCACGGTCCGCATCCTCGAGGGCGTGTTCGCCGAGGAGCTCGCCGGCCATCGGCTGATCAAGAACCGCTCGATCTGGCGCAACTTCCCCACCGTGCGTTGCGGCACGTGGCACGCGGGCAACGTCGTGCTGCTCGGCGACGCGGCGCATACGGCGCACTTCTCGATCGGCTCGGGTACCAAGCTCGCGATGGAAGATGCGATCGCGCTGCGCGACGAGCTCGTGGCCTCGGGGGGGGCCGACATCCCGGCGGCCCTCGCGCGCTACGAGGCGCGCCGGCGTCCCGAGGTCGAGGCGCTGCAGGCCGCGGCGCAGGCGAGCCTCGAGTGGTTCGAGGGCACCGAGCGCTACATGCACATGACGCCGATCGAGCTGACCTACTCGTTGATGACGCGCAGCCTGCGGGTCAGTCACGCATCGGTCGCGAAGCGCGATCCGCACCTCGCGCGCGGCGTGGAGCACTTGCTCGCGGCACGCGCCGGCGTCACCACCGATCCGCCACCACCGCCTACCGCGCTGCCGTTCTCCCTCGGAGGCGCGCGCGTGCCCTCGCGGATCGCGGTCGCGCCACCGTGCGGTCACGTACCCGATGATGATGCCCTCGTCGCGCTCGGTGCGGTCGCCGCCGCGGGCGCGGGCCTCGTGGTCACGCCCACCCTCGCCGCTTCCGCACTCGACTCCGATGACGCGATCGTCGGGTGGAGACGGATCGTCGAGTACGTGCAGAGCAAGGGCGCGCGGATCGCGCTGAGGATCGCCGCCAGCGCGGCGTCTGCCATGATCACCGCCGAGCACGCCGCGTTCGCGGGCTTCGATCTGCTCGTCCTCGATCCGGGCGACGACCCGCTCGCGATCGAGGCCCTGCCCGCCGCGCTCGCGGCCGCTCGCACGAAGTGGCGCGCCGGAGCCTGGCTCGGCGCCGTCGTGCGCGACATGCCCGCCGCGCGCGCCGCGATCGTCGGTCACGCCGCGCAGATCGTGCGCGCCGGAGCGAACGTCTTGTGGGTCAGCTCCCCCGGCGACGGCAGCGCGCGCCTTCCCGCGGCGCCGCTCGCCGATCGGTTGCGCAACGAGCTCGGCGTGGCGACCTGCATCTCCGGGCCCGATGCGCTGCTGCCCGACCTCGATGCCGCGATCGCCGCCGGCCGCGCCGACCTGGTCGCGGTCGAGCGCATGCCCGCCGGAGCGCGCCGCGCATGACGTACACGATCCGCCGCGCGGTACCCGACGATGCCGACGCCCTGACCGCGGTCTACGCCGATCCGTCGGTGATCGCCGGGACGCTCCAGCTTCCGTATTCGTCGCCGGCGCTCTGGCGCGAACGCCTCGCCGCCGCCGACGCACCGGTGCAGCTCGTCGCGTGCGACGGGCGGGTCATCGTCGGGAACATCGGCCTTCACACGAACGCGCGCACGCCGCGTCGCAAGCACGCCGCGAGTATCGGCATGGGCGTGATCACTCCGCATCAGCGCAAGGGCGTGGGCAGCCAGCTGCTCGCGGCCGTGATCGATCTCGCCGACAACTGGTACGGCATCACGCGGCTCGAGCTCAGCGTGTTCACCGACAATGACGCGGGCGTCGCGCTCTACCAGAAGTTCGGCTTCGCGATCGAGGGCACCCTTCGCGCGTTCGCGCTACGCGCCGGCGCCTACGTCGATACGTACACGATGGCCCGCCTGCGCTGACCGCGGCCCGATGACCCAGGTCGCGCCGGGTTCAGGAGCGTCGCGGCCGCCCGGTCATGCCGATCGGATTCGCACGAAGCTCGGCGCAGGGTCCGGGTGACGCCGCTCGGCCGGGCGGTCGAGGCGCATCCAGGAGATCAGGGCCTGCGGTCCCGGAGCTACCCCGTAGCCGTGGTACCTAGGTGCGATGACCCCGCGCCGCTATCAGCTCAAGAAGGAAGCGGCCGGCGTGGTGATGAGCGACCACCCGTGGATCTTCCGCGACACGCTGAGCAGCGCGGCACAGGTGTTCCGCGATGGCGACTGGCTGAAGCTCGTCGATGGCGCGAACAAGGTCCTCGGCTACGGCTTCTACGAGACCGAGGGCGCGATCGCGATCCGCGTGCTCCGGCGCGGCGATTCGCCTCCGACCGCCGCGTGGGTGAAGCAGAAGCTCACGGCGGCGCTCGCGAAGCGCAGCGAGCTCGCGAAGCGCACGGACGGCATCCGCCTCGTTCACGGGGACAGCGACGGCCTGCCCGCCGTGGTGGTCGACCGGTTCGGCGACACGCTGGTCGCCCAGAGCTACGCACGGGGCGCCGATGCGCTCACGCGCTACTGCGCGACCGTGCTCGCACGCGAGCTGTCGATTCCGAACGTGCTGCTCGTGCCGGCGCATCGCCGCCGCGGCACCGAATCGACCGCGCGCGCGCTGCGCGGAACGCCGCCCGAGGTGGGGACGTTCACCGAGGACGGCGTCCCGTTCTCCGTGGATCTCGCCGGCGGCCAGAAGTCCGGCACCTATCTCGATCTCCGCGGGCTTCGGAAGGCGGTGCGCGCCGCGCCCCTCGCCGGCTCGCGGGTGCTGAACCTGTTCTCGTACGCCGGCATGCTCGGCAAGGCCGCTGAGCTCGCGGGCGCCGCGCACGTGGTGCAGGTCGATGCGAGCGAGCGAGCGCTCGCGTTCGCGAAGGCGCACCACGTGGCCGAGCCCGCGAAGCACGAGCTGATCACCGCGGACGTGTTCCAGTGGTTGCCGGCCCACGTGCCCGCGACGGCGTACGATCTGGTGATCGTCGATCCGCCGGCGATGACGAGCAACAAGCAGCAGGTGCCGGCCGTGCTCGCCGGCTACAAGAAGCTCTACCGCGCCGCCGCGCCGCTCGTTCGACCGGGCGGTCTGCTCGTCGCCGCATGCTGCACCAGCCGCGTCGACCGGGCCTCGTTCGACAAGGTGGTCGCCGAAACGCTCGGCCCGGGGTTCGAACGGGAGGCCGTGATCGCCCCCGAAGCCGATCATCCGGTGGGTTTTTCGCAGGCCGACTACCTGAAGATCTCCCTGTTCCGCAAGCGGGGCTGATCGAGGCCGCGACGCCCCACCATGGTCGCAGGGTGTCGCATGCGACCGGGCCCAACACTCCCGTAGATCCGGGGATCTGGAGCGCTCAGCCGACGCGGCCGAGGTCGCGATAGCGAACGAGGTGCCGGACCGCGCGGCGAAGGACCAGCTCGTCGCGGCTCTTCCGGCCGACCACCTCGAGCAGACGCGCCAGATTGAAGTGCGCATCCGCCATCGCGGGATCGATCGCGAGCGCGTGCTCGTACGCGCTGATCGCCTCGCTCACCCTGCCCTGATCCTCGACGGAGACGCCGAGATTGAACCAGTACAGCGCGACCTCGGGATCTGCGCAGATCGCGAGCCGGTAGTAACTCTCGCACGTGGCCAGCGCATCCGGCGCGGCGCCGCGGTCGCGCTGATCGTGAAGCACGCGGCCGAGATTGTTGTACGCGTCCGCCAGATCCGGCCGACCGGCGATGGCCCGCTCGTACGCGACCATCGCGCGCACCGGATCGATCGCTTCCTGCGCGCATCCCTCTGCGTACCAGGCGGTCGCACTCGTGCCGCGGCGCAGGCCGCGCCGTGGTCCGAGCTCGAAGCGGAGAAGATCGCCCACGAGCAGACGCTAACGGGGCCGTCTGACATTCGAGTGTCGCACCGCATGTTGTAGGATGCAGATGTGGGCGACGCGCACGGCACCACCCTCAGTTTTCACGAGGATGGCAAGAGTGGACGGGTTGGGCCGAGGCCCGAGCCCGTGTTGGTTTTGGTCCTCGAATGCGGGCGCCCGCGCGCCGGTTCGGTTCGCTATCGCTTGAGCGAGCTCACCGGCGTTGCCCTCGGTCGAGGTGCCGAGCGCCGCGCCGAGGTCACCGGCAACGAGCTGACGGTCCGCGTTCCGGACAAGTGGATGTCATCGCGCCACGCGCGCATCGAGCCGAGCTTCGGCCGCTGGGTGCTGACCGACACCGAATCGAAGAACGGTACGATCGTCGATGGCCACACCACGAAGCGCGCGGTGCTCACCGATGGCTCGCTGTTCGAGCTCGGGCACACGCTGTTTCTGTTCTTCGAGCGGCTGCCGATCGAGCCAGAGGCGCCCGCGCTGCTCGAGCTGATGCCCACCGAGGGTGCGCCCGGCACCGTGACCCTGATGCCGTCGTGGCAGCACGAGCTGACCCGCCTCAAGCAGATCGCATCGTCCGAGATCCCGATGCTGATCGAGGGAGAGAGCGGCAGCGGCAAGGAGGTCATCGCGCGCGCGATCCACGGCCTGTCGGGCAGGAAGGGCGCGTTCGTGCCGGTCAACTGCGGTGCGCTCCCCGACAACCTCGTCGAGAGCGAGCTGTTCGGCTACAAGAAGGGCGCGTTCTCCGGTGCCCAGTCCGATCACGACGGGCTGGTCCGTGCGGCGAACGGTGGCACCCTGTTCCTCGACGAGATCGGCGACCTCCCACCCGCCTCCCAGGCGGCGCTGCTCCGCGTGCTCCAGGAGCGCGAGGTCATGCCCGTCGGCGGGACCCGCGCGGTCGAGATCGATCTTCGCGTGGTCGCTGCCACCCACCGCGACCTCGACGACATGGTCGCCGAGGGCACCTTCCGCCACGATCTGTTCGCGCGTCTCGCCGGGTTCCGCGTCGAGGTGCCCACGCTCCACGACCGCCGCACCGACCTCGGCCTCCTGATCGGTGCGCTTCACACGCGGATGTTCCCCGAGGAGCATCCGGGCTTCGATATCGATGCCGCGCGCCTCCTCCTGCGCTACCCGTGGCCGCTCAACGTTCGCGAGCTCGAGCAGGCGCTGGCGACGGCGCAGGTCCTCGCCGGCGTCGAGCCGATCCGCGCCGAGCACCTTCCGGACTCGGTGCGCACCGGTCGACCGCCCGGCGCTCCTCGCCCCGTCGTCCTCAGCGAGACCGACCAGAAGGTCCGCGACCAGGTCGTCGCCGCGCTCCGCGAGCACCAGGGCAACGTGTCCGCCGTCGCGCGCGCCCTCGACAAGGACCGCAAGCAGATCCAGCGATGGATCAAGCGGTTCAATCTCGACCCCGGCAGCTACCGCTAGGTCAAAGGCTCGCTGCGTCGTCGCAGCGACGGGCCATGCGACGTCGCGAACAAAGATTTGTTCGGATCGCGGCGAACAGTTTCCACGCCTTGGTGGTCTGACTGGCTGAGCACGCCGCTTGCTCTGTGCTGGTGTTGCTCTCCGCGCAGTCAGTCTTGAGCCTCCCTTTCGCACAGATGTCTTGTGACTGGCTGCGTGGCCGCACTACGTCCCTGACCGACTCCCCCTGACGGTCGCGCGATGCGCGAGCCCGAACAGCTGCTTCTCGGTCCACGCCGCGAACCGGCTCGGTCCCTGACCGACGAGCCTGCGCCGCGCGTCCGCGTGGGCCGGGATCGCGACGATGCGGGCGGGGAGCTGGCGATAGAGCGCGCGAAACGCGGCGAGCCCGGCCCGCACCGGCAGCGGCGAGGCGCGCAGCCCGAACGCGCGGGACAGGTGCTCGGGTAACAGGGTCGCCGAGACCGCCTCGCCGATCCGCCCGAGCGAGGGCTGATCGAGATCGGTTCCGCGGCCGAACAGGAACTGTCCCATCTCGCGCGCGGACGCCGTGACGTGCAGTCGATCGGACGCGAGCATGTCGGCCATGTAGCGCGCGTGCGCGGCCCAGCCATCCGGCAAGAGCTCGCGCGGGATCCCGAACAGCGCGGCGAATCGATTGAGCTCGATCATGTAGCGATCCTTGAGCGCGATCGGGAGCGGGCCATCGAGGCGCTCGCGCACCATGATCGTCGTGTCCACGAGCGTCGCGTGGACCCAGCGCAGCGCGTCGGCGTCGTTCGCGTGATAGCGGGTGCCCGCGGGCCAGCCGCCGATCGGTCCGGTCATCTCGCCCTGGATGCGCGCATGGATCGCGTGGACGCGGCGGGCCGCGATCAACGCGTCATCGAGCTCGCCGAACACCATCGCGAACACGTTCTTGAACGTGCGCTGAAACCGCCCCACGACATCCGTGCGCGTCTGCGAGTGATGGTCGATCGCGTGCGCGACCATCGGATGAGCGAGCTGCAGGAGCGCGGCCCTCCCGCCGCCGATGAACACGCCCAGATCGCCTCCGATTCGCCACGCGACGGAGTCGGGACCGAGGATACCCGCACGCGGATCCCCGACGTGTGTGCACAACTCGGACAGTGACTCCTCGAGCTGATCGCGGGTCACGACGGGCATGTGTCGATCGTCGGCTGGCCCACGTTCCTCGTCAAGTGACCGTGCGCGTGCGCCACATCGCGCGGGGCTGACATGCGGTACTGGTGGAAGTCCCCGCACTGGTCGAGATCTGGCCAGAAAACCCTGGGCACAACGGGTGCACCTGGGTCCCTCGAGCCATGAAGACCGCGATGAGCACAGCTGGCGGAGCCCTGCCGCCCGACTCGCTGGGTCCCGACTTGCTCCCGCCGGGGTCCAAGGCCGGACCGTGGCGCGTCGAACGGGAGTTGGGCCGTGGCGGCATGGGCGCCGTGTACGCCGTCGTTCACGACGAGATCGGGAAGCGCGCGGCCCTGAAGGTCGTCCACCGACGCCTCCTCACCCCGGCGTTCAACATCGAGCGCGTGATGCTCGAGGCGAAGGTCGTCAACACGGTCGGCCACCCGAACATCGTCGACATCTTCGAGACCGGCTCGCTGCCCGATGGCCGCCCGTACATCGTGATGGAGCGCCTCGAGGGGCAACCGCTCAGCGCGCGCGCCGATGAGGGCAAGATCCTCCCCGATCGCGTGATCACCATCCTCCTCCAGTGCTGCGATGCACTGGTCGCCGCGCACGCCGCGAACGTCGTCCACCGCGACCTCAAGCTCGACAACGTGTTCCTGGTCGACAACGCCGAGGACCCGATGGCGCCCAAGGTCAAGGTGCTCGACTGGGGCATCGCGAAGGTCATCAACCACGATGTTCGCCACACGGTCGAAGGTCAGCTCGTCGGCACGCCGCAGTACCTGTCGCCGGAGCAGGCGCGTGGCGCGAACGTGTCCTCGCAGAGCGACGTCTACTCGCTCGGCGTGATGGCGTACGAGCTGTTCCTCGAGCAGTTGCCGTTCGAGGCGGAGACCTCCGCCGAGATCATGGTCATGCACCTGAAGGCCATCCCGCCCGCCCCGCGCGAGCTGTGGCCCGAGATTCCGTCGCAGCTCGAGGAGCTCATCCTCCGCATGCTCGCGAAGCAGCCGGAGAACCGGCCGACGATGCTCGAGGTCGCGCACCACCTCGAGGAGGTCCGCACCGAGCTCGACCGCCGCCGTCAGGCCGTGATCGAGCAGCAGGTCGAGGTCGTCGTGATCGAGCGTCCGCGGACGATCATCCGCCCGCCGTCGGCTGGCCTCGCGCCGACCCTCCAGTCCGACGAATCGGGCACCTGGCGTCCCGAGAGCCGCGCGAAGCGCTGGCAGTGGGCCGTGGGCGCGAGTGCGCTCGTGCTGGCTGTGCTGATGTTCATCGTCACGCGCACGGGCGATGCCCGCGAGGCCGAGGCCGCGACCACACCGACCGTGCCGCACGCGTTCACCACCGGTGGGATGAGCGAGGTCCCCGACGCCATCGCGGTCCAGGACATGCCGACCGCGCGCGGCTCCGACGTCGCCATCGAGCCGCCCCCGGTGGTTATCCCCGCGGCGGCGGAATCGCCCCCGCGTCCGACCGCGCGCACCGATCGCACGCATCGCGCCCAGACTCGCAAGGCCCCGGCCGCGCCGCGCCAGGTCCTCGCGCCGATCGACCCCAACGGCACCATCGATCCCTACCGGTGAAGGCTCACGCGTTCATGATCGCCGCCGCTCTCGCGGTGATCCCCGGAGCCGCGTCGGCGGAGGAGCCGTCATCGCCCGAGGTGATTCCCGCGAGGGCGCGTGCGCTCGCGATCCAGGGTCGCGCGTTTCACGAGGCGGGCGACTACGGAAACGCGATCATCGCGTTCAAGGAAGCCTACGTCATGGCGCCCAGCGCGGGCCTGCTATTCAACCTCGCGCAGGCGTACCGCCTCGCCGGCAACTGTGATGACGCGGCGATGATGTACCGGCGCTACATCGCCACCGGGCCGAGCCTCGAGGGCAGGACGATCGCCGAAGGGCACCTCGAGACGGTCGAGCGCTGTGCGCACAAGACGGCGCTCGGGATCCCGCAGGATCCGGGCAGCACCCCGATCGAGATCAGGACCGACCGTGCGAGCGGCTCGTTGTTCGCGACCTCCCCGCGGTCGAACCGCGCGCGCCTCGAGAAGAACGTAGGCCTCGGCGTCGCGATCGGCGGCGGCGTGGCCCTCGCCATCGCCACGTACTACGGCTTCGAAGCGCACAGCTCGGCGAACGAGGTCGAGAAGGGCTACGCGATGGGCGCGAAGTGGAAGGACCTCGCCGATATCGACGCTCGAGGCGAGCGGGCGGCGATGTACGCGAAGGTGTTTGGAATCGGCGGCGGCATCGGGGTCGCCGGTGGTGTCGCGTTGTATCTGCTGGGTCGGAGCACCGAGCAGATGGTGCCGATCTCGATCGCTCCCGCCAAGCAGGGCGCAACCGTGAGCGCGTCATGGCGGTTCTGAGGATCGCCGCGACCGTGCTCGCGCTCGGCGCCTGCTATTCCCCCGAGCTACGCGACTGCGCGGTGTCGTGCGCGAGCACCGACGATTGCGGGCCCGGTCAGCTGTGCGGCGCCGATCGCTGGTGCGCGGCGCCGGAGATCGCCGGGCGCTGCGAGACCGGCGGCACCGTCGACGCCGCGGTCGCGACCGATGCGACCGCGAGCTCGGTGGATGCGGCCGTCGATGCCGCCGTCCCCGCACCGGTGCTTCTGGTCGTCCAGATCAGCGGGCACGGCACGGTCACCATCCCAGGCATTGGAAGCTGCGCGGACACCTCTCCGGGGCATCAATGCACGTATGCCGTGATTGCGGGCGTGACCAAGATGTTGGTCGCGAACGCCACCGGCGAGGACGAGTTCCAGCAGTGGACGAACGCGTGCGCCGGTCAGGGCGCGACGTGCACGCTGACCCCGACCGCCCCTACAACGACGACGCAGGCGAGGTTCAAGCACTGACGATGAAGAACCTGATCCGCCTCCACCAGCTCCTGCTGATCATCGCGATCCTGTCCGGATGCTATGCGCCCGACCTGCGGGACTGCACCGTGAGCTGCAGCGGCGCAAAGGATTGCTCGAGTGGACAGGTCTGCGGCGCGGACGGCTACTGCGCCGCCAAGGGCGTCGCAGGATCGTGCGGTAACGCCGTCGACGCGGCCGTCGATGCGGCGCCGAGCGTGATGCTCCACGTCATGGTGATGGGCAACGGCCAGGTCGAGATCACCGGCGGCGCCGTCTGCGGCATGACCGGTCCCGGCGACTGCATGTTCGCGGTGGCGAAGAATGGCCAGATCGAAGCCAAGGCGGTCACGCACGACGCAGGGAAGCCGTTCGACAAGTGGACGTCGCTGACCTGCGGCGGGCAGAGCGCGACCTGCACGTTCACGGCGGTCATCGGCACGACCATCGTCGCGAAGTTCAGGTGATGCGCGGCCGGTCCGCCCGGCGCACGTGCTCGCCCGACACGGCCGCGCGTCGACGCGCATGACCGCGAATCGAACCAAGATGTTCCGTCAGTCAACCTCTGGTCCGCAGCGTGCAGCGGACCTTCGGTATGGCACAGGCGATCACCGTCGCATTCGCACCGAGCGTCGCTGAGCCGCGCCGCAAGCGGGCGACGAAGCCGCGCCGGGTTCGCGCGGAGACCCTGGCGCCCGGCGAGCGTGCCGGTGTGTGGAAGATCGACGGTGCACTCGGTCGCGGCGGCATGGCCTCGGTGTACGCCGTCACCCACACGGGCTTCGGCAAGCGCGCCGCGCTCAAGCTCGCGCATCGCTCCGTGCTCGGGCCGCAGTTCACCGCGGAGACGTTTCTGCGCGAGGCGCGGATCGTCAACCTGTTCTCTCACCCGTGCGTGCCCGACGTCTTCGCGACCGGGTCGTGCGATGGCCGGCCGTACCTCGTGATGGAGCGGCTCGTCGGCGAGACGTTGGGCGACCGGTTGTCGCGTGGGCCGATGTCGAAGTCCGCGGCGATCGACGTGATGCTCGAGCTGTGCGACGTGCTCGCGACCGCGCACGCGGCCGGTGTGGTGCACCGCGACCTCAAGCTCGACAACATCTTCATGCTCGAGTCGCCGTGCGCCGACAACCGCCACCTCAAGCTCGTCGACTGGGGCGTCGCGCACGTGATCGGTGAGGACGACCCGCTGCGCGGGATGATCGCCGGCACGCTCACCTACGTCGCGCCGGAGCAGGTGCGCGGCGAGACGCTGACGCCGGCCGCCGACGTCTACGCGCTCGCCGTGCTCGCCTACCAGCTGATGTTCGGGTGCCCGCCGTTCGTGGCGCGCGACGACCTCGCGCTGATCAAGCTCCACCTGCACGAGAAGCCGCCGGAGCCGACCACGCTGTGGTGCGAGACGCCGCCGGCGCTCGCGGCCCTGCTCGTCGCGATGCTCGCGAAGGATCCCGCGCAGCGCCCCGCGCTCGCCGAGGTGGTGCGCGTGCTCACCGAGATGCGCGCCGCGCTCGCGGCGCCGAAGCCGCGCTGGCTCGACCTCGTCCCGAAGCACCCACCGTGCGATGCATTCGGGCGCCCTGCCCTGCGGTTGACCGCGAAGGGCAAGAGGCTGATCGGCGCGTCGCTCGGGATCATGGTCGCGCTCTCGACGCTCGCCGGTTGGATGTAGCGCCTTATCGCTACCTACCGCTTGATGCCGATCACGAGACCGTCGGGCGTCGGCGCGCAGACCGAGTCGCACGACGCCGCGACCAGCTGGTGGAATGCGCGCATCGCCTTGCCGCGATCCGAGTCCGCCATGAGCTCGCCGAACAGGTACGCATTGTCGCCGAGCACGAGGCCGCCCGGGCGCAGGTGATCCACGGCCCACTTGCCGTACACGTGATAGTTCACCTTGTCGGCGTCGATGAACACGGCGTCGAACGGTGCCTTGTAGATCAGCGTGGGCAGCACGTCCACGCCGGCCCCGACGAGGACCGTCACCTTGTCGGAGACGCCCGCCGCGACGAGGTTTGCCCGGGCGACGACGGCGTGCTTCTCCTCGTACTCGACCGACCAGATGTGGCCATCCGCCGGCAGCGCGCGCGCCATGTGGATCGCGGAGTAGCCGACCAGCGTTCCGACCTCGACCACCTTCTTCGCGTTCGCGAGGCGAAGGAGGAGACGGATAAGCTTGCCGTCGCTCGGACCGACCTGGATCGCGGGGATGCCCTCGGGCACCGCGAACGCGCGCGCCAGACCTGCGTCATGCGCGACGTGTGTGGAGTTGACGTAGTCGAGGATGGCCTGTGATGCGTATCGCTGGCCAGTCCGCGAGTCGTTGTCTGCCATTCGGGCACCGTATCACTCGAGGGCAGGATGACGCGCGAATGATCCACTACGTCGTCGTCACGGTCGCGACCGGCATCGAGAAGGACCACGTAGCGACGCGAGGCTGTAGGCGCTAGTAGCGCGGCACCGACGGATCGACGTCCTTCGACCACGCCTCGATTCCGCCGGCGAGGTTGTACAGATTCGTGAAGCCTTCCTTGAGGAAGTGCTGCGCCGCCGCGGCGCTCCGCGTGCCGTGGTGGCAGTGGAACGCGAGGGCCGTGTCCTTCGGCATCGCCTCGATCTGCGCCATCGCGGCGTCGTCGAGGAGCTTCGCGCCCGCAATCTGGGCGACGGCGCGCTCCTTCTCGGTGCGCACGTCCCAGAGCTGGACCTTGCCGTCGGCGAGGAGCTTCTGCAGGCCCTTCGCATCGATCTGCTTGACCATCGCGGGGCGATTGGGGTTCTCGATCTTGAAGCCGCCGCCATCGCCGCTGTCGATGAAGTCGATGGTCACGCCCGCAGCGCGGCCGGCGCTCGCGCGATCGAGCTGCACGGTGACGCCGTTGCTCTCGATGGTCACGTGGCTCGCTTCCTTCGGACCGAGGTCGAGCTGGTGCTCCCAGCCCGGGGTGATCGTCAGGTGAATGACATCGCCCGGGCCGGTGTCCTTGAGCGCGGCGAGCAGCTCGGTGGCGGCGCGCGGCGAGACCGTCAGGGTCGGCGCCTTCGCCGGGGTGACGAGATCACCGAGCTTCTTCTCGAGCTCGCCGGCCTCGTGCATCTGGCGAACGATGTCGGCGCCGCCCACGAACTCTCCCTTGATGAAGAGCTGCGGGAAGGTCGGCCAGTCCGAGTACTCCTTCATGCCGGTACGAACTTCCACATCGCTGAGGATGTTGACGGTGGCGTACTTGGGCACCAAGGTGTTGAGGATGTTCACGACCGACGCGGAGAACCCGCACTGCGGGAAGCTCCTCGTCCCCTTCATGAACAGCACCACCGGGTCCGACTGGACGAGGGAGTCGATCTTCTTCTTGATGCTCGGGTCGAGGGTCATGGAGTTGCCCCGTGTCTAGCACGATCGGGGAGGGTACGAAGCTGGTTGTTCGGGCGGTTCCTTCGGTTAGCGACCTTCCGCAGGCGGCCTGGGACGCCCTCGACCACGGTCCCTCCCCCTTTCTCAAGGCCGGGTTTCTCCGGGCGCTCGAGGAATCGGGCTCGATCGACGCGATCAACTCGAAGAAGCGCTCCCAGCGCTCGGGCTGGTCCTCCATCTATCTGCTGGCCGAGCTCGATGGCAGGCTCGTCGGGGCGGTGCCGGCGTTCATCAAGGCGCACAGCTACGGCGAGTACATCTTCGACTGGGGCTGGGCGAACGCCGCCCAGCGCGCCGGCCTCGAGTACTACCCGAAGCTGGTGGTGGCCGCGCCCGCCACGCCGGCGACCGGGACCCGGATCTTGCTCGCGCGAGATCTCGGCGCGCTTGCCGGCCCGATCCGCGAGGCGTTGATCAGCGCGGTGCGCTCGGTCGCGGAGGACACGGGGTGCTCGTCCATCCACTGGCTGTTCTGCACGCGCGAGGAGCAGGTACAACTCGAGACGCTCGGGTTCTTTCCGCGCGCGAGCTACCAGTTCCACTGGCACAACCACGGCTACGCCACGTTCGATGACTTCCTCGCCGCGTTGACGTCGCGCAAGCGCAAGCAGCTCCGGAAGGAGCGCGCGAAGGCGCAGGCCGCGATCGGCGAGCTGCGGTGGCTCTCGGGCCGGGAGCTCGACGCGCGCACGCTCGACGATCTGGATCGGTTCTATCGCCACACCACCGACAACCACGGTGGCCGCGACTACCTCCGCCCGCGGTTCTTTCACGTGCTCGCCGAGGCGCTGCCCGACGCGATGCAGATGGTCGAGGTGGTCCGCGACGGCACGCGGATCGCCGGAGCGCTGTTCCTCGAGTCCGACCAGGCGCTCTACGGTCGTTACTGGGGCACCGACGTCCACGTCGACCTGCTGCACTTCGAGACCGCGTACTACGCGGGCATCGATCGCGCGATCGCGCGCAAGCTGCCGCTGTTCGAGGCCGGCGCGCAAGGCGAGCACAAGCTGTTGCGCGGCTTCGCCCCGTCGCCCACGTACTCGGCGCACTGGATCCGCCACCCCGGGCTGTCGGCCGCGATCCAGGAGTATACGGAGCGCGAGGCAGCGGCGATGGCGACCGAGCTCGCCGAGATGGCGAAGCTCGGCCCGTATCGCATGGCCGGCGGCGAGGACTAGGGTCCGCGATTCGTACTTGATTGCCGGGCCGGCCCCCGGCATGGTCCGCCGCAACATGCGCGCCCTGGCCCTCGGTACCGCCCTGCTCCTCGTGGCCTGCGGCGACGATTCGTCGCCCCCGCCCGACGCGGCGCCAACGGCCCCGACCGCGAACCCCACGCGCGGCATCTCGGCGACCGACCTCGGGTTCGACGTCACCACGTTCGCTTCCACCGCGAAGATCACGCTCGAGCCGAGCACCGATGCCGGCGCGACGCTCGAGGTCGGCGACCTGATGATCGACTCGATCATGCAGGACGGTGCGACCGTGCTGTTCCAGGCGGATGCGACCGCGAAGACGATCGACCTCGGCATCGACGCGAGCGACGCGCCGCTGACAGTGGACATCGCGTTCCACTACAAGAACCATCCCGGCTTCACGGGCGCGAACGCCGCGGGCTTCACGCTGCTGTGGCCGTACTACTGCGGCAACCTGTTCCCGTGCCACTCGCGCCCGAGCGACGGCACCGCGATGACGCTCGCGCTGACCGGCGTGCCGGCCGGCAAGGTCGCCGTCTATCCGACGACGATCACCGAGGCACCGTCGTACCAGGTGGCGTGGAGCATCGACGCCTATACCGAGCTCGTCGTCGGCACCACGATGGCCGGCACACAGATCTCCGCGTGGTACCGCCCCAACGAGCTCGCTGCCGCGCAGGCCGGCACCGCGAACCTGGTCGCCGCGTTCGACTGGTTCGAGCGCACGATCGGCCCGTACCGCTTCGGCAACAAGGTCGCGACGGTGTCGGTGAAGTGGGGCCCGGGCCAGTACGGCGGCATGGAGCACCACCCGATGTGGCACGTGTCGACGAGCGCGCTCGCCGACGAGGAGACGAACGTCCACGAGGCCGCACACGGCTGGTTCGGCGACGGCATCCGCATCGCGTGCTGGGAGGACTTCGTGCTGAGCGAGGGCACGGTCAGCTACCTCGCGGCCCGCGCGCTCGACGTGGTCGCGCCCGCCGTGGGCACCGCGACGTGGAGCGGCTACGAGACCGAGCTCGGCGGCATCGCGGGCACCGACAAGGTGTGGCCGCAGAGCTGCAACTCGATCGACATCCTCAAGGACCACCTGTTCTCGAACGCGCCGTACATGCGCGGCGCGTTCTTCTATCGCGCCGTCGCGCTGAAGGTCGGCGCGCCGATGCTCGATCAGGCGCTGCACACGTTCTACATGGCGAACGGCGGAAAGGCGGCGCACATGGCCGACATGCTCGAGACGATCAAGTCCGTGACCGGCTATGACCCGACGACGTGCGCGAACATGTGGCTCACGTCGACGACGAAGCCCGCGCCGAACGTCGCCTGCCCGTAGTCACGGCGCCGGCGTTTCGGGCGTATCGACGCGCGTCGCGGTCATCGAGTGATCGCCGAGCGCGAACACGAGGCGCGCGACGCGATCGCCGTCCTTCTGGAAGATCGCCGCGGCCTGCAGCGGCTCGATGAAGAACTCGTGGTCGGAGAGCGGCGACATCCGGTGCTTTGGCTCGCCGGGCCCCTCGAGGTAGAGACGCTTGCCGCCGACGGTGACGATCAGCTTCGTGCCCGAGAAGTCGTAGGTGCCCGCGAGCGGAATGAGCTGCTCCGCCGACGGGAACTTCACCGGCACCGGAGGCACGCCCTCGAGCACCTTGTAGAGGGTGTCGGCGAGGCGATCGAGCAGCGACGTCGAGGTCGACGCGAGCACGACGACGCCGCGGCGGGTCTTCACATCGAAGCCGATGAAGCAGTGATAGCCACCGGTCGCGCCGGTGTGCCAGTAGCGCCCCTCCGCGTCGACCTGCCAGCCAAGGCCGGTGTTCGCCCCCTGTCCGTCGAGCTGATCCTCCTGCGTCAGGCGCATCGGACCGCGCAGCGCTCCCTTGCTGCCGGCGTACGCATCGAGCTCCGCATCGATCAGGCGGAGCTGATCGCGCGCGTCGGAGACCAGCGCGCCTGCGCCCGCGAGCGCGTCGTACGTCCACGGCGCCATCGGCTGGAGATCATCGTTCGTGCCGGGAGCGCGGCGCGCATCGGTGCCGGCGGGAAATCCGAGGAACGTATCCTCGAGGCCGAGCGGCGTGAGGATGCGTTCGCGCAGCGCGGTGGCGAAGCCGCCGCCGATCTTCTTGCCGAGTGCGTGAGCGAGCAGGCCGGCGCCGTAGTTCGAGTACACGATGCGCGTGCCGGGTGGCGTCTCGAGCTGCGTCGCCACGAGATCGCGGTACAGGGCGTCCTCGCCGTAGCCGCCGTACGGATCGGGCTTCGGTACCTGGCTGAGGCTCGGCGGGAGGCGCGGCAGGCCGGAGGCGTGGAGCGCGAGGTGCTTGAGCGTGATCGCGACGTTGCCCTTCGTCGGCACGGTGATGCCGGGCGGCAGGAGCTCCGCGACGGCGGTGTCGAGCTGGACCTCGCGACGCTGCACCGCATCGGCGAGCAGCAACGACGTGTAGACCTTCGTGATCGAGCCGATCTCGTAGAGCGTGGAACCATCGGGCGGCTTGCCGTCGGGGCCCTTGCCGAAGCCATAGATCTCGAGCTTGCCGCTGTCGTAGAGGCCAACGACCAGGCCGTTGACGACCTCGGCATCGACGTACGGCTGGATCTGCGTGGCGACGGCCGCGCGGTGGGGACCATCCGGGTCGACGTTGCCCGTAGGTTTGGTGGGGACGTTCGGGCGATTTGCAGAGCCCGAGCAGGCCACCAGGGTTAACAGCAGGGCGAACCGGCGTTGCACGCCGCGAGCTTAGCGCGACACCGTGCACGTGGCGCGCAAACCGCGCCGATGCCAAGATCCTCACTGCGCCCGCCGGGTGGGTTGTGCGAGAGTGCCCGGCGATGCGCGCCACGGCCCTCGTCCTCCTCCTTCCCCTCCTGCCGCTGACCGCGCGCGCCGAGAGCGATCGAGGAACGCCGCACGTGCGCGCCACCGCCGCGGCGACGCCGGTGATCGGCGGCACCAACGCGCCGCTCGGCAAGTGGCCCGATGTCGCGGCCGTCTACATCAGCGGCAATCAGGAGTGCACCGGCACGCTGATCGCGCCGACGGTGGTGATCACCGCGGGGCACTGCAACGATCCCGCGGGTGCGATCAACAAGGTGCTGATCGGCACAGAATCGCTCGCCAGCGTGGCGAACGGGGAGGCGATCACGGTGTCGCGCACGATCGAGTACCCGAGCTCGCAACAGACGATGGATGTCTCGATCCTCGTGCTCGCGAAGGCCGCCACACGCGAGCCGCGCAAGATCGCCACGGGCTGGGCGTCGCTCGAGATCAAGAACGGCGCCCCGGTCTCGATCGTCGGCTTCGGCGCGGTCGATCGCGCGGGCCCCGTCGACTTCAACCACGACGAGGAATACATCAACGAGCTCCAGGAGGCGACGACCACGATCACCGACGCCGATTGCACGCTCAACGCGAACAACGGCTGCGTGCACTCGGTGATGCCGCGCGGCGAGCTCGGCGCCGGTGGCATGGGCATCGATACCTGCCCCGGCGACTCCGGCGGCCCGCTGTACTTACCGACGGACTTCGGCACGTTCCTCGCCGGCGTCACGTCGCGCTCGTACGACGACGCGACGTACTGGTGCTCCGAGGGCGGCATCTACGTGCGCCCCGACAAGATCGCCGACTGGATCGAGGAGGTCACCGGCGTGACGGTGGCGCGCGGTCCCGAGCCGACCGTTCCGCGCATGCTGAGCGCGGTGCGCGGCCACGCCGCCGAGGCGATGATCGACGCCAACGATCCGAAGAGCGAGAAGCACACGTACGCGATCACCGCGATGCCGAAGTACGCGAAGGCGGCGCTCAAGGATGATGGGCACCTCCGGGTGTGCATGGACCCCGGTGTCGTCGCTACGGACACGCTCACGTTCTCGATCACCGACAAGACCGACGCGAGTCGCACGCTGAGCTACACGATCGCGCTCGATATCACCGACGGAGAGCCGGCGGATAGCTGCGACGTCGAGGACTTCGACTCGGGCGGCTGCTGTGACAGCGGTCGCAGTGCCGGCGGAGCGGTCCCGCTGGGGATCGGTGTGCTCCTCCTGCTGCGCCGCCGCCGCCGCTAGGGGTAAAGTTCAAGTCATATGGCCGAAGCCTGGATGAAGTGCACGGAGTGCCGCACGGAGATTCCGTACGGTGCCGTGTACTGGGAGTGCAGCGTCTCCACCTGCAACCGCAGCCGCATGCCGCTCTACTTCTGCTCGGTGGTGTGCTGGGACAGCCACCTCTCGACGGTGCGCCACCGCGACGCGTACGCCGTCGAGGCCCTCGCTCCGACTCGCGAGCACTGGCAGCAGCAGCAGGCCGCGGCCGCCGCCGCACCGGCGCCGCGCGCGATGCCCGCGACGCCCGATCGTGTCAACTCCGGCGGTGGCAGCGGAGCGACCCCGGCGCCGCGCCCGATGCCGCAGGCGAGCGCGCCCACGCAGGTCACCACGCGCAAGGTCGTGGCCGATGCGTCGCCGTCGTTCGACGGGACCGGCGAGGGCACGGTCGCGCTCTCCGACGTCACCGACCAGGACGTGCTGATCGTCGTGTCGAAGATGAAGAAGTACATCAAGGACCGCTCGGGCATGAACTGCTCGGACTCGGTCGCCGACATGATCTCCGAGCACGTCCGCGCCGTGTGCGACGAGGCGATCCGCTCGGCCGCGCGCAACGAGCGCAAGACCGTGCTCGACCGCGACGTCCCCAAAGCCCGGCGCTAGCGAGCGCGCGCGCGCGCGGTCGCGAGCCAGAACCCGGCGTGCTCGCGCCAGGTGGTCTCGATCGCGAACGGCAGCTCCGTCGTGACGTGGGCGACGCCGTCGACGACGTCGAGCTCGACCTCGGTGAACGCCACGTAGCGGCGCACGAACGGGTCGACCGCCTTGTAGATCGCCTCCTTGATCGAGAACCGCAGCGTGGCCCCGAGCCCGCGGTCCGTGAGCGCCGCGAGCTCGCGCGGGGTCAGGATCCGGCTCGCGATGTCCTGGCGCGCCGGGCGGGCGAGCTCGAGATCCACGCCCACCCGCGCGTCGCCGGCGGGCGCGACCAGCGCGGCCGCGCGCATGCCCTTGTGGCTGACCGAGCCGTACCAGCCGGCGGGCAGGACGGGCGCGCCGCGATCATCGGCGAGGATCGGCGCATCGGCGAGCTCCGGCGCGAGCGAGCGCAACGCGGTGTGCATCGCGGACCGCCCCGCGACCAGCTCGCGGCGGCGCGCGCCCGAGAGCATCTGCGCGTGCGCCTGCTCGGCGGCCGGCAACGCCGCGAGGGCGACGGCGACGTGCTCGTCGGTCAGCTCGACGATCGCGACGGTGCCGTGGGCGAGGGTCAGCTGATCGAGGACGGCGATGCCGTGCTCAGGGCGCACTCTTCGGCCGCGTGATCATCAGGTGATTGTGCTTCTCGGCATCGGGATAGCCGAACCGGAACGGCAGGTCCTTGTGCGGATTGGTCTTCCACAGCTTCACGAACTCCGAGCGCGTGTTCTTCTCGTCGATGATGAAGTACGGGCCGGTGAACTCGCCGTAGGTGACCTGCTCGAAGCCCGCCGGGCCCGCGTAGCTCGGCGGGATGCCCGACGCGTCGGAGACCATCCAGGCGACGTTCTTCAGGAGGTAGTCGCGGATCTGCGTGAAGTCGTCGTACCAGAGCAAGAAGCTCGCGGCCTTCGTCATGACGGCGACCTTGCCCTTGAGGCGCAGGTGCGCGAGCACGCGGCCATCGGCGGTGAGGTGTGCGTCGTCGAGGTTCATCACGATGTGGCGATACGTGCGCAGCGGCGCCTTGTCGTCGCCGCGCGGACGGTACTGGATCTCGACGTTCGCGAACGCCGAGTCCTGCTCGAACCAGAAGTGCGTCGTCGGCTTCTTGATCTTGTCCTTCTTCGACGCGATCAGCTCGGCGTTGCGCTCGTTGAGCGTGTCGTCCGAGACGTACGTGATCTTGCCGTCGGGCTCGAGGTCGAAGTAGTGGAGCGAGACCGGCTCGAAGCCGTTCACGGCGAGGCCGGCGAGCGCGAACATCAGCGAGCCCGGGAGCTCCGAGTGCGATGCGGCCTGCAGGCTCTTCGTGGTGGAGTGCGCCGAGCGATACAGCCGGCGGATGTCGCCGCCGATCGTGTCGAGGTCGGTGACGAGCTGCTTGTTCGAGATCGTATCGACCGTGCGAACGTCGCCGGCCGCCTCGAGCGAGATCGTCGTGATCTCCGTCGCCTCGGGGTAGACCACCAGCGCCGAGGTGAGGTCACCACCGCCGAACGGGTACACCACCGTCTTCGGGAGATCGGCCGGCTTCAGCTTGCCGATGAACGCGCCCGCCTGGTCGGCCCACGCGCGCTTGTACGACGCGTACAGATCCGACATCTCCTTGCAGTGCACGATGATCGCCTTCTTCGGGAGCTTGTCGGCCACGGCGTCGTCGTTGCCGCAGGCGCCGATCCGGAACAGCGTCTTGACCTCGCTCGCGTAGTCGCGCGGCGGGGTTTTGCCATCCGCCATGGCGTTGGTCGCAACGAGACAGACTGCGGTGAACGCGAGGTAACTACGCATCGGGCCGTCCTTTTCGCACGAGTGGACGCACACCAGCCACGGTTTGTTCGACCCTCACCGTTCAAAGCTGGTTGACGTTCAACCGCGGTGCGGCAACCCCGCGTCTTCACTGGCCTCTCCGGGTGGCACGTTACATGGAGTACCCCCCGTCACAATGCTGAGACTCGCCTGCCTGGTGGCCCTTGCCGCGTTTGTCGCTGCGCCGGGCTGCGCGCACGAGCCAACGTCGATCCTCGTGGCGCGCCCCGACGACCAGGCCGCCGATGCCGCCATCACCGCGATGTGGACGCACGAGATTCACGACAAGGCCCGCGATGGTGACTGGTTGCTCTCCCGCTCCTACTACGTGATGGCCGATGCGATCATCGCGACCACGTCGGGGGAGGACGTCTCGCACGCATCGATCTACGACGCGAAGCACGACACCATCATCGAGTCGATCGGCACCGGCGTTCGCGAGATCCCGCTCTCGGATCTCGTGGCGCGCAACCACTTCATGATCATCGTGCGCCCGACCGGCATGACGGCCGCGGATCAATCCGAGGCGCTGTCCCGCGCGCGCAGCCAGGTCGGCGCGAAGTACGACATCGGCGGGATGTTCGGCGTCGACGCGCCGGAGAAGTTCTACTGCTCGGAGCTCGTGTACTGGGCATCGCAGACCGAAGCGCGCTCCGGCCGCAAAGAACGCGTGATCACCCCATCGGACCTCATGCGCTACGGCGAGGTGATCTACTGGAGCGGGAAGCGGAGCGACCCGCAGGTCGTGGAGCTGGCGACGAACCGCCAAGAGCGGCGCACCGCACCGCAAACCGCTGCTGCGCCGCAGTAGTTCGCCGCAGAACGGCCGTCGTCACTGCGCCGCGCCGGGACCAACCCCCACGTCGCCGGGTGTTCGCACGCCGGCACTTCCGTACGTCCGCGCGCCGGCACTTCCGGAGTTTTTACCGCCAAGCCACGGAGCCGCGGAGGTCTTTTTTTCGCTCGTCGCGAGCTCTGCCGAGACCGCGCGCGTTCGGGCGGGTCCGCCTCGGCGCGCGCTTTCGCGCGCTCGCCCATAGGTGTCGATGCCGCAACGCACGACGACAACGCACGCGATCTCCCGCGGGTCCGCGACGGGTTTGACCCAGCCCTCCGCGGCTCCGCGGCTTGGCGGTAAGACCCA
>JBBRED010000005.1:0-60434 GCA_038203335.1 Haliangiales bacterium | reverse complement strand
GCGAGGACCGGTTCGGCCGCACGCTCGCGTACGTCAGCGTGGACGGCGTCGAGGTCAACTCGCGGCTGCTCGAGCGCGGCTACGCCTGCCTGCTCCACATTCCACCCGACGGGGACTCGCGCCTCGACGAGTTCAAGGCCCTCGAGTCCGCGGCGAAGGCAGCGAACCGCGGTCTGTGGGGCGCGTGTAGCCCGATCCCGTGCAATTGATCATGTTACGTTCCTCCACGGTGCGCACGGCGATCCTCGCGTGTCTCGCGGTGCTGCTCGGCACTCGTCCTGCTGCTGCGATCCCGTACGAGACGTTCATCGACATCGATGACCAGTCCGACCTCGAGGATCTGCTCGCCTCGCAGGACATCACCCAGGACACCTACGACCAGCTCCTCGATCTGCTGTCACGCGGCGTGGATCTCGCCACCGCGAACCGCAGCGAGCTGTACAGCCTCCCGAACCTCACCTACGACGACGTCGACAAGATCATCGCGTACCGCGAGCTCCAGAAGGGCATCGTTCGCGACCCCTCGGACCTCGTCGCCGCGGGCGCGCTCTCGCCGGAGAAGCTGCTCGCGATCTCGGTGTTCATCGTCAACCGCCCGCCGGGCGAGAACCCGATGAACCTGCACGGCTGGGTTCGCGTGATGTCGCGGATCGCGGCCAGCGATAAGCTCGCGCCGCCCGGCTTCTTGCGCGCGCGGTTCACCGCGTACAAGCACCTGAGCGCCGGCGTGGCGCTCACCACCACGCGCCTCAAGATCGGCGACCCGACCTACGACGAGAATCGCAACGCGCTGATCGCGGATGACCGCAGCTACCAGTTCCACGCGCCGAAGGCGTTCATCAAGTGGGAGACCGAGGACCTCGCGGCGATCGTCGGTAGCTTCCGCGCCGGCTTCGGCCAGAAGCTGATCTTCGACAACTCGTCGGACTACACGCCGAACGGCATCTACCTCGACGACCAGCTGTTCTACGGCCCGGATCTCGATCGCGACTGCAAGAAGTCCACGGGCGAGCTCGCCGGAACGCCGTGCCCCACGGACGTGCCGCAGAAGTACGTGACGCCCGACTTCGCGTGGCGCGATGCGCTGTTCGGCGTGGGCCTCGGCGTGAAGAAGCTCGAGATCGCCGGCGCCGGCTGGCTCCAGATGTTCGGCTGGGCGTCCGCGTCGACCCGATCGATCTACCAGTACGAGCTCGTCGATAGCTCGCTGTGCGACGACCCGCACGACACCAGCCCGGAGTGCAAGGCGCCGCCGGTCTACGTGCGCCCCGACGGCAATCCGCTGCAGGTCGCGCCGGCGTTCGCGTACCAGACGCTGCCGAACGTGTTCGGCGAGAAGCTCGTCGGCGTCAACCTCGCGTACTTCGCGGACCGCCGGAACTCGGTCGGCGTCACCGCGTACGGCGCGAGCGAGACGAACCTCGTGAAGGGCGTCGCGCTGGATTTCCAGGAGTGGTCGCGCTACCCGACGGGCCGGCAGTTCGGCGCGGCAGGTGCGAACTTCACGTTCGGCCGCGACTGGCTCGACATTTCCGGAGAGGCCGGCCTCAACGTCAACACCGTGGTCGATCCCAACGGGCGCGACGCCACCGATCGCGTGCTCGCCGGCGGTGGCCCCGCGGCGATCTTGCGGATGACGGCGACGAAGAAGAAGGAAGAGCTCGAGCTCGTCGCGCGGTACTACGACATCGACTTCGAGAACCCGTATGGCCGGCCGATCGCCCAGGCCGACGAGTTCGATGGCCAGCGCGCGCGCGACGAGGCCGGCCTCCGCGCTCGCTATGTGAAGACCACCAAGCGCTACTCGCTGCGCGCGCTCGTCGACGTCTGGGTGCCGCCGTCGTCGATCAAGGCGGACAACTGGCAGCCGAAGCTCGACACCTACCTGCGCACCGACGTGAGGTCGACCGACGAGATCAAGCTCGGCCTGTGGCTGCGCTACCAGGACAAGGATCTGACCCGCGGCGGTCATGATCAGTGCTTCGAGGTGATCACCGAGACCGATCCGATCGATGGACCGGTGCCGTGCGCGGGTCGCCAGTTCACCACCATCGCGCGCGGCACCTACCAGCCGCAGCGCGACCTCGATCTCACGCTCCAGCTCGAGCACCAGCTGCTCGACGACAACGCGACCGCGGCCTCGAAGACCTCGTTCCGCCAGGACGTCGCGGTCTGGGCGATCGGGCGCTACCGCCCGAACAAGGACCTTCGGTTCCGCGCGCGCATGCGCTACCTCAACGAATCGGTGTCCAAGCCGACCTACCTCGAGACCTCGCTCGCCGGGCAGGTCCAGGCCGACTTCCGGCTGCGCGACAAGGACACGCTGCAGGTGCGGTTCGACACCAAGTTCTGGCTCGACAAGCGCGATAGCACCGACAAGCGCGACCCGAATCCAGAGCTGCAGTTCTGGCTCTCGTACGAAGCACGGCTGTAGTAGCCTTCTGCCGATGGCCCCCCCGAGATCGACGTTCGTGATGGGCGCCTCGGTGCTCGCGCTGTTCGGCGTGGCGGCCTACAAGACCGCGACCGCTCCGAACGAGCCCGCGCGCGACGTGACGGTCGTCGACCAGGACGCGTACGCGGCGCGCATCGTTCGGGAAGACGAGGCCGCACGTGCCGAGGCCGCACGACAACACCACGAGGAGGTGGTCGCGGCCACGCTCACGATGTACGGCGCCGAGGCGGCGACGATGGGCCGGCTGTTCGATGGTGTCTCGATCGGCCGTGATCGCGATGCTCTGTCACCGGAAGCGAGGAGCGCCTTGTCGGTGTTCTCGGCCACCACTGACGCCAAGGTCGATCTCGGACCCGGATCCACCGGCGCCATCGGCACCATCACGATCTCCAAGATCCCGACGTGCGCGACGCTCGACACGTTGCTCCGCGATGCGTGGGGGCGCGGTGAGAGCCTCGAGAGCGAGAACGCCGTGATCTGGCTGAACCACATCACGCATCAGCGCGCGGTGTTCATCGACAGCCAGACCGACTGCAGCCTCGCGTTCAGCGCGTACGTCGTGCCCGAGGACTGGCTCGCTACCCTGTCGCTCGACCTCGTCGGAGCCAGCGCGAAGCTTCTGCCATCGGCAGACTGGGACGTCGCCGGCGTGGGCGCGGGGACGCAGATGACCCACGTCGAGGTGACCACGAACGGCCGGACCGTCACCGAGGTCACCACCTCGACCACGGTCACCGAGCGCACGCGAAACACCCTGGTCGGCATCCTGACCGCGAAGCACGGCGCGCCGAAGGAGACGGTCGGCGACGACGAGGTGCGGAGGTTCACCTGGCGCGCACCGAAGCTGGTCCTCCAGATCGACGGGGACACGATCACCCTGACCGCCGGAGCGCGCTGATGTCCCTCACCACGATCGTCGTCGGCTGTGACCTCTCCGATGGCAGCGACATCGCGCTCGATCGCGCCATCCTGCTCGCCGAGCAGCACCGCGCGTTGATCGTGCTGGTCCACGCGCAGGCCGACGACGCTCCGATCGAGAACGTCGACAACGAGATGCTCAAGCAGCTCGGCGAGGTCAGCGCGGCGGTGCGCGTGGAGGAAGCGCGCGAGCTCGCCGGCCGCATGGCCAAGGTGCAGAAGCGCGGCCTCGACGTCGAGTGCGTGAGCCGCATCGGCCCCCCGGCCGAGGTCCTGATCGCCGCGGCCGCCGAGCGCAAGGCGGAGCTGATCGTGGTCGGCACCCACGGCCGCACCGGTCTCGCGCGCATCCTGATCGGCAGCCAGGCCACCGAGGTGATCCGGATCTCCACCATCGACGTGCTCGTGTGCCGCGGCGCCGCCACCGGCCCGTTCACGAAGCCGCTCGTCGCGCACGACTTCTCACCGGCGGCGACGATGGCGCTCGAGCACACGGCCGCGCTGTGCACGCCGATCACGCCGATCGAGATCGTGCACGCATGGCAGCTCCCCGCCGGCTCGTGGGGCGCCACGCTCCTCGGTCAGGCGCGATTTCCGTGGAACACCGTGCGCGATGCCGTGGTCTTGAGCGCACAGGCGGCGGCCGACAAGATCGTCGCCGCGGCGACCGCGAGCGGGCTGACGGTCCACGCCGAGCTCGTCCAGGGCGCGCCCGCCGAGGTCGTGACCGAGACCGCCACCAAGGGCGGGCACGATCTCATCGCGGTCGGCGCGCATGGCCGCCGCGGAATGCGACGCCTCCTGCTCGGCAGCGTCGCGGAGAGCACGATCCGTCACGCGCCGTGCACCGTGCTCGTCGTGCACGGCCCGGCTGCGTAAGGATCTACGAGCCGCCGTCGAGCGTCAGCGCGGCGATCTTGTTGTCTTCCTTCGCCGCATCATCGGCGCCCGGAAGCGGCTTCTTCTGCTCGGTGATGTTCGGCCAGGTGTCCGCGGCGGGGGCCGCGTCCTTGAGGTGCGCCGGCCACGAGCTCGAGTCGACATCTCCGACCTTCTTCGCGCCGCTGACGAGCGCGTTGATGTCCTTGTAGACGGCCCACTTGCCGGGCAGCTCGCTCTCCTCGAAGATCGCGGTGGTGGGGCACTCCGGCTCGCAGGCGCCGCAGTCGATGCACTCGTCCGGATTGATCGCGAGGGAATTCTTGCCCTCGTAGAAGCAGTCGACAGGACACACCGCTACACAGTCGGTGTACTTGCACTTCACACAAGGGTCAGCAACGACGTATGCCATGGACAGAATCTAGCCATATCCGCCCCTTGCCCGGAAGGCATGGACGCCAAGATCGGGGGGGTGCAAAGTGCCGCACCATGAGATCCGCCGTTCTCCTGCTCCTCTGCCTCGTCGCGTGCCAGCGCGGAGAGAGCGATTCAGGAGCGCCGGCCAAGACCGTGGTCGCCGCGGCGACGCCGGGCTCGGAGTACGCGAACGACATCGCCGCGCTGTGCGATTCGGTGGCCCGCTCGGGCGCCGACAAGGTGGACGAGGACGCCCGCACGCTGACCATCGCGAACTACCTGGGCGCGAATCTGAAGACCGCCGAGTCGCGCCAGTTCCTGGTGCAGATCCAGCCGCTCGTGGGCGAGCCCAAGGCGACCGCGCTCGAGAACGAAGCCAAGCGCGTCGGCCTCCCGGGGTGCGCGCTTGCCGCCGAGTGGCGTACACCCGCCACGAACTGAGGTTCGTGCGCGACCCGACGGATACCCCATGTCACGATCGATCGGATCGACACTGGGAATTCGCCCTCGATGGTACGCCGTGGACACTTTCTCGCGCTCTCGCTCCTCGCGGCGAGCGGCTGCAACGTGGTGTTCGATTTCGAGCGTGATCCGCCTCCCGAGCTCGAGGACTACGATCGCTGCGGGGCGTTTCTGTACGACGAGCCGCTGCGCTACGCACCGGTGACGGGCCCCGGCGGCGTCTGGTCGTGGCAGGACGCGCGCACCGCGTGCAAGCTGCGCGGGATGGACCTCGCCGTGTTCAACGACGTGCACGAGCTCGGCAGGGCGGAGACGCCCGACGCATGGCCGTACTGGATCGGTCAGCAGATGATCGGCGACACGAGCGAGACCGTCGACGGGTGCCCCGCCGTCACGACGCCAGTGTCGGCGCGCTACGTCGCCGCGGATGCCACCGCGTGTGGCGTCGTCGGCGCACCACTCGAGGTGGATGGTGTGAGCTGCGATGGTGCGCTGCCCGTTGGCATGGAACCGAACGTGGTGACCTCCGCGCTCTGCGAGACGCCGCGGCCCGACAGCATCGCGTGCCTCGGCCAGAGCCCGCTCGAGGAGACGTACATTCTCTCGGATCGAGCGATGACCTACGCCGACGCGAAGGCGTTCTGCGCGGCCAAGGACGCGCACCTGGTCGTGGTCGAGACTCACGAGGAGTGGCTGTACCTCGCGAAGCAGACCGAGGAGTCGTGGAAGAAGCCGTTCTGGCTCGGCAGCCAGCTCGAGCAGGGTGCGTGGGAGACCGTGACCGGCTGCCCGGGCACGTACTCGTGGACGGGCAACACGCCGGGCGCGCCCCAAGAGGGGAGCTGCGTCGCCGCGAAGCTGCGTGCGCAGCCCGAGCCCGCCCCCTCGGGAATGGTGATCGACGGCGTCGAGGCCACCGATTGCGCCGACGATGCGAGCTTCGCGCTGTGCGAGCTCGACTAGCCCGCTGAATGCGTGTCACGGCGCACAGTGCGGGTTGTTGTGCCCGCGCTCGTGACCGTGCAAGGATCCCGCGCATGAGGCGCGCTGCGTTCGGCCTGCTCGTCGCCACGGGGCTCGGCGGGTGCAATCAGATCTTCGGCCTGAAGGAGACCACCGCGCTCCCCGACTCGCCGGTGGAGATCCCGATCGATGCGGCGTGGTCGTCGATCCAGGTCGGGTTCTGGCAACTCGCGTTCGATCCCTCGACCACGGTGCCCGCACCGGCGCTGGTGCCATTCCCCGATCTCACGCGGTTCGAGGTCGGCACGCTCACGGGACCGCTCGTCACGCGGATGCCCGACACCAACGGCTCGGTCACGATCCCGATCGACATCACCGAGGCCGGCGCGTTCCGCCTCGTGTACCAGCGCGGGACCGATGTGGTCCACGAGTACCAGGGGCTCGTCGCCGACGCGCGCGTCATCGAGCCACTGTTCGGTCCCCTGCAGCGACCCGCGGTGCCGGGCGGCGCCGGGTTCCTGATCTCGCCGACCAACGCGCCCACGAACCATACGCTGAACCGCGTGTTCACCGTCGGCACGTTCACCGACGGCGCGACCGTCGTGGTCGGTCCCGGCGGCCCCACGCTCGACTACGCCTATCAGGCACCACCCGGCACGTTCTCGATGAGCGGCCCGCTCGGGTTACCCGGCGCCACCGACCTCGGCGTGCTCGTCGACTTCGACATCATGGGTCAGTGCCGCCGCGCGATCGGCTCGGCGACGTTCCCGGCGGACAAGGCGGCGACGCACCCCACCGTGATGGGCATGTGGACCGCGAACGACACCGTCGCGCGCACGAGCACCACCGCGAATGCGATCCAGCTGCCCCCGGACATCATTCCGTTCGGCGAGGGCAACCTGGCGACCCGCCAGCACTATGGATTCGTACCGAGCGAGATCATGCCGGCGTTCACCCGTCCCCCGGATCTCGTCCACCATCAGGTCGCGCTCGCGAATCCGGTGATGATGCCGCTCCGGGTCTGCACGTCGATCGACAGCAGCCTCGCGGTGCACGATCCACTGCTGTTCAAGGACAAGTTCAAGCGGGCGCTGTACACCGAGACCACCGTCGACCGGACGCTGTCCGGCGCGACGATCACGAACGGCGTCGCCGTTCTGACGCTCGGGCTCACCGGCTTCCAGGTCGACTCGGACGTCGCGTTCGCGACCGCCATCAAGCTGACCGCGGACGGCAACGTCGAGTCGAAGCTATTCGAATCGGCGGACTCGGTCCCCGTTCCCGCGTTCACCGGCGCGACGACGCTGAGCTGGGGAATCACCGTGGCGAGCCAGAAGGCGGACTTCTGGGACGTCACGCTGTGGGAGATCAGCGGCGGATCGCTCGTCAAGCGGCGCATCTACACCACGACGACGCGCGAGGTGAAGATCCAGCGCGCCGACCTCGAGGCGAGCAAGCAGTACGTGTTCCAGGTCAGCGCATACCGCGGTCGCCCCAACGCGTCGACGAAGGCCGACTTCGCGACGGTCAGCGGCAACCAATCGATGTCCGTCGTCCACTCGCGCTCGTTCGTCCTCGCGCCGTAACGCGCGCTCGTCCGAGATCCGGCCGGACAGCGGCCGGCAGCCGGACGCCGCGGACAACGGCTCGCGAGAATCCGCGCAGTTGCGACGGCACGCATCGTGGAATCCCTCCGCGCGGAGGTTCCATGTCGGAGCAAGAGAAGAAGGACCGCAGTATCAGCGAGGCCATCCGCGCCATTCACAAACAGTTCGGGTCGGGCTCGATCATGCGGCTCGACGGAAGTGAGGTGCAGCAAGTCGACGTCATCCCCACCGGATCGATCGCGCTCGATGTCGCGCTCGGCATCGGTGGCTTGCCGCGCGGGCGCATCATCGAGATCTACGGGCCCGAGTCATCGGGCAAGACCACGCTGACGCTCCATGCGATCGCCGAGGCGCAGAAGGCGGGCGGCGTGTGCGCGTTCATCGATGCCGAGCACGCGCTCGATACCGAATACGCGCGACGGCTCGGCGTCGATCTCGAGGATCTGCTCGTCTCGCAGCCGGATTGCGGCGAGCAGGCTCTCGAGATCACGGACACGCTCGTCCGCACGGGCGCGATCGATCTGATCGTCGTCGACTCGGTCGCCGCGCTCACGCCGCGCGCGGAGATCGAGGGCGAGATGGGCGACGCGCACATGGGCCTGCAGGCGCGGCTGATGAGCCAGGCATTGCGGAAGTTGACCGGACAGATCTCGCGCACGCGCACCGTCCTGATCTTCATCAACCAGCTTCGCCAGAAGATCGGCGTGGTCTACGGCAACCCCGAGACCACCACCGGAGGCAACGCGCTCAAGTTCTACTGCTCGGTGCGCCTCGATATCCGCCGCAAGAAGGCGATCAAGCGCGGCGAAGAGACCATCGGCTCGGAGTGCAAGGTCAAGGTCGTCAAGAACAAGCTCGCTCCGCCGTTCCGCGAGGCGGACTTCGAGATCCTCTATGGCACCGGCATCAACAAGCTCGGCGAGCTCGTCGATACCGCGGAGAAGTTCGGCCTCGTCGAGAAGTCGGGCACCTGGTACTCGCACGGTGGCGCGAAGCTCGGTCAGGGCCGCGACAAGGCCGTCGCGCATCTCGACGAGCACCCGGCGCTGCAGCAGCAGCTCCGCGAAGCGCTCGTTCGTCAGGCGAAGGCCGCGAGCGCGCCGCCGCCCTCGCACGCGAATGGGGCGACGTCGTGACCGCGCTCTACGACAGGGTCCGCACGTTATCGCGAGCGCTCTACGCCGAGCCCGCGAAGCTCGGCGCGGTGGCGGACGCGCTGTACAACCACGTACTGGACTCGATCGATCTCGATGCCCTGTCTCGCCTCGATCAGATGCTGTGGTCGGTGCTGGATGCCGCGGGGATCGATGACGAGGACGGCGAGCTCTCGTCGCGGCTGATGCGGGACGCGATCATCCGGCTCGCCCATGGTGGAGATCGGTTCGTCTCCCACGTGCCGTTCGGGATCTCGAAGGCGGAGGCGAAGGCGGCAGCGTTCGATGATGGCTGCCCGTTCTGCGTGTTGGACGCTGCCCAGCCGCCGCCGCCGCCGCCGGACAGCTCCGACCACGTCGAGGGCGAGTGCGCATGCTGCGACATGATGGCCAGCGAGTGGCGTGCCCAGAACGCCGACGCACTCGCCCGCGCGGGGCTTGGATCGAGGATCCCCGCGCGCTCGACCCCGAGTTGAGGGCCTGGTGCCGCTAGCTGCTGCACCCCTGACCAGTGTCCACTGGAGTGGACTCAGCCCGGCGGGAGTGTCCTCTGGGCTGGACACTCGGACGAGATCTGCCGGGGCGTTGGCGGTCCAACCATCGATTTCGCCAGGGGAAGGATCGATACTCGATCGGTCATGGCACCCACAGAGCGTCCAGATGACCAGCTGGCGAGCGAGCGCGACTTCTACCGACGACTGCTCGATCTGGGTGGTCAGCAAGAGATCGAACCGTTGCTCGGCCAGGCGCTCGCGCTGATCGTCGAGGTCACGGGAGCGGTCACCGCCTACCTCGAGCTCTACGACGATACCGGCGCCGCACCGCGGTTCTGGAAGGGCCACCAGGTCAGCGAGCCCGACGTGGTCGCGATCCGCGCCTCGATCTCGCGGGGCATCATCTCGCGCGCGCTCAGCGAGGGTCGGACGATCGAGACGTCGTCCGCGTTCCTGGACGAACGGTTCTCGGCGCTGTCCAGCGTCCGCGCCAACGGCATCGAGGCCGTGCTGTGTGCACCGGTAGGAACCGACCCACCGATCGGCGTCATCTATCTCCAGGGCCGCAGCCGCCCGGGGATGTTCAGCCAGACGGATCGCGGACGCGCCGAGCTGTTCGCGCGCCAGCTCGCACCTCTCGCCGATCGGTTGGTTCATCGCGATCCGGACCGCGCCGACCACACGCGGGTGATCCGCGAGCGACTGCGCTGCCCCGAGATCGTCGGTCGTTCGCGAGCGTTGGCGCACCTCCTGCAAGCTGCTTCCAACGTGTCGCATCTGGATGTGGACGTGCTGATCACCGGACCGTCCGGGACCGGCAAGTCCTTGCTCGCGAAGACCATCGCGAACAACAGCCCGCGTGCGAATGGTCCGTTCATCGAGCTCAACTGCGCGGCGATCCCGGAGGCCCTGCTGGAAAGCGAGCTGTTCGGTGCCGAGCGCGGAGCACACTCGACGGCGACCAGCGCGCGCGCTGGCAAGGTGGCGGCGGCGGAGGGCGGCACACTTTTCCTCGACGAGATCGGCGAGCTCTCGAGCTCCGCGCAAGCGAAGCTGCTGCAGCTCCTCGAGACGCGCGAGTACCACCCGCTCGGCTCGCGCGCCGCCACGAAGGCGAACGTGCGCGTGATGAGCGCGACCAACGCGAACCTCGAGGAGAGGATCGCGGCGAAGGAGTTCCGCGAGGATCTCTATTATCGCCTCCACGTCGTGCCGCTCGAGGTCCCGGGCCTCGACGAGCGCCGCGAGGACATCGCCGAGCTGGTCGAGTACTTCTGCGTCGACGCGTGCAAGCGCCACAAGCTGCCGGCGATCACGGTGTCGTGGCGCGCGCTGGTTGCGTGTCGCAACGCGACCTGGCAGGGCCACACGCGGCAGCTCGCGCACGCGATCGAGGCCGCGGTGATCCGCGCGCACGGCGAAGGCGCCGACGCGCTCCACGAGCACCACATCTTTCCGAAGGCCGCACGCGACGCCGAACCGGTGACGCTGCAGGAAGCGACGCGGCAGTTCCAGCGTCGGCTCGTCCTCGAGGCGCTCGAGAAGCACGACTGGAACGTGACGGCGGCCGCGGTCGATCTCGGCCTCGCTCGGTCGCACGTCTACAACCTCATCAACGATTTCGATTTGCGGGATGGGCGGGTGAAAGAGAAGCCCAAGGACCGCACATGATCATCGATGCACCGCGCGCGCAACGCCTCCTTACTCATCCCCGGATCTCCATCGTCACCTCGCACCCCGACGCGGAAGTGTCGCGGCTGCAGGCGCTCCTCGGAGATCACCTGCAGGCCGACGGGCGCACCGCCCTCGAGGCGCTGCTCGGGCAGCTCGTCCACGCGGTCGCCAATCCCGCGCCCGCGCCGAAGACGCTCGATCTGATCGGCCACTCCACGCCCGACGGCCTGCTCCGCCTCGGCGACTGGATCCTCGACGGCGAGAGCTCCACGGTCAGCGCGTTCTTTCGCGGCATCGCGGACAACGAGGTGCTGCCGCGCATCGGCGTCACCGCGCTGCGCCTGCTCGGTTGCTCCACCGCGGTCAGCGTGCGCGCGCGCACCACGATGAAGATCCTCGCCGAGCTGCTCGGCCTCGAGGTGTTCGGCACCACGAGCCCGATCTACAGCCTGCACTACGACGAGAGCGGCTTCAGCCACCAGTGGCGGTTCCTCCTCTCCGCGGCGAGTGAATCGCCGACGCCCGCCGACGAGACGCCGGCGCCCGTGCGCTCGCGGCGCACCCTCGATATCGATTCGCTGCCACTCGTCGCGCTGGGGGCAACGCGCGAGTGGCGGCGACATCCCGTTAGCCTTTCGCTCGCACGCGAGGTGCTCGACCTCGTCGATCGCACCGCCGGCGCGCTGATGCCGGGCCTGCTCGCGATCCCGAGCGCGGAGCTCGCACTGCCGGCGCATCGCGCGAGCCACTGCCACGTCGCCGAGGTGATCCTCGACGGTCATTTCCTGCGCGTCTATCCCGACGGAGACACTCAGCCGGGCATCGTCTATCCCGTGCTCGCGCCGCAGCGACTACTCGCGTTGTTGACTAGTTTGCCGACGGTCTAAGCGACCGCGTGCTCTGGCGGCGGAGGGGGGACCACAACAGCAAGGGGTGCAATGAGCAGAACTACGTTCTACGGGTTCGGTGCGTACGTCGGATCGTTGAAGAGCCTGAGCGAGTGCTCGTGGTGGGACGACGATCCGGTGCGGATCTACAACTGGTCACAGGCCGCGCTGGTTCCGGTGGATCTCTCGATGAACCCGAGCGCCGTGCGCGCCGGCAGGATCACGCTCGCGGAGATCCAGGTCGATGACCATCGGCAGGATGGCGGCATGACCACCATCGGGCCGATGTTCCCGACGGGTGCCGTGATCGGGCAGTGCTGGCTCAGCCAGCAGTACTACGAGTCGCTTCCGAACAAGCCGCCCCGCCAGCCCGCGAGCGCGCCCGACGACGGCTACGACTACGAATCGACCTGTTACCTGTTCTCGGACGGCGAGCAGGGCGATCGACGGTTCTATGGATTCCATGCGCGCATCGCGCAGGTCAGAGGGCCGCTCAGTCAGGTGGAGATCTGGGCGGGCGGGACGGGAAAGATCACGAACCGCGGCCCCGAGGGGACGTGGTGGCTCGATCTCGCGGCGGTGTCGCTGCCGCCGGGGCCCGACGGGACGCAGATCGCGGCGCAGAACGACAAGGGTGCGCTGTTTCTCGACTCGAGGACGACACACACGATCGCTCTCCGGATGCCGAAGAAGCCGCCGTATCTGGGTGACTCGACGTACCCGTAGGGGTCATCGCGCGTCGACGACGCAACGAAAGCCCATTCCGAAGAACTTCAGACCCACCGAGCGCGGGTTCTCGTTGGCGATGTAGTCAGCGACCTCGCTCTCGGGGGTGTAGAGCGTGCTGCCGCCGCGGACGATCCGGAACGTCGCGCCTGCGGCAGAGGCTGAATTGGTCCACTCGGCGGCATTGCCGGCGAGGTCGCGCACACCTTCCACCGACACGTCTTGCGGATAGGTGGCGACGTCCGCGACGCCGAGCATTCCGACACCTTCGACCTTGGCCGCGCCAGGCCGTGGGTCGATGCCCCACGGGAAGTTTCGAACCGGGAACGGATTCGGACTCCCGTCGGGCAAGCGGTCACCACCTCGCACGGCTCGCGCCCACTCTTCGCGCGTGGGGAGGCGCTTGCCCATGAATGCACAGAACGCCCGCGCCTCGTACCAGTCAACACTGGAGACCGGTCGCCGAGGACCTGCTGGATCTCCGATCGCAGGGTCCGACGGATACATCGGCGTCGCGATTCCGGTGATCGCGACCATCGTGCCGAACAGGGAGTAGGCCGCATTCGTGAGCTCCGTGCGATCCATGCGAAATGCGGGAAGCTCGACGTGGTGAAGCGGCTCGTCGGGAGCGTCCTTGGATGGGGGATCACCAGGACCACCCAGCAAGAACCCGCCCGCGGGGATCGCGATCGTATCGGCGAGCGAAGCCGCGCACGTCGGGACGCGGACGTGGAGAACGGGAGGAACGTCCTCGCGCTTCGTGTAGCCGGGGAGCTGCCGCAGCGGCACCGTCGATGGCTGACAGTCACCGCGCTGGATGACCAAGAACGCAGGGCCGCCGTGGGCTTCGACGTCGTGAACGAGCGTGTCACCTACCTCGCGCGACACGCCGCGCTCGATCAGGCCCGGCGGGTATACCTCGCCCGGCATCGTGGGGTCATCGGAGCGAGGGAGAACGAGACTCCACGCGAGGCCCGGCAGCGAGCTCGCTGGAACCGAACGCTCGGTCTGGGTAACAGGATCCCAGTCGAACACCTCGAGGGACAGCGTGAACCGGCCCAGATCTCGGCTCTTCCACGAGTCCTCCTGCTTGGTCTTCAGCTTGTCGACGTGACGCAGATAGAAGCCGGCGCTCGCGATCGCCAGCGATGCGCCGAGCAGCGTGACGAGCGTCGCGAGCCGGCGCCGCAGCACCTGCTTCGATCGTTCGACCAGTCGCGACGGTGTCCAGCCCGCGCTGGCATCTGCCCGCGTGCTCCACTCCGCGTCGAGCTCGGTGATCGCATCGGCATACGGTGCGAGCTCCCGAAGCTCGGCACGGCCGAGGAGACTCGGTGCATCGGGGCGCGAGCGGCGGAGGTGATAGCGCAGGAGCTCGATGGCGCGCCGTCGATCTAGATCGCGCCGGTCCACCCAGGCGAGCACGCGCGGCACGAGGCTGTCGTGCACCAGCTCCCACCCGGGTTCGCCTGACGCGTCGCGCACGCGCACGAGCAGGCCCCGCGCCCTGAGCGCCTCGAGCACCCCGCGAACCTCGTGGGTTCCGTGTCGTGCACCGACGATGCTGACGAGATCCGTCTCGGGTCGGATCGCGCGCTCGTGCGCGGTGGTGACGAGCGCGACGAACAGATCGCGCGCGATCACGTCGCGGCCATCGGCGAGCTCGGTATCGAGAACGCGCTCGAGGTATTCGCCGACGATCGCGTCGAACCCGCCGAGCTGCCGGTAGTGCGCCAGCGTGAGCGTGGCCGAGCCCGCAGCGAGCGCCTCGTAGAGTACGGTGCACGCGAGCTGTAGATGCGGTGGGTAGATCGCCGGGGATGCGCCCCACCCCATCTCGGGACCGAGCGCGGCGGCAGCGCGCTGAAGATCGGTGAGCAGCGTCTCGAGCAGCTCGGGTTCGATCACGAGGCGCGCCTCGGTGAGCGGCGCGGTGATCGCATCGCGCGCGCCACCCGGGCCGAGCGGAGGCAGCCGCAGGATCGGGATGCCCGCCTCGATCTCCTGCGTGCGCGTGACGAGGCGCGCGAGGTAGTCCTCGCGGATCGTGAGGACGATCGAGATGTCCGCACCCGCCGGCCAGCGCTCGAAGCCAAGGGCCTCGCGGACGAGATCCGATTTCGGGGACACCTCGGCGAGCGCACTCTCGAGCTGATCGAGCACGATGACATGCTTGCCGCCGAGCGCGGCGTGGCGCGCGATCATCGCCTCGGCGATCGTCGACGCATCCGCATGGATCGCACCGGCGATCGCCGCGATGTTGTTGCCGCGGCACCGCACGTAGGTCGCGTGGATGCCGAGCGCATCGAGGCGTGGGATCAGGCCCGCGCGTAGCAGCGAGGTCTTGCCCACGCCGGAGGGGGCCGTGTAGATCACGCAGCGCCGGAACAGCACGTGCTCGGTGATCATGGCGAGATCCGCCTCGCGCCCGCGGAGCCGACCGCGATCGTCCTCGGTCAGCGGCGCGAGGTGCCGGAACGGGAGCACGGGCGGCGGCGGCTCTGCGGAGGGCGGCGGAGCGGCGGCGCCGGTGAGCGCGGCGGAGAGCTCGGCGGCGCTCTGATAGCGCAGCGCCGGATCGGCCGACAGCGCGCGCTCGCACACCTTTCGAAGCTCGGGGTCCTCGATGAGCTCGAACGGAGGCAGGAGCGCGAATGCGTTCGGCCGGCGCCAGCCGGTGAGGAGGTGCACGAACACGAGGACGGCGGAGAACAGATCCGAGCGCGCGTCGACGCGGCCCTCCATCATCTGCTCGGGGGCCATGTACGCAGGCGTGCCGCCCGCCGACTCCGCCGGGCGATCCGGAGAGCGCAGGCGCGACAGACCGAAGTCGACGAGCACCACGCGCTCGGCGCCGTCCTTCTCGATCACGATCGCGTTCGCCGGCTTGACGTCGGCGTGCACGAGGCCGGCGTCGTGCGCGGCGCCGAGGCCGGAGAGCAGCTGGCGCGTCAGATCGATCGCGCGCTCGCGGGTGACCTTGCCGCCGGTGAGGACCTGCTGGATGTCCTGGCCGTCGAGGAGCTCCATCGCGAAGAACAACCGGCCGTCGTGCGTGATGTCGGCCTGGTGGATGCGCACGACGTTCGTGTGATCGATGCGACCCACGCTGCGGATCTCGTGGACGAACAGGCGGCCGTCCTCCGACGAGGGATTGATATCGGAGTGAAGGACCTTGAGCGCGACATCGCGCTCGACCGCGAGCTGGCGCGCGCGATAGACCGTGCCGAACGTGCCGCGCGCGACGATCTGATCGATCCGAAACCGCCCCGGAAGGACCGAGCCCGTCAGATCGTCCTCGACGGATGGATTGCGCGGAATCCGCGGGCGCGTGCCGCGGAGCGAGAGCTGCGAGCGCCGCACATCCCACAGACCGGCGAGCGGTGGCGGCTGCGCGATGGTCTCGGAGGCCTCGGACGTCTGGAGCATCGAGCCCGCCGCGAACATCGCGAGGTGCATGCCGAGGCTCGCCATCGTCACGGTGCCGGTGCGCGGATCGAGCGCCTCACCGCACAGTCCGGAGAGCAGGCCATCGATCAGCGGCCGGCCCGACTCCGGCGAATCGATCGCGATCAGGTGCGACGGCTTCGCGGTCTTCAACGTGCGGAGCCAGGCCGCGGCGCCGCCGGCACCGTGGGCGGACATCACGACCACGACCTGCTCCGCCTTCGCCGCGGCGATGCGGTCGTGGACCCACGCGAGCGGCAGCGTGGACTCCTCGGGGTACTCCTCCGGCTTCTCGCCGGTGACGAGCGCGAGCCCGCCGGCGACGTCGATCACGGTCCCGAGCAGGACGAGGACCACGACGCGCGCCTCCTCCTGGATCAGCTCGTCGATGTGGCGCTTGAGCGTGCCGCGGTCCGCGGAGTAGCGCTCGCCGGCGGTCGCGGTGAGGCGGCGGATCTGCCACTGCGCGCCGGTCGCGAGGAGCGCCTCACCGACCTGGCCGAGGGTGTGGACTCCGGAGGCGTCGAGCGCGGTGCCGCCCTGCGTGCCGTGTCCGGCGACGAGGAGGGCCGCGCCATCGGGCCGGCGAGGAGCCATCGGTTCGACATTACGCTAACCAGCGGCCGACACGCTCAGCGATCGTCGCAGGTGCTTCGATGTGAAGAAAGTGACCCACATTCGGGATGACCTCGAGGACGCGCTCGGCGAACCAGCGTTGGTCGGCATCGGTCGGTGGGACGATGCATCCATCGTCCGCGCCGTGCAGCTGGAGGAGTGGCGTGGTGACGAGCGCCTGGGCCTGGCGCTGGCGATCGACGAGCGTGGTGAACGGTCGCAGGATCGCGCGGTAGTACTCGAGGGGCGCGGGCAAGCTCTGCGCGAGGCAGGCGTGGAGCTCGGTGCGGCGCGCCGCATCGAGCGTCAGGTTCGGCGACCAGTCGCGCCACAGGCGATCGATCAGCGCGAGATCGCGAGCACGCGCGATGAAACCCGCTCCGGGGAGCTGGAACAGCGCCATGTACCAGCTCTTCGTCCACTGCTGCGAGTACGCGAGCGAGCGCAGGAACGTGCTCGGATGCGGGATCGCGAGCGTCACGGCGCGACGTACGCGCGCGGGAGTCTGCGCGCACAGCGTGTACGTGATCGCGCCGCCCCAGTCGTGGCCGATCACGTCGGCCTGCCCGCCGAGCTGATCGATCAACGCGCGCGCGTCGGCCGCGAGGGTGTCGACATCGTAGGGGCCGATGCGCGGCGACGGCGCGTACCCGCGCAGCCACGGCGCGACCACGCGATGCGTGCGCGCGAGCTCCTCGAGAAACGGCGCCGCGGTGGGCGGGTGGTCTGGGAAGCCGTGCAGGTACACGAGCGGACGAGCGGCCGGGTCACCGCCGACGAGCGCGTGAACCTGACCGACGGGCAGCGCGAACGTCGCGCGTGCGAGCGGCATCAGGGCGTGAGACCGCCGGGACCCACGGCCGCTTCGAGCCGGTGCTCGAGATCGGTGAGATCTCCGGCGGGAACGCGGTCGCTGCGCCACGAGAACCGCACCGCGTTGCCCTTGAGGTCGTGACGGAAGGACTTCGTGCCGAGCAGCGTGAGCATGTCGAAGTAGACGTCCATCAGGCCGCCCTGCCCCGCAAACTGGGTGCGCATGCCCGCGGCCATGTTGCCGATGTACCCCTTCGCCATCGCGATCCAGCCGTCCACGTCGGTCGCGCTCGGTGCCGGCGACAGCGCGAGCTCGACCTGCACGTCCATCGAGCGATGCGAGCTCATCAGCTTCATCAGCGCATCGGGCGTGTCGGTCCCGGGGGCGCCGACCGCGAAGCGCGCTTTATCGATCCGGAAGCCGGGGAGGAAGTCGCGCGCGCCGACCGCGCCGATGATGAAGCGGCCATGCGTATCGGAGAGCACGGCCTCGGTCTCCTTGACCATCGCGAAGCCGGTCGCGCCGTCGGTGAGCGAGACGAGCGGATCGAGATCGACGTTCTTGCCATCGATGCCGCCGATGAACACCACGTGCGTCGCCTTGCCGCTCTCCTGCGACCAGCGATCGTCGGGCAGATCGCCCTCCCACTGGATCGGCACCACGCGGACGTGGATCGTTCGCGGTCCATTCGCGCCCGGGGTCTCGAGCTGGTAATGGCCCTTGCCGAGATCCTTTGGTGGCGACGCGGGCGCGAGGATCTTCAGGACCTCGCCCATCTTCTCGGGGTGCGCGATGTTCGCGGCGACGTACATGCACGGCGATCCGCCGCAATCGAAGCCGCCCACCGCGGCGAGGTCTCGACCGAGATCGATGCCGCCGGCGGCCATCGCGGGAATGACGTTCGGGCTGAGCTTCTCGAACGCCTCGCCGGCCTTCGCCGTGCCGGAGAGGCTCATCACGGCGCGGTAGCACGCGAAGTTCATCTCGCCCCACCACGTGGCGCCCTTCGGTGCCACGAACGTGACGCTGTTCGTGACAACCGGCGAGACGCTCGGTCCATCGAACTTCTTCGTCGGCGGCGCCTTCGCCGGCGCGATGCCATTGGACCCCGCCGACCCGGTGGTCACCGAGGTCTCGGACTTCTTGCACCCGACGAGCACGAGCGCGACCACCAGCACATGACCCATTCGCATGGCCGTACCGTGCCACAATCGCCGGGTGACGTGGCGCCTCGCCTTGGTGGTCCTGACGGCATGCGGCGCCAGCGCGCCGCCACCGCGGCTCGAGCCGCCACCCGAGCCCGAGGTGGTGCCCGGGGTCGTACCGCCGCCAGCGACGGTGACCGCGCGGTTCGACCTGGATGTACCGAGTGCGCCGACCAGCCTCGTGGTGGTCGGCGACAAGCTGGTGTGGACGGATAGCCTCGGTGCGATCTGGTCGATGCCGAGCGACGGCCACACCGCGGCCGTGCAGCTCAGCGATTCGCAGCACCCGAACTTCGCGTTCCACGTGTTCCGCGCCGGCGACGACGTGTTCGCCACATCGCGCGGTGATCTGCTGCGCGTGGATGCGGATGGCAGCGTGCACGCGATGCGCGTGAAGGGCCTCCTCGATCTCCCGGAGGAGTCCGCGGGTGATGCGAGCGCGCTCTACATCACCATGTTCAAGCGCACCGAGATCCTCCGCGTGCCGGTGGGTGGTGGTGCGCCGAAGAAGCTCGCGGACCTGGCGCGCGGGGTGCTCGGCATCCACGGCGGCACGCTGTACGCGGCGAGCTACACCGGGGGAACGCTCGTCGCGATCCCCGTCGCGGGCGGCGCCGCGAAGACGATCGCCTCCAACCTGCCCCGCCCCACCGCGGTCGCCGCCGATGACACGGCCGTGTACGTGTACTGCGAGCGCGATCAGTCCGTGCGCCGGATCGATCTCGCCGACGGTGGCGTACATGTGATCGCGCGCGAGCTGACGAACAGCGATGATCTGATCGCCGATGGTGCCTACCTGTATACGTTCACGTGGGGCGCAGCTCCCGGTCTGGTCCGGTTGTGGAAAGACGGTTCACATCCGGCGCAGCGCCTGACCACCGACCTCGCGACGCCGAACAAGATCGCCGTCGATGTCAGTTCCGTATACGGATCGAGTCGAGATCAGCGACGGATCGTCAAGCTGATCAAGGCCGCGTTGCCGCCTCCGTGACGGGTCTTGCCACATCTTGCAGTGCGCCGGCCATGGTCCGCGACTTGCTCGTCATCGGTGCATGTCCCTTAACGTCAAGATGTTCAAGACTCCCCTGTGGTGCCTGGTGGCTGGAATCGGACTGGCGGCTGCCGGCTGCACCGACGAGGAATCGCACAGCCGCCTCGATGACATCCCGCTGCCCTGCACCCCCGAGGTCACGTCGTATCGGCTCTCGCACGTCGATCCGTCCGCCGCGCAGGCGCAGTCCATCGATCTCGACGGTGACCATCACGGCGACGACGGCCTCGGCCACGCGCATGACTTGCTGACCACGTTCGTGCCGGAGTTCTCGGTCTCCGAGCGCTTCGATCGGTATCTGAAGAACAACCTGGTGTGGGCCATCACGACCGCGACCTGCGGCAACGACATCCGCGTCAGCGTCGATACGATTCCGGACGTCAAGCCCTCTGACTACGAGGGACCGCGCTCGGCGGGCTTCGTCACCGGCGGCGTGATCGACGTCCGCGACGGCACGGGCAGGATCCCGCTCGGCTCGCTCGCCACTGCGACCGAGGACAGCGCCGATCCGGGCTGGACCGTCGGCGATGCACTGACCATGCGCGCGACGATCACCGGCGACACCATCGAGGGCGTGTTCGCGATGGCGCTGCCGAACGCGACCGTGCGCGCGGAGCTCGCGGCGCCGATCGCCCGCCTGTTGACCGCGCAGCGCGCCGACAACAGCCTGCGCATCGCGACCGACAACGACCACGACGGCACTGTCACCGCGGCCGAGGTCGCTGCGACCACGACGTACCAGGGCATCACGTCGAGCGACATCACGCTGCAGGTCGACGGTCAGCCGCAGACCTCGATCGCGTTCCGGTTCGTCGGGAAGCGGATCTAGCTACGACGCGATCCGGTGGTCGGCGATGAGCTGGTGCTCGACGAGCCGGTGATACGTGCCGCGCTTCTCCATCAGCTCCTCGTGGCGACCGGCCTCCACGATTCGCGCGCCCTCGATCACCACGATCCGATCGGCGTCGCGCACCGTGCTAAGGCGGTGCGCCACGATCAGCGTGGTGCGGCCTTCCATCAGGCGCGCGAGCGCGGTCTGCACCGCGGCCTCGCTCTCGGCATCGAGATTCGAGGTGGCCTCGTCGAGGATCAGCACGCGCGGGTTCGCGATGATCGCGCGTGCGAGCGCGACGCGCTGCTTCTGACCACCCGACAGCTTCGTGCCGCGCTCGCCGATCAGCGTGTCGTAGCCCTCGGGGAAGCCGCTGATGAAGTCGTGGGCATTCGCGTCGCGCGCCGCCTGCTCGATCTGCTCGCGCGTGGCGTCGGTGCGGCCGTAGGCGATGTTGTCGCGGTTCGATCCGGAGAACTGCTCCGGCTCCTGCGCGACCATCGCGAGCGAGTGACGCAGATCATCGAGTGCGAGGTCGCGAACGTCCACGCCCTCGAACAGCACGCGGCCGGCATCGACGTCGTAGAACCGGTAGAGGAGTGACAGGATCGTCGATTTTCCGGCGCCCGAGGGGCCGACGAGCGCGATCACCTCTCCCGGCTTGATGTCGAGCGAGACGTTCGTCAACACCGGCTGGCCCTTGCGCGTGGCGTACGCGAACGAGACGCCCTCGAACGTCACCGCGCCCTTCCCCGCCGGCAGCGGCTTCGGCTCCACGGGGTCCCGGATCTCCGGCACCGTATCGATCACGGCGAACAGCCGATCGGTCGCGCCGGCGGCGCGCTGCAACGCGCCCCACAGCCCCGCGAGATCCGCGAGCGCGCCGGCGACGAGGAACGTGTAGAGAAAGAACGACGTCAGATCACCGGCCGAGAGCTCGTGCCGGATCAGCGCGCGACCACCGAGCCAGATCACGGCGGCGACGCCGATGTAGCCCGCGGTCATCGCGGTCGCATAGAACCAGCTGCGCGAGCGAACGAGGTCGAGCGTCTTCTGGAACGCGCCCTCGACGCCCGTGCGATAGCGCCGCGCCTCGTAGTCCTCGCGAACGAATGACTGCACGGTCTGGATCGCGCCGATCGACTCCTGGACCTGGCCCGAGACCTTCGCGAGCTCGTCCTGCACCGCGCGTGTCATCTTGCGAATGCGGCGACCGAACACGATCGTGGTCAGCACGATCGGTGGCACGATCGCGAGCATCAGCAGCGTGAGCTTCACGTCGATGACGAACAGCAGGATCATCGCGCCGAGCATCTGGATCGAGTTGCGCAGCGCCATCGAGAGCTCGCTGCCGACCACGCCCTCGACCACCGTGACGTCACTCGCGAGCCGACCGACCAGCTCCCCACTGCGCCGCTCGTGAAACCATCCGAGCGGCAGCGTCATGATCCGGTCGAACACCAGCGCGCGCAGATCGGCGACCACACGCTCGCCGAGCCAGCTCATGCTGTAGTGCCGCAGCCACACGAGCACGGCGTTGACCATGAACACGCCGATCAGGAACACCACGATCATGTCGAGGTCGTGGGACGTGCTCTGGCCCATGCCCACGTCGATCGCCTCGCGGGCGGCCCACGGATAGATCAGCGTGATTCCCGACGCGGCGAACAGGGTGGCCACCGCGAGAATGAACCGAGCCCGGTGCGGGCGCAGCAGCGGCAGGAGACGCCACAGGACCGCCAGGCGGCGGCGATCGCCGCGCTCTTGCTGTGACGGATCCGGCGCCTCCGCTTCGGTATAGGCGTCGCTCACCGTGCACGGATAGCGCGCATCTCGTGCAATGTCACCTACCTGCACGGAGTACCCAGAAATCTCGGTCACAAACCCGCCCGGCCATCTCAGATACCCGAGGCATATGCAGACCTATTCAGGCTGGGCGGTCGTGGTCCTTCTCGCCGCATGCGGCAGCGTCAAGAACGAGGATGTCGATGCGTCCGTACCGGAGATCGATGCCGCGCTCGACGCATCGTCGCCGTGCGCGGAGGCGTGCAACCTCGGGTGCAACATCAGCGAGGCGCGGTGCAACAAGCTCGCGCCATCGAACGGTCTGGCCACGGCGTTCGATGAAGCGGCGCAGTCCCCCGATCTGATCCTCGTGGGGGCGGCGACGATCGACACCGACTCCGGTGCGATCACCGACCAGAGCGGCTCGCGCTCCCCACCGACGTCATCGCTCACGACCGGTCTCCCGATCGGCGTGTTCGTGATCAAGGCGAAGGACGTGACCTTGACCAACGTCTCCGTCACCGGGAGCAAGGCGCTCGCGATCGTCGCATCGGGCACGATCACCATCAGCGGCCGGGTCAGCGTGAGCGGGCGGCGTGATGTCAGCGGTCCCGGCTCGCTCGATGCGGCATGTCGGGCCGGCAGCGCCGGTACCACCGTCGGAAATGGAATCGCTGGCGGCGGTGGCGGTGGCTTCGGAACCACCGGGGCCAAGGGTGGGAACGGCGGCGTTCCCACCGTGCAGGGTGGCACCGCCGGTGCGATCTCCGGGAACGTGGAGATCGTTCCGCTGCGCGGCGGTTGTCCCGGCGGCCACGCGAGTGGTCAGACGCTCGACGTGGATCCCGTGCTGCCCGATCCGGGCGGCGGCGGTGGCGCGATCCAGCTCGTCGCGGGCACGGAGATCACGATCGAGGCGAGCGGCGGGATCAGCGCGAACGGCGGCGGCGGAAAGACGCGCGACACGGCCACGCTCTGCGCGATCAACGGCCCGTGCGGCAACGGTCAGGGCGCTGGCTCCGGCGGAGCGATCCTCCTCGAGGCGCCTCTCGTCACGATCGCGGCTACCGGTGGCCTCGCCGCCAACGGTGGCGGTGGCTCGTGCGATGTCATGGGCGGTGGAGCGGCGGGCACGAACACGGCCACGCCGGCCGCCGGCCAGAAGTGCAGCGGTGACACGGGCAGCGGAGGCGACGGCGCCGCCGGCACGACCGCGGCCGCGAGCGGAACGAATGGGAGCGGCAGCAACCCCGTCGGTGGCGGCGGCGGCGGTGGCGCGGGGCGCATCCGCGTGAACCTGCCGCTGTCGGTGCCGTTCGCGCCGGCCGGCGTCGTGTCGCCGGCGGGCACGGTCGGCGCGCTGGGGATTCGCTAGACGTCGAGCACGTCGCCTTCGCGCAGCACGGCGATCTCGCTCGTCTCGAGATCGAACGTATCGGGGTAGTGGATCAACCGCATCTTGTCGCGGAGGCCGCGCGCCACGGTGAGCAGATCCTTGTAGGCCGTGTGCGCGGGGCCATGGTTGGTCTCGTGCACGATCAGGTCGGCCTGACCGAGCCAGGCGATCAGCTCGGGATCGAAGGCGGTGTCGCTCGAGATGCCGATCGAGTGGCCGTCGTGCTCGATCAGCAGCGCGCTCGTGGGGATGTGGTGGGTGGTGCGGCGGGCGCGAACCGTGAACGGCCCGATCGTGGTCGGCTCGTCGAGGCTGATCTCGGCGTGCGCGAAGTAATCATCGAACGACAGCTCGACGAACTTCGTGCCGTCCCACAAGCGGCTCATCGCCGACGCGAGGCGATGCTCCCAGAGGTCGGTACGAACCGCGCCGATGGTGTGGAGCCCGAGCCGCTTCTGCTGCGCGAACCGCTTGAAGAACGCGACGCCCTCGAGCCCGTTCATGTGGTCGCCGTGGAGATGCGTGATCAACACGTCATCGATCGCCGCGAGATCGAGCGCGGCGCCCGAGATCTCCCGCGCGTCGCGCAGGACACGGCGGTACGAATCCGGGCAGTCGATCGCGAGGCGAAAGCCTTCGGCCTCGAGAAGCAGCGCGTGCGTGTGATGGCGCTCGGTGAAGGTATCGCCCACACCGAGGGCGTGGAGTCGGATCACGGCTTCTTCGGGCCGGTCTCGGCGGCGGGGAGCAGCACCGCCTGGTAGTACGACGTGAAGGCGATGTAGTGCTTCGCGGCCGCCTGGACGTTCTCGGTGGTGATGCGCGCGACCACCTTCGACGGATCGAGGACGATCGTCGGATCGTCCTTGTAGCGATAGGTCGAGGACAACCAGTCGACCCAGAAGCCGTTGGTCTTCATCGCGGTCTCGCGCTCGCGGAGGTACGCCTGCTTCACCTTGTCGAGGTACTCGGCGCTGATGCCCTTGGTGCTGATCACGGCGAGCTCGTCGAACGCGGCCTTGAGCAGCTTGTCCACCGCATCCGGCGCACAGCCGAACTGGAGCACGAACGTCCGCTCCTGGCGCGGAGCGCGCGACAGCCCGCCGCCGGCACCGACGCCGTACACGCCACCCATGTCCTCGCGGAGGATCTCCCGCAGCCGGATCGACGCGACGGACGACAAGATGTACATGTCCCGCTCCTTGTCGCGCGACCACGTCTCGTCGCCCATGAACGAGACCGAGACCTGCGCCTTCGGCTCGCTGCCGATGTTCCACGCCTTCTTGACGACGCCGGAGACGCGCTTGATGCCGAGATCCTTCTCCTTCTCCTTGCGGCCCTTTGCCGGCAACGAGCCGAGGTAGGTCTCGACGAGCGGCTTGATCTTCGCCAGGTCGAACTCGCCGACGATCGTGAACGTGAAATCCGACGCATCGCCGAAGCGATCCTTGTAGAACGCGAGCGCCTTGTCCTGATCGACCTTGGTCACGTCGGCGGCCGTCGGCGGCTTGCGGCGAACGTTGCCCTTGAACAGCACGTCCTGCGACTGGATCGCGAACTGGACCTCGGGGACGCGGACCCGGTTCGTGAGCTGCTCGGCGACGGTGGACTTCCAGATCCCGAACGCCTCGGCATCCTTCCGGGCCGTGGTCATGCGGAGATAGATGAGCTGGAACATGGTCTCGGCGTCGCGCGCCGAGGCGTTGCCGTCGACGGATTCGGTGGTCTCGCCGATCGACGCGGCGACCGATACGCGCTTGCCGGCGAGCGCCTTGCCGAGCGACTCCTCGTCGAGCTCGCCGGCGCCTCCGAGGCCCGCGATGTCATCGGCGAACCGCGCGTTCGGCCACTGCTTGGCCGAGGCCATCGCGAGCCCGCCCGGCGAGTCACCCGAGACGGCGATCGCGTCGGCCTCGAACGGCGTGGGCTTGAGCACCACGGTGACGCCATTGGACAGCGTCCACTCGGTGACGCCGAGGGAATCGATGGTCTTCTCCTTCGTGACCTTGCCGGGCTTCGGCTGCTTGCCCGGAGCGATCAGCGCGGTGGTCACGGCGGCGTCCTGCCACGGCTCGATCGCGGTCTTCTCGACCTCGGCGATGACCTCGAGGATCCGCTTCTCCGTTGGCAGCGGCTTGCCCTCGGGGCCGGCGAACATGATGACGCGGTTCTCCGCGCCACCGAAGCTCTTCCCGAGCGCGTTGAGGTCGGCGACGGTGATCGTCGGCAGCACCTCGAGCGTGAGGTCGCGCTCGGCGGCGCGGCCGATCATGAACTCGGCCTCGAAGTAGTTGCGCGTGATCTCCGCGGTGTAGTCGGACGACTCCGCGGTCGCCTCGGCATCGGCGTTCGCCTCGACCGAGCGCTTGATGTTCGCGCGTGCGCGATCGAGCTCGGACTGCGTGAAGCCGTGCTTCTCGACGCGAAGTACCTCGGTGACCAGCGCACGCAACGTGTCCTCTTCCTTGCCCTGCTTGGCCTGCGCCTGACGCGAGAACTGATCGATCTCGCGGTTGTCGCTGCTGATCTGCACGCCGGCGGCGGCGAACGGCGCATCGGGGCGCCGGCCGATCGAGCTCAACCGCTCGTTGAGCACGACCTGGTAGAGCTGCTCCGAGATCGTGCGGCGGAAGTCCTGCTTCGTGGCCTCCGGGCGGTGCGCGACGAGGTTCGACACGCCGACGAACGAGAACGGCAGCTCCTTGTCGGTCACGATCGCGACGCGCGTGCCATCCGCCTTCGGCACCTCGCCGTGGATGCGCGCGCGCGGCTTCTCGGCGCGCGGCAGATCGCCGAACCGCGCCAGGATCTCCTTCTCCATCTGCGCGATATCGACGTCACCGACGACGACGACCGCCATCAGGTCCGGCCGATACCAGTCCTTGTAGAACCGGTACAACGTGTCGCGCGACGCCTTCTTGAGGATGTCCGGGTCGCCGATCGTGTTCCGGATCGCGTAGCGCGAGCCCTTGTAGACGATCGGTGCGGTCTTCGTGCGCAGACGCTCGAACGCACCACGGCCGAGCCGCCACTCCTCGAGCACCACGCCGCGCTCCTTCTCGACCTCCGCCGGATCGTACGTGACGTTGCCGGCCCAGTCGCGGAGGATATCGAGGCCCTTGCCGACGAACTCCGGCTTGTCGGTCGGAACCTCGAGCTGATAGACGGTCTGATCGGCGTTCGTCTCCGCGTTGAGGTCGGCGCCGAACCGCATGCCGATCTTTTCGAGGTAGTTGACGATGTCGGCCTTCGGGAAGCGCTTCGTCCCGTTGAACGCCATGTGCTCGTCGAAGTGAGCGAGGCCGTTCTGATCATCATCCTCGAGGATCGAGCCCGCGTTGACGGCGAGCCAGAGGTACGCGCGGTTCTCCGGCTTGCCGTGCTTGAGGATGTAGTAGGTCAGGCCGTTCGGAAGGACGCCCTTCTTGACCCGCGGCCACAGCGGCAGCGCATCCGGCGCGGTCACCGCGGTACCACCGCCACCGGTCGGCGGCGTCACCGTTGTGGTGTCCGTCGTCCTCGTGGTCGGCTTCGAGCCACCGCACGCGACGAGCATCGCGGCGGCGAGGGTCAGAAATCGGCTGAACATGCCGCGAAGCGTACTACCTCGCGGGCGATTGCACCTGCGAGAGCACGTCGAACAGCGAGGCCAGCTCGTCCTCCTTCTTCGCCGCATCGCGGCGCCCGAGCTCGATCAGCTCCGTCGCGAAATCACCGTCGAACAACAGATACGAGAGCAGATCGCTCTCGTGCCGCGCCTCGCCGGCCGACAGGCGCTCGATCAACTTGCGCGCGATGATGCCTTTCACGCGCATGCGCCCCGCCGTGACAAAGTCCGCGGCGAGCGCACCGATGTCCTCGCTCGGCCGGATGTGAACGGCCTGGATGCGGCGCAGCGGCGCACCGCGCAACCGCACGAGCTCGTGGTTCATCATCTGCTCGAACTTGTCGCCGAACGAGGTATGGCCGGCCTCGAGGATCATGTTGATCCGCTGCATGCGCTGCAGATCGTACTCGGTGTGATCGAGGAGCAGCGCATTGAGCGCCTTGCCGGCGAGGAACAGCGGCTTCGGATACGCCTCGGTGCGCTCCTTCTGGATCGCCTTCGGCTCCGGAGCCACGTGGCGCAGCGAGATCAACAGCAGCCGATCGGCACCGAGGCGGATCGCTGGCGACATCGGCGTGTTCTGCCGCAGGCCGCCATCGGTGAAGAACTCCTCGCCGATCTTCACCGCCGGGAACAACATCGGGATCGCGGCCGACGCGAGCACGTGGCGAGGTCCGATGCGCGCCGCGCGATGTCGCACGAACGGGTCGCGGCTCCACTCGCGCGGCACCGGCTCCGCGCTCGAGAGAAACACCACCGTGTGCCCGGTGCCGACGTGCGTGGCCGACACGCTGATCGCGTGGAGGTGGCGCTCGCGTAGGCTGCGATCGATGCCGCGCCACGGGATGGTGCGGATCACGAACCGCTCGAGACCGCTGGTATCCAGGAGCCCGCCGTAGCGGAAGCTCCCCGGCGCCGGTGGGGGCGGATCGCCGCCGAGCAGCATCTTCGTGGCGCGCAGCACGTCCTTCGCGCGGAGGCTGATCAGCTCCTCGAGCCGGAGCGCACGCCACGCGGTGTTGATCTGCTCGGCTTGCGAGTCGGGATCCGACATCGTCGCAGCGAGGAACGCGGCGTTGATGGCGCCGACGGACGTGCCGCTGACGATGTCGATCGGCACGTGGCGGCCGAGGCGCTTCGCCAGGTCCGTGCGGATGTAGTGAATGATTCCGGCTTCGTACGCACCCCGAGACCCACCGCCCGACAGAACGACGCCGATCCGAGGTCGCGAGGCAGGCGCTTGCACCGATCCCATTGTAACTGCAACCGAACCCGAGCGTGGTTGTCCAAGCACCATGAAGCTTGTCGCGACCGCCGCGCTCTTGCTTTCGGCCCGGGTTGCATGGGCGGACACCACGCTCGGCGGCGATGGGCTGTTCGAGGCCACCTGCGACATCGATGTCGACATGCGCGGTGCCCTCGCTCAGGTCGAGGTCCGCCAGCGGATCGTCAACCCGGGCCAGAGCGAGATGGCGGCGACCTACGACTTCGATCTTCCGCGCGGTGCGACGATCACCGGCTTCACGTTCAAGGGCGATCGCGGCGCGGAGCAGGCGCTCGCGATCCCCGGCGCGTTCTCCACCGTCGACGTGAACGCTCGCCTCGCGATCGGCGTAGATCCCGCGCTGCTCACCGCGCAGGGCGTCGATGACCCGGGGCAGTACCTCATCCGCGTCCAGCCGATCGCGGGCGATCACGAGGTGCTCCTGACCACGCGCTACACGATGGTCGGCGACATCCGCGGCGGCGCGATTCGCCTCGTCCTTCCCGGTCGCGGCGGTGACGGCAAGCTCACCGCGTGCCGCGGCGCCGTGCGTGCGAGCGCGGGCCCCGGTGCGCGGATCTCCGGGTTCCGGATCGGCAAGGCGGGCACTTCGAAGTCCTCCGCGACGTTCGTCGTCGACCATGACGACGTGGAGATCGATGCCACGCTCGAGATCACCGGGCGCCAGCCGATCGTGTGGACACAGTCGCAGCCGCTCGTCGATGGCTGGACCGCGACGCTGGTGACCGTCGCCGCACCGCCGATCAAGACGACGACGGTCCAGGCGCGGCGCGCCTTGTTCGTGATCGATGGCTCGCGCAGCATGGAGCTGGTCGGGCGCGGCAACGTCAGCAAGGTCATCGGCACGATCGCGGACGCGCTCCCGGCGGGCGTGGAGATCGAGGGCATCATCTACGACCGCGCCGCCGAGCGCGTGTTCAAGACGTGGAAGCCGGGGACGGCGAGCGCGGTCGCCGCGCTTCAGGCCGCGGTGATCAAGCACCCACCTCAGAACGGCAGCTCGTTGACCAGCGCGTTCGCGCTCGCCCACACCGCGATCACCGATGGCGCCCGCGCGCAGACCATGGTGATCGTGATCAGCGACGGCGTGCTCGGCGATCCCTCGGGCTCCGAGCTCACGCGCTCGCTCGATCTGATGACCAGCACCGTCGACGTGCTCGCGGTCGTGCTCGATCCCGATCGAACGAGGAGCCCGGATGCCGCGGCGCTCCGCTCGCCGGTGAATCTCTACGGCGGCTCGTTCGTGGAGCTCGCCGTCGACGAGATCGACAGCGCGCTGGAGATCGTCGACGAGTGGCTCCGGCCGAGCTGGCTCGAGCTCGCGATCGGCGATCTCGAGATTCCGGCGAGCGTGCGCTCGGGCAGCGGCTTCACGCGCACGGTGATCCACAAGGGCAGCGCCACGAAGCTCGTGCTCACCGGCCACGGTGACTCCGCGATCCGCATCGCGCCGCGCACCGGACCCGCCGCGCCGATCGCCACCGTCGCGCTCGCGAACATCGACCTCGAGCGCCCCGCGTTCACCACGATCGTGTCTCCCGACGAGGACGAGCGCGAGCGTGCCGAGCAGGTGTTCCAGCGCGCCCTCACCGCGCATCCGTTCGCGCGCGACGGCCTCGCGTATGCGGTCCTCAGTACGCAAGGCAAGGTCGCAGCCAGTCGTAAGGCCATGGTCAAGGGCGGCGGGCCGTACGAGCGCGTCACGCTGACCGAGGACCCGCGCCCGTCCGTGCTCACCATCCCGAAGCTCGTCACCGTCACGCCACCCTCGGCGATCTCGAAGCTCACGCTCGAGCGGCTGTTCCGGGATCAGTTGCAGCCCAGAGCATTTGCCTGCTACCAGCGCGCGCTCGGTACCGAGCCCAGGCTCTCCGGGACCGTGCTGTTCGAGTTGCGGATGGGCCGCGGCGAGGTCACGCAGGTCACGATGACCGGAATCGCCAGCACGTCGTTCGAGACGTGCCTCGCAGACGCCGCCTACGGCCTCACCGTGCCATTTCCGGATTTCTCGAAGAACGCCGACGACCAGACGATCGCTCACTACCCCCTCACCTTCAACGTCAACGACACGCGCCCGGTCATCATCCTCGGTGACGCGGACTCCGAGTCGCCGCTCGACATCGATGCGATCCAGGGCGGCGTGCCGGTGCGGGTGCGTCCGAACGCGGCAACCCCGCTCGGCGACCTGCGGCCCAGCAAGGAGCCGTGAGACACGGGCGACGAAGGTAGATTTGGTCGATCGACCGGTGCTATCTCTGGTCCCTCGTGGTGGCGGAGCAGGACAAGTTACGATGTCTCGTCGTCGAGGACGATCTGGAGGTCGCCGGGGCGATCGCGCGGAAGCTCGAGAGCAGCGACCACGGCGTCGAGACCACGGGTGATCCGCTCTCGGTGATGACGCGGCTCGATCTGCGCGAGTCGCCGTGGGACGTGGTCCTCCTCGACGTCAACCTCCCCGGCATGAGCGGCATCGAGGTGCTCGAGCGGTTCCGGCAGACCGGGTCGCTGGCATCCGTGATCATGCTCACGGGCGACGACAGCGCGCGCACCGCGACCGCGTGCATGCGCGCCGGCGCGTTCTACTACCTGACCAAGCCGTTCCGTCCCGTCGAGCTGATGGCGATCGTGGAGTCCGCGGGTCGGTACGCCCGCCTCCGCGCGCACAGCGCCCAGCGCGATACCGGCGACGAGTTTACCGACCGGCTGCTGATCGGCGTCTCCGCGCCGATCCGGACCCTGCGCGCGGGCATCGCACGGCTCGCGAAGCAGGACGTCTCGATCCTGATCCGCGGCGAGAGCGGCACCGGCAAGGAGCTGATCGCGCGCGCCCTCCACGAACGCGGCCACCGCGCCGGTCGCCCGTTCATCGCGCTCAACTGCGGCGCCATCCCCGACACGCTGATCGACTCGGAGCTGTTCGGGCACACGAAGGGGGCGTTCACGGGCGCCACGACCGAGAGGCCCGGCGTGTTCGTCGAGGCCGACAACGGCACGCTGTTCCTCGACGAGATCGGTGACATGCCGATGGCCGTCCAGGGTCGCCTGCTCCGCGTGCTCCAGGAGGGCGAGGTTCGGCCCGTCGGATCCACGGGCCTCAAGTCGGTCGACGTTCGCGTGGTCGCGGCGACCAACGTGGATCTCGAGGCGGCGGTCGCCGAGGGCCGGTTCCGGCAGGACCTCCTGTTCCGGCTCAACGTGGTCACCGTGCCGGTGCCGCCGCTGCGCGATCGGCTCGACGACCTCCCACTGCTCGCGGCGCACTTCCTCAAGAAGCACACGAAGGAGCTCATCGCGCTCACGCCCGATGCCCTCGAGGCGCTCAACGCCTACAGGTGGCCCGGCAACGTGCGCGAGCTCGAGAACGCGATGCTGCACGCGATCGCGATGCGCACCACCAACGAGATCGGCGCCGAGTCGCTCCCGGAGAACATCACGCCGCGCGCGAAAGGCACGCGGCCGATCTTTCTGCGCGAAGACGAGGAGATCGTGTCGCTCGCCGAGGGCAAGAAGCGCGCGGCCGCAGTGTTCGAGCGCGACTACCTGGTACGCGTGATGTGGATCGCGAAGGGCTCGATCTCCGAGGCGGCGCGGCTCGCCGGGATCGATCGCACGAACTTCCGGCGGCTACTGCAGCGGCACGAGATCGACGCGACCGGCTTCAAGTGAAAAGGTGAGGGACGCCCCGACGGCTTGCCTGGAGCAAGTTGTCCACGTCAGGCGCGTCCCCGATGTTCGAGATCACGCCGCGTACTTGCGGAGCTTCTCGACAAGGGTGGTCCGGTTCAGGCCAAGGAGCGCGGCCGCTTCGGTGCGGTTGCCGCCAGCCTTGGTGAGCGCACGGTCGATCAGGTCGCGCTCGAGGTGCTCGAGAGCGGCGCGGAGGTCGAGGGTGTCGGTGTTCGACATCTCGGGGAGCGAAGGCCTCGCGAACGCGCCGGTGCCAGACGCCATCGCCGGCTGCGGGATGCCGAGCGAGACGACGTTGTTCGTGTCGACGTTGCGCGAGAACTTCACGTTCTTCTGACCGGGGATGGCGAGATCGGCGGCGCCGAGGCGCGAACGCTTCGCGAGGAGGACGGCGCGCTCGATGAGGTGCGCGAGCTCGCGGACGTTACCCGGCCAGTGATACGCGCAGAGCGCGGCCTTGCCCGACTCGTCGAGACCCTCGACGTTGCGACCGATGCGCGCGCGAACCTTCGCGATGCAGAGCTCGGCGATGGTGATGATGTCGTCGTGGCGCTCGCGCAGGGCGGGCAGCATCACGGGAACCACCGCGAGGCGGAAATAGAGGTCGGCGCGGAACTTCCCCTCGGCGACCATCTGCTCGAGGTTGTGGTGCGTCGCGGCGATGACGCGAACGTCGACCGGAACTTCGGTATCCGAACCGACCGGGCACACGGTGCGCTCCTCGAGGACGCGGAGCAGCTTGGCCTGTGCGGAGAGCGGCAGGTCACCGATCTCGTCGAGGAAGATGGTGCCCTCGTTCGCCGACATGAAGCGACCCGGGCGAGCGTTCTGCGCGCCGGTGAAGGCGCCCTTGACGTGGCCGAACAGCTCGGTCTCGAGCAGCGTCTCCGGGATGGCAGCGCAGTTCACCGGGATGAACGGGCGACCGCGGCGCGACGAGGCGCGGTGCGCGGCGCGCGCGAACAGCTCCTTGCCGGTACCCGTCTCGCCGGTGATCAGGATGCTGCAGTCCGTGTTCGCGACGTACTGGATGGTCTCCAGTGCTTCGATGATGACCGGCGACTCGCCGACGATTTCAGAAGCGAACTGGGTACGCCAGGTAGAGAGCGAGGAAGGCTGCATCGCTTCTGTCTCTGTGCGAATGCGGTGCCAGCACCAGGTCGGATAGCGGTGGGTTATCTTACGGAAGTTGTTGGTAAAGATTCAGGCGGGATACCTGAACCCACATCAAGTCCATCGCCAGGTCGCCGTACCCACGGGGTATCTCCACACCCGGTAGAAAGTGGGTTGGGCAACACATTCTACGGCTCGATGGATCGGCGTGATCACTCCGGAGGATCGGCCGCGCTCGCGCGCGATCGATCCCATCGAGCGAGAGCCCGATCTGATCTACGAGCGGCCGGGCAGTCGGAGACGAAACGCGGAGCCATCCGGATGAGGCTCGTACGCGATCGATCCGCCGTGGGCTTCGCACGCAAGGCGACAGAAGTAGAGACCGAAGCCGCGCTTGCCGTTCGAGCCCTTCGCATACTTCGCGAACAGCTTGTCGCGGAGCGCCTCGGGAACGGCGGGGCCGCTGTTGAACACGCGCAGCTCGACACCCGGACCGTCGAGCAGATCGTTGATCTGACCGGAGATCTTGATGATGCCGCCCTTGTTGCAGTAGCGGAGCGCGTTGCCGACGAGGTTGTGCATCACGCGCTCGATCAGGGCGCTGTCGTAGTTGCCGACCAGGGACGGATCGCAATCGATCTCGAACTGCACGGTGCTGGTGCCCACGGCGTGAACCTCGACGACCTCGTGGATCATCGCGCGCAGGTTCGTCGGCTCGACCTTCGGCTTCACGGCCGCATCCTCGAACCGGGCGATGTCGACGAAGTTCGCGACCAGGCCCGACATCCGACGGAGCGCGCGAACGGTCGCCGATAGCGCCTTCGCCTCCTCGTCCCCGAGGGTCACCACGTCCTGCACGTACATCATGTTGCCGAGCGCCACGGCCAGGCCGTTGTTGAGATCGTGCGCGAGCATCGCCGCGGCCTCCGCTCCATAGGCGAGGAGACGATCGTTGCGCTCTACATTGAGGCGAGTCTCGACATAGGCCTGCTGGGTCCGAGCGGCGGCGAGCATGCGGCGCTTGAGCTCGCCGATCTGCGCGGGCTTGGACATCACATCGTCGGCGCCGGCGTCGAAGCACAGCGAGCGGGTGGCCTCGTCGTCCTGACCGGAGAGCACCGCGATCCACACGGCGGGGCCGTGGAGGTCCTTGAGCTTGCGCACCACCTCGAGACCCGGGGTGGGCATGTTGAAGTCAATGATGACGAGATCGGGGGGCGTTTGCTCCGCGATCTTCAGGGCCGGCAGACCGTCCTCGGCGCTGAACACATGGAACCCGGCCCGCATCATCGCGTTCGCGATCGCGCGGCGAACGCGCGGATCGTCATCGACAACAAGGATACGAACGCCAGAAGGAGCGATGGCAGGAAATTCGCCCGAGCTCGAAGGCGCGATCAACGGCATGGAGAGCGACACGGTGGTCTCTGCTGCCAGGGACGTGCCAGGCCGAGCGCGTTGCGGATCGGTGGTTTGGCACCGAGCATGACGAGAGCGACGCCAGAGTTGACGTCGATCGCAGACCCTCACGTAGCTCTGATCAAGCACTTGCCACGGCACGCGGGTTGCTGCGCGACATGCCATGAGCGAGACCCCTGAGACCAAGCCGGTCGACAAGCCCTCCGGCAAGTCGTCGAAGATCATCCCCATCCTCCTGGTGCTGAATCTCGGCGCGAGTGGGTTCTCCACCTTCAAGCTCGCCACCGCCACCGCGGCGGCACCGGCCGCGGAGCACGGGGAGTCCTCCGGGCCTACCACCTCGGAGATCACCGGACCGGTAGTCGCACTCGAGCCCTTCGTGGTGAACCTCGACGAGCCCGGTCAGTCTCGCTACGTCAAGGTCACGCTCCAGGTCGAGCTGGTGGCCAAGGACGACGAGCACGTGCTCGAGAAGAGCAAGCTCGCGGTTCGCGACATGATCCTGTCGCACCTCTCGGGTCTGAAGCTCGCAGACACGCTCGGCACCGCCGCGAAGGACAAGCTGCGCACCGATCTGATGACGAAGCTGATCCCGATCATCGGCGAGCACCACGTTCGCCGGATGTTCTTCCAAGAATTTGTCGTGCAGTGAGGAGCCGCTCCATGAGCACCGGTCCCATTCCCACCATCGAGATTGGCCGCAAGGTCGGCCGTGACCAGCGCCCGTTCGTGATCGCCGAGCTCTCGGCGAATCACCTGGGTCGCATCGATCGCGCGATCGCGATCATCGATGCGGCGGCCGATGCCGGCTGTGACGCGATCAAGCTCCAGACGTTCACCCCGGCGTCGATGACGCTCGAGTCGAACGAGGGTGACTTCCATATCCCCGACGGCCCATGGAAGGGCCGCTCGTTGTGGGACCTGTACGACGAGGCCCACACGCCGTGGGAGTGGCACGCGCCGCTGTTCGCGCACGCCGCGGCTCGCGAGCTCGTCATCTTCTCCACGCCGTTCGACGAGGAGTCAGTCGACCGCCTCGCTCACCTCGGCGCCCCCGCCTTCAAGGTCGCATCGTTCGAGCTCGTCGACCTCGAGCTGATCCGCGCCTGCGCGCGCACCAACAAGCCGCTGATCATGTCGACCGGCATGGCGTCCGACGCCGAGGTCGAGGAAGCGCTCGAGACCGCGCGCACGGCCGGCAACGGCGGCGTCGCCCTGCTCCACTGCATCTCCGGCTATCCCGCTCCGATCGCGCAGACCAACCTGCGCCGCATGGAAGCGCTCGCGAAGTACGGCACCGTGATGGGCATCTCCGATCACTCCGCCGGCGCCGTCGTCCCGATCGCCGCGGTGGCCCGCGGCGCCTCGATCATCGAGAAGCACCTGACCCTGTCGCGCGCCGACGGCGGCCCCGATGCCGGGTTCTCCCTCGAGCCGCAAGAGATGACCGAGGTGGTTCGCTACTGCGAGCTCGCCTGGTCCGCTCTCGGCGATGGAAGCTCGAAGCGACCGCGCGCCGAGGATGGCTCTCGCCGCTTCCGCCGCTCGCTGTACGCCGCCGCCGATATCGCCGAGGGGCAGCCGCTGACTCGCGCGAACATCCGATCGATTCGCCCGGGCTTCGGCCTGCCGCCGCGCGAGCTGCCGAACGTGATCGGCAAGAACGCGAAGGTCAAGATCGCCCGCGGCACGCCGCTCGCGTGGGAGCTGATCGGATGAGCGACGCCGCGATCACCATGCGCAACGCGCGGATCGACGACTGCGATCGCGTGTTCATCTGGAACTGCGCTCCCGAGGTCCGTGCGATGTCGGGCGATCCCCGGATCATCGCGCTCGCGGATCACCGCAGCTGGTTCAAGCGCCGTCTCGACGGCGGTCCGATGTGGATCGTCGAGGACAACGGCGCGCCCGTCGGCGTGGTTCGCCTCGACCCCGGCGCCGACGTCACCTCGATCTCGATCGCCCTCGCGCCCGAAGCGCGGGGCAAGGGCATCGGCCGCCGCGCCATCGTCGCCGCGTGCGCGTCGTACGCCCAGCCGATCAACGCCACCATTCGCGTCCACAACGCTGCCAGCCGCGCGTGCTTCGAGGCGTGCGGCTTCGTTCTCACCTCGACCACTGAAGACCTCGTCACCTATCGATGGAGCCCGTGATGCAGACCTCCCAGCTCAACCTCTGGCGCTCCGAGTTCGGGCGCGACTACACCGACCGCAACGACCGCGAGAAGCCCGAGCGCGTGACCTCCTGGGGACGCGTCATCGAGGGCATCGCCCCCGCCCGCGTGCTCGAGGTCGGCTGCAACGTCGGCTGGAACCTCGAATACCTGCGCCGCCTCGGCGTCGCCGAGCTGTACGGCATCGAGCCGCAGCTCTACGCGGTGGAGCGCGCACGTTGGCGCGGACCACAGTTCGGCGTGGTGCAGGGCACCGCGTTCGACCTGCCATTCAAGGACCGCTGGTTCGACATGGCGTTCACGAGCGGCGTGCTGATCCACATCTCGCCCGACACCGTCGGTGCGGCGCTCGACGAGATCTATCGGGTCTCGAAGAAGTGGATCGTCGCGATCGAATACGACGACACCAAGGAGACCGAGATCAACTACCGCGGTCACGCCGGTGCGCTGTGGAAGCGCGATCACGGCGCGCTGTGGATGACGCGGTTCCCCGACCTCAAGGAGATTCGCCGCATCGAGCTCGCCGCCCCCGACGGCTACGACGACTGCACGGCTCACCTGTTCGAGAAGGCCTGATGCGTACGATCGCGATCATCCAGACGCGGATGGGATCGAGCCGGCTCCCCGGCAAGGTCCTTCGCGATCTCGCCGGCGATACGATGCTCGCCCGTGTGGTGCAGCGCGTGCGCGCGGCGCGATCGATCTCGCAGATCGTGATCGCGACAACGCACGCGGACATCGACGACGCCGTGGTTCGCGAGGCCTCCCGCCTCGGGTGCGGCGTCTACCGCGGCTCGGAGACCGACGTGCTGGCGCGCTATCACGGCGCCGCCCGCGCGTTCGAGGCCGACCGGGTGGTTCGCATGACCTCTGATTGTCCGCTGCTCGACCCGGCCGTGATCGATGCGGTCGTCGCATCGCTCGCGCCGGACCTCGACTACGTGTCCAACACGCACTACCGCAGCTACCCGCGCGGCCTCGACGTCGAGGCGTTCCACCGCGACACCCTCGAGCGCATGGCCCGGATGGCCGAGTCGCCGCCGGCGCGCGAGCATGTCACGGCGTACATGATGGAGCGCCCCGATCTGTTCATCACGCGTCAGGTCAAGGCGGCGTCGGATGACTCCGACCTCCGGTGGACCGTGGACGCCCCCGATGACCTCGCGCTCGTTCGCACACTCTACGATCTCCTCGATCTCGGCCAGGTCCACCGCCCGTATCGCGAGCTCGTCCAGGTCGTGCGTTCGCGCCCCGAGCTGACCACGATCAACGCACACGTCGTGCAAAGGGGTCCCCGTGTCACTTGATGTCCTCTCCGCCTGGCGGTCACTCCTCGCCGATCTCGGCGATCTCGGTGCAGCCCTGAGCACGAGCATCGAGGCCGGTGACGTGGTCGGCGCGATCTCCGCGACGATGCAGCTCCGCAGTACGCGGGCCGCGCTCGTCCGCGTCGAGGCGCCGCTCGCGATCTCGGGGAACCTGGCCGAGCTCCAGATCATGAACGATGCGGTCCGGCACGTGGTTCGCGCCCGCTCTGCCGAGGCGATGATGGAGAGCTGGCTCCAGCGCCCCACCTCCGGCGACGACGATCTCCTCGCCTCGCCGCTCGGCGTGGCCGTACTCGCCGACATCGTGCTGCCCGCGGTGTGGGACTTCGAGACCGACCTCGTCGTCCTCGTCGGTGACCAGCTCGGCCCGGTGGCCGACGTTCTCGCCGACATCGGCCAGAAGCGAATCGTGATCGTCGGAGAAGGCACGTACACGCGCGCGATCGGCATTCGATCGGTCGAGGAGGTCGCGCCCGCGATCCGCACCCTGATCTCCGGTCCCCCCAGCCGCTACGTGGTCCGCGCCTACGCGGGCATCAACCCGACGTACGTCAACGAGATCGCCGAGGGGACCCGGAACGCGGTCTCCGATCTGCGCATCCACCGCAACACCGTCCACGCGTTCTCGCGTACGTGGCTCGAGCAGGGCATGGCGAACCTGCCCGCGATCGCCCGCGCCCCGTCGATCGGGGACGTCGGCGATGCCTTCGCCGGCATGCCGATGGTGATCGTGGCCCCCGGCCCGTCGCTCAAGCACAACGCCGCGCAGCTCGCTGCGCTCAAGGGCCGCGCGATCATCGCGGCGTTCTCCCATTCGCTCAAGCCGGTGCTCGCCGCGGGCGTGGTTCCGGATCTCGTCATCACCGTCGATCCGCAGGACGTTCGCTATCACTTCGCGAACTGCGACATCTCCGAGAGCTGCGTGGTCAACGCGGCCACGGTGCACCCGTCGCTGTTCGAGCTCCCCGCCGCCCGGTTCCTTACCCTGTCCTCGAACTCCGCGATCGACGATTGGATCTTCGATGGTCTCGGCGCCAATGCGACCGCGCCCGGCGGCGGTTCGGTGGCTACCTCGGCGTTCTCGCTCGCGCTCAAGTGGCGCTGCGATCCGATCATCTTCGTCGGGCTCGACCTGTCGTTCACCGGCGGCGAGTACTACGTCGCCACCTCCTCCGATGGCGCGGCACGGGCGGTCACCGACGACAACGGTGTGATGCGCGTCGAGGGCTGGAGCAACGGCTTCCACGCGATGAAGGCGATTGGTGGTCCGAGCGCGGCCAGCGAGCGCCGCATCGATCTGCCCGGCTGGCACGGCGGCACCGTGCCCTCGAGCTTCATGTTCGCGATGTTCCATCGCTGGTTCGTCGATCGGATGAAGTCCGTCACCGACGTCAACGTCTACAACTGCACCGAAGGCGGAGCGTTCATCGAGGGCATGGTCCATACGCCCCTCGCCGAGGTAACGCCGAAGCTCGCCGCGCCGATCGACGTGGCCGCGGTGCTGGCCGGAGCCGCCGCGGCAATGGACGTCGATCGCCACGCGAAGTTCGTCGACCACCTCAGCGCGTTCGCCCGCGGCCTGCGCCGTGCGCGCCGGCTCGGCAAGGCCGCGCGCATCGAGATCGCGCGCGGCAACACCGGCCCCCGGCTCGAGAAGATCGAGAAGGCGCTCGCCGCCACGCTGCGGCCGCTCGAGTTCGCGTCGCTGCTCGCCCAGCGCGAGGTCGACCGGGCCGACGACGTGGCGCGCCGCGCGATGTCGGAGCGCGAGTACCTGACCGCGACCGCGTCCCTGATGACCACCCTCGACTCCGTGATCGAACAGCTCGAGCCCGCGCTGACCCGCGCGCTCGCGAAGCTCGGGCCCGGGAGCAATCATGTCACCGCCCCGTAAGAAGCCCGTCCCGCGCATCGTCGCCGTCGCCGGCGGCAAGGGCGGCGTGGGAAAGTCCACCGTCGCGGCGAACCTGGCGCTCGCGATCGGGCGGCTCGGTCAGCGCGTCGCGCTCGTCGACGCCGACCTCGGCGCGGCGAACCTCCACACGATGATGGGCGCACTGCACCCGCAGCGATCGCTCTCGGACTTCCTCGACCACAACATCGAGACCCTCGACGAGGCGCGCCTCAACGTGGCTCCGAACGTGGACCTCATCCCCGGCGCATCGCGTCCCGGCTCGGCAAATCTGCCCTCCGCGCAGAAGCTGCGGCTGATCCGCGCGATCGCCCGGATCGATGCCGAGTGCATCCTCGTCGATGTCGGTGCGGGCACGTCGTACACCGTCGTCGATCTTCTCGGCGCCGCGGACATCAAGCTCCTGGTGGTGGCTCCGCAGCTGCCCTCGCTCCACAACGCGTACGCGCTCCTGAAGGCGTGCGTCCACCGCGTGATCCGGAAGCTCTCGGATGACGAGACCCACATCAGCCTGATCGATGCGGCCCTCGCCGCGGAGACCCGCGCGCGCACGATCACACAGCTGCTCTCCGTGCTGCGTCCCCTCGATGCGAAGCTCGCCGACATGATCGAGGACTCCCTGTCCCGGTTCGGTGCCGCGCTCGTCGGCAACCAGCTCACGACCGACGCCGAGGTCGGCGCGCTGACCCGGATGTCGCCGCTGATCCATGACCACCTCCGCGTCGCGGCGCCGGTGCTCGCCGCCGTGCGCCGCAGCCCGTCGCTCGCCGGCGGCCTCCGCGCGGGGACCGGCACGCTCGCGACGTCCAGCGACGACAGCTTCTCCTCGTTCCGCTCGCTCGCGCGCACCGTGGTCGATACCGATCTCGCGCGCCTCCGCGGCGAAGACCGCCAGCAGCAGACGATGCCGCTGTGGGTCACGCGCGACGACCGCCCGACCGTCTGACGCGAGCGCCGAGATCCCCGGCGGATGCAGCGCTGCCTGCTCGTCGCTGACGATCAGCGCTTCGCTTTGGCGTTCGCCACGGCGGTGCGCAGCCACTTCTTCACGGCCGCGTGGGGGATCTGGTCCACGGACGTCAGCTTGAGGTGCTTGCCGGTCTTGCCCGCGCCGGTGAGGAGGCCGTCGGGATCCACGAACGAGCTCGGCGGACCCGAGAAGATCAGATTGACGTGCGCCTTGTGGGCGCCGATCGCGCACACGGTGCCGCCATCGATCTCCCAGAACGGCATGCCCCACTTGATCGACGACGTGCCTTTCGGCACGGCTTGTTCGACGATCTCGCGAAGCGCGACCGTGATCGCCTTGGTCGCTGCAGGTTGCTTCGCGAAGAACCCATCGATCGGGGCACCGAGGTCGTTGCGGGTAGCGGGCTTCTTGGTCTTTGCGGCTGCCACACGCCGAGCTTATTCGATCGCGGCCGCGATGATCCGGTGTGGGCCATCGGCATCGACCGAGGCCATCGCGCGGTCGCGCTGGATTCGGCGACTCTCATCGTCCTGGACGAAGCGAAGGAGCTCCGCACGCAGCATGCCGTCGTCGACCTCGGCCCAGCGGGTGCCGCCGGCGATCAAGCCCTCGCGGACCTGCCGGTGAGCGGGGACGAGCTGGTCGGGGACGATCGCGTAGGCGAGCGCGGGACAGCCGAGGTAGGCGAGCTCGCCGAGCGTTCCGCCGGCCGAGCACACCGCGGCGTGGGCGGCGACGAACAGCGCACCTGGATCGGGCGGCGACGAGCGCAGGTGGACGACGTGACCGGCGGTGCGCGCGGTCGCGATCGCCGCGTCGAGCGCCGTCGTGTCGCGGAAGCCGGGACCGGCGATCACGATCAGCTCGAGCGGGCGAGCGGGCGGGAACATGGCCACGGTGCGCGCGGTCGCGTTGATCGGGTCGGAGCCGCCGAACGTGACGACCACGCGAAGACGCTCGCCCTTCACGGGATCGGGGCGCGACGAGCCGCGCCGGTAGCGGCGGATATCGTGGCGGAGCATGAGGTATTTCCGGCCGAGCAGCCGCTGGCGCGCGCCCAAGTACGGCAGGTCCACGGCGTGAACGTTGTGATTGACCACGGTCGCCACGGAGGCGTCGCTCCCGTTGTCATCGACCATCACGGCGCGCGCGCGGTCCGTCAGCACCGGCAACACGTCGCGCGCGATCGGGGGACCATCGATCACGAGCGCGCGCACGCCGGGTTCGCCGGCGGCGCGGGCAGTAGCTTCGGTCGTCCACGAGCGGAGGTCGAGCGGCAGGTTCTTGCCCGCGGCCCAGCTCTCGATCGCGGTGTGATCACCGTCGAACATCGCCACGGGCTCGAAGCCCGCCGCTGCGGCCTCCTCGATCAGCGCGCACAGCCGCGCGACGTGGCCAAAGCCGATCGCGTGGGACGCGTCGGCGCGGAACAGGATCCGCTCCGGGCTCATGCGACGCGCTCGACCATCGCGCGCGTGGCGTCGAGGTCGAGACGCGGCTCGGCGCAGTCACTCGAGTACACGAAGTTTTCGGGCACCGGCGTACCGGGGCGGAAGTTCTGCAGGGTCTGGTGGAACTGGAACTCCGGCCAGATCACGAGCACGTCGCCGATGTCGCTCGTGCGGCGCGCTTCCTCGGCGGAGACCAGCGTCTCGTGGAGCTTCTCGCCGGGGCGAATGCCCACCTGCGAGCGGGGCACGCCCGGGGCCACGGCCTCGGCGAGCGTCTCGATATCGGAGGTCGGCAGCTTCGGGATGAAGATCTCGCCGCCGTTCATCAGCTCGATGCCGCGGAGCACGAGGGCCACGGCCTCGTCCATCTCGATCCAGAACCGGGTCATCCGGCTGTCGGTGATCGTCAACTGGCCGCGCTTCTGCTGCGAGCGGAACAGCGGGATCACGCTGCCCGCCGAGCCCATCACGTTGCCGTAGCGCACGCACGAGAACCGCGTGGTGCGGTCACCGGCATAGGCGTTCGCGGCGATCAACAGCTTCTCCATGCACAGCTTCGTCGCGCCGTAGAGGTTGGCCGGCGAGACCGCCTTGTCGGTCGAGAGCGCGAGGACGCGCGAGACGCCGTTCGCCATCGCAGCTTCGATCACGTTGCGCGCGCCGTTGACGTTGGTCTGGACCGCTTCGATCGGGTTGTACTCGCAGATCGGGACGTGCTTCATCGCGGCCGCGTGGATCACGATGTCCACGCCGCGCATCGCGGTCTGCAGACGCTCGCGGTCGCGGATATCGCCGACGAAGTAGCGCATGCGCTTGTCGCTGATCGTGCGGTCCATCTCGTAGTGCTTCTGCTCGTCGCGCGAGAACACGATGATCTTCTTCGCCTTGGACTGCAGGGCGCGCTGGACGAACGCCTTGCCGAACGATCCGGTGCCGCCCGTGATCAGCACGGACTTGCCATCGAGGATGGTGGTGGTCGCGGTGGCGAGGAGCTTGTTGTTGATGGTCATCGTGGTTCTCCGAGAACGTGGGCCAGAGCACCGACGACGTGCGTGACGTCGGCGGGGGTGAGCGACGGGTAGAGCGGGAGCGAGAGGGTGCGTGCGTAGTAGTGATCCGCACCGGGGCGCGGGCGCGTGCGCTCCGCCGGGTTGCGGCCGGCGTGGAGCGGGTGCGAGAGCAGCGGCACGTAGTGGACCTGCGTGCCGACGCCCTGCGCGGCGAGCTCGCCCATCACCTGGTCGCGCGTCTTGCCGTGCCGCGCGAAGTCGATCGCCACCGTGAAGAGGTGATACGCGGACTCTCGGTCGGAGAACTCGGGCTGCGTGCCGATCGCGTGGCGGAACGTGCGCGCGAGCTCGACCCGGTACTGCGCGGCGAGCGAGCGGCGCGCGGCGAGGAAGCTATCCAGCTTCGCGAGCTGCGAGAGCCCGAGCGCGCAGGAGAGATCCGAGAGGCGGTAGTTCCACCCGAGCTCCTGCACCTCGTACGCCCAGCGACCTTCGGGGGCGGTGTCCATGCGCGCGGGATCGCGCTCGATGCCGTGCTGGCGAAGGCGCTCGATGTGCTGCTTGACGCGCGGGTCGCGAACCACGACCGCTCCACCTTCGCCGGTGGTGATGTGCTTGACGGGATGGAAGCTGAACACGACGGCATCCGAGTCACCGCCGCCGACCTTGACGCCGCGATAGGTGGCGCCGAGCGCGTGGCACGCGTCCTCGATGATGCGAAGGCGGCGCCGGCGCGCGAGCTGCGTGAGCTCGGCCATGTCGGCCGGGAGACCGGCGAGGTGCACCGCCACGATGGCGCGGGTGCGCGACGTGATCAGCGCCTCGACCGACTGGATCGAGAGATTTCCGGTGCGGGGGTCGACGTCCGCGATGCGGACCGTCGCGCCGACGTAGTACGCGGCGGCTGCGGTCGCGGAGAACGTGATCGGCGTGGTGATGACCTCGTCGCCCTCGCCGATGCCGAGCGCGGCGTACGCGAGGTGCAGCGCCGAGGTACCGCTCGAGCACACGCTGACGTGCTCGGCGCCGAGGTAGGTCGCGAGAGCGGACTCGAACCGGGCGACCAGCGGACCACAGGTGAGCTGGGGTGCGCGCAGTGCCTCGACGACGGCGGCGATGTCGGCCTCGTCGATGGTTTGACGCCCGTAGGACAGCATGGCGACCAGTACTGCGAGCGGTGGGCCACCTGGGTCGCCAGCGAAATCGACCACTTGCGCGGTCGTCGGCGTCGGCGCCGTTGACGATCGTCAAAGGTCGCGGGCGTCGAGCGAGGCGTATCGCCGCATCTGCTTCGTGCCGAGCCGGCTCTGGCCGACACACTCCTTCGCCTGGGCGAGCGCGGCGGTCCAGGCCGCGTCGCGGGCGACCAGCGCCTCGGCGAGGGCTCGATCATCGTCGGAGATGACCACCGGGCCGGTCATCGCATCGAGGATCTTCTGACGCGCGTCGCGCATCACGTCGAACGCGTAGAGCAGCGCGTCGACATCGGTCGCATCGGGAGGCACCGGAGTGGCCTCGAGAAGTGCGCGGATCACAGGGTGCGCGCCTGGCGAAACGACTCGCCGAGTGATGCCACGACCTGCGCGGCGTCGTCGAGCGGAGCCGTCTTGAGCGTGGAGCCCGCGATATTGATGCGCTCGTTCACGAAGTCGTAGAGCCGTGCGAGGTTCGCGCACATCTCGGGTGCCTGCGCGTGATCGAGGGCCGCCTGGAGCTCGATGAGGATCGCCTGGGCGTGATTCAACGCGGCCGCCTTCGCCTCGATCTTGCGATCGGTGATTGCCTGACGCCCGACGGTGAGGTCGGCGTGGAGGCGATCCAGCAAGCGCTCGAGGATCTGGCCCTTCGGGGCGGACTCGAGATCGACGTCGCGATAGAGCTTGGCGGCACGTTGGGACATGGTTTTAACCGAGCGTTCTGGTGATGTATGCGGACTGGCTCTGGAACGAGGACATCGCCTGCTCGAGCGCCGAGAACTGCCTCTCGAGTCGAGTCTGCATGGCGTCCGCGCCCTTGTTGATGCGATCGATCTGCAACTGCAGCGACTTGCTCCGGTCGAGGAACGCCTGGTTCTTCGTCGCGAAGATCCCGGTGCTGCTCTGCGTGTAGCGGTCGGCGAGCGCGCCGACGGCCGTGGCAAAGCCGCCGGTGGTGAACACCTTCGCGACTGCATCCGGGTCGGACGCGAGCGCGGCGGACAACTTGGTCTCGTCGAACGTGAGCGACCCCGACTTGTCGCGGGAGAGTCCGAGAACACCAAGGTTCGAACCGCCATAGGCTCGGCTCATCGTGCTCGCGAGCGCGCCTTGAAGCTGGCGCAGCGTGCTATCGCCGAACAGCGTGTTGGAACCCTTGGTGATCCCGTTGTAGTCGAGCTGCACGTGGAGCGCCGAGTTGACCGAGTTGTAGGCGCTGACGATCGCCTTGATCTTCTCGGTCAGGCCCGTCTTGTCGAGAGCGACGGTCGCCTTCGTGCTGACGTCGGTCGCGGCATGCGCGTTGGTCAGCGTGAACGTGACGCCGGAGAGCGCGTCGGAGATCACGTTGTTGCCGCGAGTGACATCAATGCCGTCGATCGAGAGAATCGCGTCGGCCGAGGGCGATTTGATGTTTCCCGAGCTCGCGAGATCGAGACCATCGCCGTGATCGACGTACGTGGGAGCCGCCGCCGTACCGGTCGAATTCGCCGTCAGGACCAGCCGCTGCTTCGTGCCGTCGAACAGGACCGAGGCGGAGACGCCGGCGCTCGCGCCGTTGATCTTCGTGGCGATGCTGTCGAGGCTATCGGTGCTGTCCCAGGTGACGGACTTCGTGGCCCCGGAGACCGTGATGTCGACTCCGCCGGAGGCGAGGGTGCCCGCCGTCGCGGTGTCGAACAACCTCGAGGACCGGACCTCGGCGCTCGCGAGTTGCTTGACGCGGAGGTCGTGGACACCGACGCTCGCGTTCGCAGCGACTGCGATCGAGAGCTTGCCGGTGTCGGAAAGGGTGGCCGCGCGGGGACGGATCTCGGAGTCCAGATCCATCCCCCGCGCAGCGGTGCCCAGAGCAGCAACCGCCGACGAGAGGCTGTTGACGATGCTCTTCTGGGTGTTGAGGTCCGATTGCCGAGCAGTCAGGGTATTCGCGGACGACCGCTCGACATTGACGAGCTGGGTGATGAGCGAGCTCGAATCGAGGCCACTCGCCAGTCCACTGAACGTGATCGGACTCATGATCGGATCCTATCGGTTACGAACGACTAGCCGCGGAGGAGCGACAGCGCCGACTGCGGCAGCTGGTTCGCCTGAGCAAGGACGGCGAGGCCGGCCTGGCTGAGAATCTGCGACTTCGTCATCGCCGCGGTCTCCGACGCCACATCGACGTCGCGGATACGCGAGTTCGCGGCCGACAGGTGCTCCTGCGTGGACGCGAGGTTCGCGACCGTGATGTTCATGCGGTTCTGCGTGGCGCCGAGCTTCGCGCGCGCCGAGGACAGCTGGGTGATGGCCTTGTCGAAGGCGCCGATCGCGTTCTGCGCGTTGGTCGCCGTCGACAGGCTCGCCGAGGCGAGGTGGAGCGACGTCGAGCCGAGGGTCGACGTGGTGAGCTTGGTGATGCTCATCGCGATGCGGTCGTTCGCGGTGTTCTTGATGCCGACCTGGAAGGTCAGGCCCGCGGACGCGCTGCCGTCGACCAGCTTCTGCCCGTTGAAGTTCGTGACCGCGCTGATGCGGTTGATCTCGTTGCGGAGCTCCTTGAACTCGGTCTGGATGTAACCGCGCTCGTTGGTACCGAGCGTGCTGTTGGCCGACTGCACCGAGAGCTCGCGCATGCGCGAGACGATGCCCTGCATGTCGTCCATCGCGCCTTCCGCGACCTGCGTCATCGAGACGCCGTCGTTCGTGTTGCGCTGCGCCTGCGCCATCGAGCGAATGTTCGCCTTCAGGTTCTCGGAGATGCCGAGGCCCGCGGCGTCATCGCCGGCGCTGTTGATGCGCATACCGGACGACAGGCGGCCGATCGATGCCGAGAGGGACATCTGGGTGGAAGCGAGGTTCCGCTGCGCGTTCATGGACGTGGTGTTCGTGAGGACCGAGATCGACATCTGACATTCTCCTGGTTGGGTTTCGGACCTTGTTTTGCGGTCCCGATATTCACTGGGTCGCCCACTTCACGAGTCGTGATAGGGCTTCTCGGTTTCGAGATCAGGTCGAGCGCGGATCGAGCAGCGCGACGAGGTGAGACGTCACCGCGCGCGAAGCCTCGAGAGCTGCACTCGCGCTGGCGAGAGAGCTCGCGGCTCCGATGCTGTCGACCTCGACGTTGCGCGCGACTTCCTGCGAGAGATGCTGCGAGAGCAGATCACGCGCATTCGCCGTCGCATCGAGCACGTTCATCGCTCCGCCGGTCACGGTGCGGGAGAGCCCGACCTGCTGAACAGCGGTATGCAGATCGGCAATGCCGGTCTGCAGTGCGGAGAGATTATTCGAGGACAGCGCCGCGGCCACTCGCGAGAGCAGCGGCAGCACGTCCACGCCGTAGGCGGCGGTGAGCCGCGAGCCGGGAATCGTCGCGAACGAATTCGCGTTCTCGCCGGCGGGAATCTCGCGCGCGAGCGCATCGCCCACGTACGCGCCGGTCGCATCGAACGGCGGCGTGTTCGAGATCGAGCCGCCGAGCAGGTACTCGCCGCTGGACGACTGCGTGTTCGCGGCGCCGAGGGCGCTGAGAAACAGGCCGTTGATCTCGGCGCCGAGCTCGGCGCGATCGCCCGCGTTGTAGCTGGCGTTGGCACCCTGGACGGCGAGCTCCTGCACGCGGGACAGGATGTCGCCGAGGCTGCCGAGCGCACCGTCGGTCTCCTCGAGACGATCGCGGCTCGCCTTGACGGCGGAGCCGGTACCGTCGGAGATCACCTTGCGGACCTTCGCGCGCTCCGCCGCGGCCCATGCCGTCGGGTCGTCGGAGGGCTTCGCGACCTTGAGGCCGGAGCTGACTTCTGCGGACCTCGCCGCGACCTGCTCTTGCGACTTGGAGGTGCTCGCAGAAGAGAGCTCGATCATTCGATGGCCGGTGATCCGCATGGTGTCCTTTACAATCGGTCGATCAGGTCTCCGAGCAGGCCATCGATGGTCGAGACGAACCGGGTCATCGCCGACGACGCATGCTCGAACTTCGACAGGTTCGTGAGCTCTTCCTGAATATCCACGCCGGCGAGCGAATCGCGGAGACCCGCGAGGTGTTCGCTCACCAGTCCGTCGCGCGCGACGCTGGCATTTGCTTCCGCCGCCTGCGTGCCCACGCTCGACACCATGCCGAGCGCGGCATTGGCGAGCGTGCTGCCCGTGCTCGAGGCACGTGCGGTTGCCACCGCGAACAGGCCGAGCGCGCCGCGGTTGTCGCCCACACCCGCACCGACCGTTCCGGTCGCGAGCTGGTCGGGGTCTGCATCGAGGCCGGGGTCGATCGCGAGGCTCGCGGCCGCGCCGGCGACGGAGGTCGGGGCGACGAACATGTTGCGGCCCGAAACGCCGTCGAGGCCCGCGCCGGCGGCGTGGGCGGTGTTCATCGACGTCGCCACATCGTAGGCGAGCTGATCGAGCTGCTTCGCAGCGCCGGTGATGGTCTTGTCGCGCAGCGCGAGGTCCGCGCCGATCTTTCCACCGGCGAGGGTGGAGGTGACGTCGCGGCGGTTGTTGCCGTCGACAACGAACACGTTCGCCTTGCCCGTCACCGGGTCAGGCGTGGTCTGGAGCTTGGACGCGCGGCCACCGTCGACGAGCACGGCGCCGTCATCGAGGACGAACCGCATCTGCCCATCGGGGTCGGTGCGCGCCGTGCCACCCACGAGGCCGCTCAGCTGAGCTGCGATCTTGTCGCGCTCGTCGCGCGCCACCGGGTCATTGGTGCGAGCCACCTGCGTGTTGCTGGCGGCGAGCCGCGCCGCGAGCGAGCTCGCCTGCGCCGAGTTGTCCTCGATGCGAAGGCTCGCCGTCGACAGACCTTCCGCGAGGTCAGCCGCACGGCGGCGAACGTCGGCGATGAAGTCGCGCGTCGCGGAGATCACGGCCTCGCGGGTGGACGGATCCGTCGGATCCGCCGCGACCTGGCCGAGGCGCGAGAACATGGTGCCGAGGCGCTCGTGAAGCGTGGGCCCCGCCGACAGGCTCGCCTCGACATCGGAGAGTCCGGAGGCGAGCTGTGTGGAGTACGCGAGCGAGCCGGCCGTATTGCGAATGCGCCCCGACAAGAGCTCGTCCTGGAGGCGATTCGGAGATCCACTGCGAACGCCGCCGACGAGCGGCGACGCGCGGAGAGCATTGAGGTCCACGCGCTGTCGCGAATAGCCTTCGGTGTTGACGTTCGCGACGTTGTTCGTCGCAACGCTGACGCCGGTGTTCTGCGCGGCGATGCCCGCAGAGCCCAGCGACAACAGAGAAAGCAGATCCGACATCTCAGTACGCCGTGAGCAGTCGCGGAGCGACGGTGATGGTCTGCTTCGCGCGGCGGTCGTACGCGCCGCTGGTCTGGTACCCGAGCATCGCGCGCACGGCCTCGGCGGCAGTCGCCGCGAGCATCGCGGTGGCGCGCGCTTCGATCCGGATCGCAGCGAACAGGTCCTTGACCGCGGTGGAGCCGGTGGCCAGGGCGGGCTCGCGCAGCGCGGCGAGCTGGTTCGCGAGCTGCTCCTTGTGGGTGGCGAGCTCGGTCAAACGCGAAGCGTCGAGAGAGGTGATCGCCCGTCTCTCGTCTGCGAAGGCCTGACGGAGCTCCTCGCCGACACGGCGAAGCTCGTCGAGAATTCGATCACTCATGATCTCGAGCCCCGCAGGATGTCGTCATCGACGATCCGCGACGCGAGCGTCTCCAGATCGACGTGGTAGGTGCCGAGCTCGACCATCATCTTGAGCTTCTCGACGCGCGGAGAAGGCTCGCTCTCGTCGGTATCGGCGACCACCGCCGCACCCGCCGAGGACAACGCCACCACCGACGCGCCCGTGGTTCGCTTCGACCGCTTCGCCGGGGCGGAAGCGGTGGTCTGCGAGCTAACAGGGGCAACAAACAGTTTGGGGTCAATGCGCATAACGTCCGTCCTTGCTCAACGGTTCGTCCGCGCATCGGATCGGTTAAGGGGTAGAAGTGGGGCGGGGTCGATCGACTTCCCTTCATGTCGCACCTCGAAGTGGAGGTGGGGGCCGGTGGAGTACCCGGTGGTGCCAACTGCGCCAACTTGCTGGCCTGGTTGCACCTGGTCGCCCTCCTTCACCGTCACGGCGCTGAGGTGGGCGTACCTGGTCTCGTATCCGTTCTCATGACGAACGGTGACCAGATTTCCATAGGTCCCTGCCGGACCGGCGTGCGTGACCTTGCCGCCGGCGGCCGCGCCGACCGGCGTTCCCGTGGGCGCCGCGAGGTCGAAGCCCGGGTGGAGGATCGCGGCGTGCTTGATCGGGTCATTGCGCATGCCGTAGCCAGAGCTGGCGCGTCCCACGACGGGGAGGACGAGTCGTGGAGCGCCTTCGATCTCGGGACCGAGCTGGGACGGCGGCATGGGCAACGCGGCCGGGGGCAGCCCGCCGCCAGGAGAGACCTCCTCGGCCTTGCCGAGTTGCTTGGCAAACATGGACGACATGCCGATGCCGCCCGCGGCGGTCATCTTGTCGGCGATCGCCTCGTCGAGCATGGACTTGAACGTGTCGCCGGCGAACCCGCCGTCGATCGCTCCGCCCTGCGGACGAGCCTCGGCGAGCAGCTGGCGGAGGAAGAACGCCTCCAGCTGCTGTGCCGCGACCTTGCTGTCGTCGTGAACTTTCACAGCGTCTCCAGATCCGCCCGCAGCGCGCCGGCTGCCTTGAGTGCACGGAGGATGGAGACGAGGTCGCGCGGCTTCGCACCGAGCGCGGACAATGCGGCGGCCACGTCACCGACGGTCGCGGCCTTCTTGATCGACTTGATCGTGTTGTCCTGCTCCTTGACCTCGATCTTGGTGCGCGGGACGACCTTCGTGGTCGAGCCGCGGCCGGTGAACTGATCGGGCTGCGAGACCACCGGCTCTTCGCCGACCTCGACGGTGAGCGCGCCGAACGTGATGGCAGCAGGACGTAGCGTGACGGCCTCGCCGATCACGATGGTGCCGGTCTTCTCGTCGACAATGACCTTCGCCTTGACGTCGGGGTCGACCTCGAGCGGCTCGAGCTCGGCGATCAGCTGCGACACGTCGGCGCCCTTCGGAATCGTGACGACCACCGTGGAGGCGTCGCCGATGCGCGCGGCGCCCTCGCCCTTCGCCTTGTTGATCACGTCGCGCATGCGGGTGGCGGTGGTGAAGTCGGGCGTCTTCAGGACGAACGAGATCTGCTTCGTGGGGAGGACCGTCGGGGCCGAGACCTCGACCTGCGCGCCGCCCGAGACCATGCCAGCGAGCGTGTGGTTCTTCTTCGTCGACGAGCCCGACGCGCCATCCGCGACGAAGCCGCCGACGGTCACCGAGCCCTGCGCGATCGCCCAGGTCCGCGTATCGGCGCCCTTGAGCGGCGCGGCGAGCAGCGTGCCACCGGCGAGGCTCTTCGCGTTGCCCATCGAGGACACCGTGATGTCGAGCGTCATGCCCGGCTTCGCGAACGGCGGCAGCTCGGCGGTGATCAGCACCGCGGCCACGTTCTTCGCCTTGAGGTCCTGGGGCTCGATCGAGACGCCGAGCTTCTTCAGCATCTTGGTCAGCGCGCTCTTCACCGCCGGCGAGCGGGCATCGTCGCCCGTGCCGTCGAGACCGACCACCAGGCCGAACCCGGTCAGGTGGTTGTCGCGGACGCCGCCGATGGTGGTGAGGTCCTTGATCCGATCCGCCGACGCGGGAGCCGCGGCAGCGAGGACGGCGAGGAACGCGAGCGCGCGCATCAGAACGGCCACAGCTTGCTGAGGGTGCGGCCGAGCCAGCCGCGGCGCTGCGTATCGCTGATGTCGCCTCGCCCCGTGTACTCGATCTCGGCGTCGGCGATGCGCGACGACGGGACCGTGTTGTCCTCGGCGATATCGATCTTGCGGACGATGCCGGAGAGATAGATGTGCTTCTCCTCGGCGCCGACCATCACGACCTTCGTGCCCTCGATGAATAGATCTCCACTGGGCAGGATCTGCTTGACGCGTACGGGGAGCGTCGCGATCACGGTCGACTTACGCTCGACGGCACCGTTGCCGGAGAACTTCTGGCTCGACGTCGAGTTGAACAGCTTCGCCGGGTCGACGCCCGGGTACTTGGTGGCGAGCGCCGCCGCGAACCCGAGGGCCGCGGGGACGCCATAGGTGGTGTCGTCAGACTTGTCGAGCTTGGTATCGGCCTGGTGGCTCGCGAGATCCTTCTCGTCGATCTTGATGACCAGGATGTCGCCGATCCGGCTCGCGACCGCGTCCTCGAACAGGCCGGGGGCACCCTCGGCGTACAAGCTGCCGTTTTGCGAGGTGGATCGGGTCCCGAACTCTCCCGCATCGAGCTTGCGATGCTTCGCCTTGTAGGGGGCGATATGCGTCGCGCAACCGGTGGCGAGCACCGAGGCGACGAGGAAGGTGGTGATGGATTTCATGGCGCTTCTCCGACGATGACGGTGCTCGGTGCAACGAGCAGGCCACGCACGACGGTGCGGGTCTGTCCCACACGCACCACCGCCTCCTGGCCCGGCCGCGCGGCCGCCTCGAGGATCGCGGTACCGCGCACGCGCACGCTGCCGCGCTGCATGACGATGGAGACCTGGGTGCCCCGCGCGAGCGGCGGTGCGAGCACCACGTCGTCGCGCTGGATCGGCGCGCCGTCGGCGAGCGCGCGGGTCATGGTCGCGCCGATGATCGAGGCAGCGGGCGCCGGGTTCTTGATGTCGGTGGCGCGCTCCTCGATCGTCACGTCGGCGGCGGTCAAGACGTCGCCTTCGGTGACGGCGTGATTGACGATCGCGACCTCTGTCATTTTTCCCACGGTGACCGGAACAAAGATCGTGCGCTTGCCCCTCACCGTCACCTTGATGCTCGGACGCCCGAGCTTCAGCTCGCCCGGCACCTCGACGGTGACCGAGGCGGGAGTGACGTCGAGCGACGCGAGCACCGCGGGGACGTGAACCTTCGCGATGCCGAAGCCCGCAGGAACCACGGGTGCGAGGCGCGCGCGGATGATGTCTTCGATGGGGTCCGCCGAGGCGGTCGCGGTGAGGGCCGCGAGGATGAGCAGGGTCTTCATCGCAGCTGCGCCGTCTGGCCGAGCATCTCGTCCGCGGCTTTGATGACGCGCGAGTTGATCTCGTAGGCGCGCTGACCGGAGATGAGGTCGATCATCTCCTCGACGACGTTGACGTTCGAGACCTCGAGCATGCCCTGGCGCAGCGTCCCTGCCCCGCCGTCGCCGGGATTGCCGAGCACCGCGGTGCCCGACGCCGACGTCTCGCGGAACAGCGTGCCGCCCTGTGCGGAGAGGCCGTTCTCGTTCGCGAACGTCGCGATCTGGATCTGACCGAGCTCGGTGACCTGCGTGTCGCCGGCGATCTTCGCCGACACCGTACCGTCGACGCCGATCGTCACGGACTCGGCATCGGGCGGGATCGTGATGTCGCCGCCGATGGTGTAGCCATCGCTGTTCACGAGGCGACCCTCGGCGGTCATGTGCAGCGCGCCGTTGCGCGTGTAGGCGGTCTCGCCGTTCGGCAGGGTCACCGGCAGGTAGCCGTGGCCTTCGACCGCGACGTCGAGCGGGTTGCCCGTGGTGTGCAACTCGCCCTGGCCGTTCTCGCGCGCCGTCGAGGCAAGGCGTACGCCGAGGCCGATCTCCGTCGGTGTCGGCGCCGTGGTGCCGGTCCCCGTCGATGCGCCGCCCGGGCGAATCTGCTGGTACATGAGGTCCGCGAACTCGGCGCGGCCCTTCTTGAAGCCGTTGGTGGAGACGTTCGCGATGTTGTTCGCGGTGACGTCGAGCTTGGTCTGCTGAGCTTCCATTCCGGAAGCGGCGGTGGCGAGAGAGCGAAACATGGCTTAGCGTCCTTTCACTTCGGTCCGCCGATATCGCGCGCCGCGCGACTCTCGACATCGTGGTAGCCCTGGATCACGCGCATCAGCGATTCGTACTGGCGCGACACCTTCACGAGGTCGACAACGCCGCGCACGACGTTGACGTTCGACGACTCGAGCATCCCGGAGCGCACCTTCGGGGGCTCGCCGGCGATGGGCTTGCCGCTCGCCGAGAACAGCGAGCTGCCCTCGCGCTTGAGCTGCTTGCTCGCGAAGTTCACGAGCTCGAGCTTCCCGACCTGCGTGCCATCGGCGGAGACCGAGCCATCGGCGCCGATGCTGATGGCCTGCGCCTCGGGCGGGATGGTGATCGCCGCGCCGCCCTCGCCGCGAACTTGAAGTCCGTCGACGGTGACCAGGCGACGGGTGTCGTCGAGCTTGAAGTTACCGGCGCGGGTGTAGCGCGCGCCGTTCGGGGTCTGCACCCCGAACATGCCGTCGCCCTCGAGCGCGAGGTCGAGCGGATTGTCGGTTTGCTGCATCGCGCCGGCGAGGCTGTCGACGCGCGACGTGCCGCCACCGACGACGGAGACGTCCGCGGACTTCGCGGCGGTCAGCGCCTCGCGGAACGTGATGCGATCGCCGTGGAAGCCGGCGGTCGACGCGTTCGCGATGTTGTTCGAGGTCGCGTCGAGCGCGTTCGCCTGGGCAACGGCACCGGCCGTCGCGATGTAGATGCCGCTGCTCACGCGGCCTCCTGGCTCTCGGCGCTCGAGATCTCGGCGCGGAGGCGGGCGATCGCGCGGCCATGGAGCTGGCACACGCGGGCGGTGGTGACACCGAGGACGTGCGCGACTTCCGCGTACGTGAGCTCGTCGACGTAGTAGAGCGAGAGGACCATGAGGTCGCGCTTCTCGAGCTTCGGCAGCGCCGCGCGGACCTTGCTCATCGCTTCGCTGCGCGCCGCCTCGGACTCGGGCGAGGCGGTGTTGCCGGCCATCTGCCCGTTGTCTTCGCTCTCGTCGAGAGCGCCGACCGTCACGTGGACGAGGTGTTCGAGGTTCGTGCGGTACTCGTCGACCGAGACACCGAGCGCAGCGGCGACGGTCTCGTCGGCGGGCGCACTCCCGGTCCGCTTCTCGATCTCCTGGATCGTCTGGCCGATCTTGCGCGCCATCTGGCGAGCGCGGCGCGGCATGATGTCACCACGGCGGAGCTCGTCGAGGACCGCGCCACGGATGCGCTTCTCGGCGAACGGGAGGAACGGCTCCTGCCGCGTGAAGTCGTAGCGCTCGGCGGCCTCGGTGAGACCGAGCATGCCGGCCGCCACGAGGTCCTCGCGCGCGATCCAGTCGGGGCATCGGCGCGCGATGCGCAGGGAGATGCGACGCGCGACGTCGACGTGGGTCGAGATCAGAAGGTTCCGCTCGGCATCAGGTCGCTTCATCGTGTTGGCGTAGGCCTTCATCGCGTCTCTCCTTGCGCCAGCGGCATCGACCGCATCCAGGGCGTTGGCTGGGTTGTTGCGGTCCCCGCGATGACGCGGGTCAGCTTCCGGATCGCGCGAGCGGCCGGAGCATCGGGGGCGTGAATCAGCAGCGGGACACCGATCTGCGCCGCCTCGGCGACGTTCGGGTCCGACGGAATCGCGGGCAGCGTCGTGATCTCGAGGTCGAGGAACCGCGCGACCAGCGCACCAAGGCGCGCCGTCAGCTCGTCCGCCTGAGCGCGCGAGGTGATGCGGTTCGGGACGATGTAGGCGTGGCGCACGCCTTGCTCGGTCGAGAGGACCTTGAGACAGGCGTACGCGTCCGCCATCGAGAGCGGCTCGGGATTGACGACGACGACAGTGTCGGCGGTGGCACCGGCGAAGCCCGTCTGGATCTGACCGATGCCGGCGGCGACATCGACGACGAGCGTGTCGAAGCGGTTCGCGAGGCCCGCGATCATGTCGATCAGACGGCGCTGCGCGGCGGGACCGATCGTCGACAGCAGATAGCTGCCGTTGAGTGCCGGCAGGAGCGAGAGGCCGTGCGCCTGCAGGAGGATGTCCTCGATGGGCGTGCCGGCGAGCGCGTCGAGGATCGTCTTCTCGGGCGCGACCCCCATCAGGAGATTGAGGTCGGCCATGCCGAGGTCGGTGTCGACCATCAGCGTCCGCGCGCCCTCGGCGACGTACGCGGGCGCGAGGTTCAGAGCGAGCGTGCTCTTGCCGACGCCGCCCTTGCCACCGGTGACCGAGATCGCGCGCGACGGAACCGGCGCGGTTGTCTTCGGCTGGTTGCCTCCGCGGATCACGCGGAGCCCTGCTGCTTGGTCAGTCATGATTCAGGCGACTCGCGAGGTGAGGGACAGGCCGGAGGAAGCGAGCTCGATCAGGCGGGCCGGGGTCGGCTCCTCGATGTCCTCGGGGACGGCCTGACCGGTGGTGATCCAGGTGATCGGGAGGCCGATGCGCGTGGGCAGCGTCGCGAGATCCGCCGGCACGTCGACCTCGTCGATCTTCGTGACCAGGAGGCGGGCGGGGGCGAGCGGGCGGTAGCGATTGACGAGCGCCTCGACGGTGGCGTGGTTCGTCGCCGCGGGGATGACGACGTGAACTTCGAGCTTCGGCATGTTCGGCAGCTCGGCGGCGAGCTCGATGATCGAGCTGGTGTCGCGCGGACTCTTGCCGGCGGTGTCGACGAGGGTCAGGTCGTACTGATCCGCATCGTCATCGGAGAGGAGCTGCGCGAGCTCGACCGGGCCATCGGCGACGGAGAGCGGGACGCCGATCAGATCGGCAAACGTGCGGATCTGGTCGACGCCGCCGACGCGGTAGTTGTCGAGCGTGATCAGGCGAACGCGCTTGTTGTCGACGAGCGCGGCGTTGGCGGCGAGCTTTGCGATGGTCGTGGTCTTGCCGGCGCCGGTGGGACCGACGAGGAGGAGGATGCGACCGGTGCTCGGCTTGGTCAGCATCTGCGCCATCGACGGGCGGCGTGCGGGGACGGACTGCGTGGCGGTCGGAGCGCGGCGCGCGACCGGAGCCGGTGTGGCGGTGGTGATGGTGACGGCCGGCGCGGGCTGCGCGGTGCCGAGCTTCTCGACGAGCTTGCGGAGCGCCGCGACCTCGGAGCGGAGGTCGACGTTGCCGCGGCTGTTGTCGGAGGCGCGGACCATCGCGCGGAGCGAGCGCATCTCGCTGCGGAGCGGGCTGATCAGCTCGTTGACGTCCTGCGGCGGCTCGCGCGGCAGCTCGCGGCGCGGGATGGCGGTGAACGCGGGGGTCGACGGCGGAGCCGCGTCGGTGTCGTCGATCGCCGCGGAGATCTCGAACGCCGTGCCACCGAGGAGGCCGCGCTTGATCTGCCGGGTCGCGATGATGACGGCCTGGTCGCCCAGCTCGGCCTTCACCTTGGCAATCGCATCGCGCATGGTTGCGCCTTCAAACTTCAGAACTCTCACGAGGCCTCCTGCACGGAGACGACTCCGCGGGTAACGAACGGCACGCTCGGGTCGACTTCGCGGTAGCTCATGACCGCGAGGCCCGGGACATGGCGAGCAGCGATACCGGCAACGGCCCGGCGAAGATCAGGAGCGACGACGAGCACGGGCGGCTGGTCCTGCACGGCGAGGTCACGGGCGCGGTTGCCGAGCTCTTCGGTGAGCTTCGTCAGGCCACGTGCGCTGCGGCCGGTGCCGTCGCGGAACAGGGCCTCGGCGCGCGGGTCGAGGACGAGCGGGCGGAGCGAGCCGTCATCGGAGAGCTGCGCGCGGGTCAGGCGGCGAGCGAGACGCTGGCGAACCATCTCGGTGAGGTCGTCGGGGTTCTTCGTCGCCGGCGAGTGGTCCGCGAGCGCCTCGAGGATGGAGCGCATGTCGCGCACCGAGACGCCCTCGCGGAGGAGATTGCGCAGCACCTGCATCACCGCCCCCATGGAGAGGAGATGTGGGATGAGCTCTTCGACGACCTTCGCATTGTGCTTGCCAGCGATGTCGAGCAACTCCTGTGCCTCGCGCCTTCCCAGTAGTTCATGAGCGTTGCGCCGCAAGAGCTCCGTCAAATGCGTCGCAATGACGGCCGCGGTGTCAACCACGGTGCATCCCGCTGCTTCCGCGCGAGAGCGGTCGCCGCTGAGCAGCCACTTCGCCGGCAGACCGAACGTGGGCTCCGTGGTGTGGTCACCGACGAGATGGCGCAGTGCCGTGCCCGTGGGGTCGATGGCGAGGACGCGGTGCACGTGCACCTCCGCCTCGGCGATCTGGACGCCCGAGAGCAACACGCGGTACTGGCCCGGGCGAAGCCGCAGGTCGTCGCGGATGTGGATCGGAGGAATGATGATGCCGAGCTCGAGCGCGAGCTGCTTGCGCAAGGTGGCGATGCGCGAGAGCAGCTCGCCGCCGCGCGACGCATCGACCATGCCGAGGAGGTCGAGGCCGACCTCGAGCTGCAGCAGCTCGACGGGGAGCGCGGCTTCGACGTCTCCGCGGTGTGAGCGCTCGTCGGTGCGCGGCTCACCCACCTTCCCGGGAGCGGCCGGCTTGGCCGCATCGCTGGCACCGGCCTCGGAGTGGACGTGCGCGAGGTCAGTGGCCTTCTTGGCGGCGTACGCGGCGATCGCGCCGAGAGAGATGAACAGGATGTGGGGCATCCCGGGGATCAGGCCAATGACGATGAGGACCGCGGCCGTGATCATCAGCGGCTTCTTGCGGCCGAGGAGCTGTCCGGAGAGCGTGCCGCCGAGCTGGGCGTCCTCCCCGCGGGTAGTGAGCAGCGCAGCGCCGGTGGAGACGAGCAGCGCGGGGACCTGGGCGACGAGACCATCGCCGATCGACAGCACCGTGTAGGTCTGCGCCGCATGTCCGATCGACATGCCCTTCTGCGCGACGCCGATGATGATGCCGCCGATGATGTTGATCGCGAGGACCATGAGGCCCGCGATGGCATCACCGCGGACGAACTTCGACGCGCCGTCCATGGCGCCGTGGAAGTCCGCGTCGCGCTGAACGGCCTGGCGCCGGGCGCGGGCTTCCTTGTCGGTGATCATGCCGGCGCCCAGATCGGCGTCGATCGCCATCTGCTTGCCGGGCATCGAGTCCAACGTGAACCGGGCACTGACCTCGGAGATGCGCTCGGCGCCCTTGGTGATGACGATGAAGTTGACGATCACGAGGATCAGGAACACGACCGCGCCGACGACGAAGTTGCCGCGGATGACGAACTCGCCGAACGCCGCGATCACGGCGCCGGCCGCGTGCTGGTCCTCGCCGGTAAGAATGAGGCGCGTGGATGCGACGTTCAGCGAGAGTCTGAACAGGGTCACGAACAGGAGCAGCGACGGAAACGAGCTGAACTCCGTCGGCTTCTCGACGTAGAACGCGACCAGGAAGGTAAGCGCCGCGATACATAGCGACAGGCCGATCAGGAGGTCGAACAGCATTGGCGGTAGGGGCGCCAACATGATGGCGAGGATGCCGATCAGGGCGATCGCCATCATCCATTGACCCTTGCCGCCCTTCACGCGCGGCCCCCGGCGCGGAGGCGGTACACGTAGGCGAGAACTTCAGCCACAGCGCGATAGAGATTTGCCGGCACGGCGCGACCTTCCTTGACGTGCTTGTGCAGCGCACGAGCGAGTGGCGGCCGCGCAAGCACCGGGGCGCCGTGCGGGCGGGCAACAAAACCCAAAATCACGGCAGCCTCGTAGGATCCCATGGCGTCGACGACGGGGGCACCGGCCAGGATTTCGT
>JBBRED010000004.1:0-61235 GCA_038203335.1 Haliangiales bacterium | reverse complement strand
CTCGCTGCGAGCGCAAGTTGTCGCGACAGGTCTTCCCTCCCTCCGCCGGCCGTTCGAGAGCGCTGACCAGCGCGGGCAGGCCGCCACGCAGAGAGACTTAGCGCGCGGGCGGCGGTCCGCCGAGACCCGCCTCGACAGTGGCCACGTCGTCGGCCGAGTAGTACTTCGCCGCGAAGTCCTTCATCTGCGGCCGCGTGTAGACCTCGGCGCGCGGGGTCTCGATGCAGTCGGCGATCACCGTCGCGACCTCATCGACAGGCTGGGCGCCCGGCATCGCGCGCGAGTCCATGCCGCCGTGCAGGGCGTTCGCGCCGAAGGCGGTCGCGACCACACCGGGGAGAACGGTGCTCGCGTGGATGTCGGGGAACTCGGGGCGCAGCTCGATCCGCAGGCTCGCCATCAACGAGTTCACGGCGGCCTTCGACGCGCTGTACGCGCTGCGGATCGGCGTGAACGGGATCTTGCCGAGCATCGAGGAGATGGCGATCAGGTGGCCGCGCTTCGCGGTCTTGAAGTGAGGGAGCACGGCCTGGATGCCGTAGAGCACGGACTTGAAGTTGGTCGTGATCATGTCGTCGACGTCGGCGTCGGTGAGCTGCGAGGGCAGGCGCGAGATGCCGCGGCCGGCGTTCGCGACCCAGGTGTCGATGCGGCCGAAGGCCTCGATCGCGCGCGCCGCGAGGCGGTCGTTGTCCTCGCGCTTGCCGACATCGGTGGGAACGGCGAGGGCGCGATCTCCGAGGCGTGCGGCGAGGACGGCGAGCGGCTCGGGGCTGCGCGCGGCGAGGACGACGCGGGCGCCGCGTGCGTGACAGACCTCGGCGAGCTTCTCTCCGATGCCCTGCGAGGCTCCGGTGATCACGATGACCTTGTCCTTCATCGCCGCATCCTAGGAGATCTCTCCGGATTAACCTCTCGGATTGACAAGGGTATGCGGTTAGCTGAACAGTTGTACAGTGACCCGTATCGCGTGCCTCGATCTCCCTGCGCTGCCACTGCAGCTGGTGTGGAGGGCCGAGCCCGCGTGGCGCGAGCACCCGGTGGTGGTGATCGACGAGGACCGTCCGCAGGGCGAGGTGCTGTGGGCGTGTGAACGCGCGCGCGCGACGGGCGTGCTCACCGGCCAGCGCTATGCGCATGCGCTCTCGCTGTGCGGCGGGCTGCGCGCGCGCGTGGTTCCACCGGAGCAGATCGAGGCGGCGATCGTGGAGCTGCGATCGGCGCTGCACGCGCTGTCGCCGCGCGTGGAGATCGGCGAACCGGGGACGTTCTGGCTCGATGGCGAAGGGCTCGACCGGATCTTCGTCGACGGTCGCGGACCGCAGGGCACCACGTGGGGCATGGCGATCGGGCGCGTGATCGCGGAGCGCGGCTTTCATGGCGCGGTCGTCATCGGATTCTCGCGGTTCGCCACGTACGCGATCGCGCGCGCCACGCGGCATGGGGTCACGGTGCTGCGCGGTGATTCCGACGAGCGCACGATGGCGGCGGCGGTTCCACTCGCGCGCCTCGATCTCGATCCGAAGCTGCGCGATGCGCTATCGCGGCTCGGCGTGAGCTCGGTCGGCCAGATGGTGCGGCTGCCGGGCGGCGGCATCCTCGAGCGGTTCGGCCGCGAGGCGCATCGGCTGTATCAGCTCGCCGCGGGCGAACGCTGGGATCCACTGGTTCCGCTCGCGCCGCCGGAGGCGCCCGACGAGCGCGCACTGCTCGACGACGAGGACGACGACGTCGAGCGCCTGATGTTCGTGATCAAGGCGCCGGTGGATCGCCTGCTCGACCGGCTGGCGTCGCGCGGGCGCGCGGTCACGGCGCTGCACCTCGAGCTCGCGCTCAAGTACACGGTCGGCAGGGTCGAGCTGCGCGCCGATTGCATCAAGCCCGCGCAACCCACGCTCGATGCGCGCGCGCTGATGCGGCTGGTTCACCTGCGCCTCACCGGCATGCCGCCGGCGGCGCCGGTCAACGCGATCCGGGTGTGGGCCGACGACATCTCCGCCACGCGCGAGCAGCTCGCGCTGTTCGCATCGAAGCCGCGCCGCGATCTGCGCGCCGCCGATGACGCGCTCGCCAAGCTGCGCGCCGAGCTCGGCGACGATGCGGTGGTGCGGGCCGTGTTGCGCGAGGGTCACCTGCCCGAGGCGAGCTTTGGCTGGGAGCGCCTGGTCCACGTGGTGGCCGCGAAACCGTCCGACGTGCTCGTGCGTCCGCTCGTGCGCCGCATGCTCGCGCGCCCGCAGCCGCTGCCACCGCAGGTGCGCCAGGTGCGCGACGATGGCTGGCTGCTCTCCGGCCTCGAGCACGGCGCGGTGGTGCGGATCTTCGGACCGTACGTGGTCTCGGGCGGCTGGTGGACGCACCCGGGGGCGTCGGGCGGCGCGCACCGCGAGTACCACTATGCCGAGCTCCGACGCGGCGACTGCCTGTGGGTCTATTACGACCGCAATCGCCGGCGCTGGTTCTCGCAGGGCGCGGTCGAGTGACGTGGTGTTAGGCTGGCACCGTGGGCGACAACGACGACGTCGACGAACATACCTATGGCACGGCCTCGCCAGATCAGCCGATCACACGCGCGGACTTCGAGCGCGCCATCCGCGGGCTCAACACGGCTGACCTCATGGTGCGCGATCAGCTGCTCCATCTCGCGGCGCAGATGGTCGCGCTCACTGACGAGGTGACGCGCCGCCTCGATGGCGTCGAGCCGAAGCCCGCTCCGCCGAACACGCCCGCGGATCCGCCGATCATGACGGTCGAGAACATGGTCGCGTTGACCACCGACGATCACCTTCACAAGGTGCGCGCGAACGACGCCTATCACGACAACGGCGTCGCCTACGATCTCGTCGGCGAGAGCAAGTACGACGCGGTGGTCGAGTCGCCGCCGTGCGAAGAGCTGCTCCCGCTCTGCCACAGCCGCTGCTGCCGGCTGCGGTTCGCGCTGTCGACCGAGGATCTCGACGAGGGCATCGTGCGCTGGGACTACGGTCGCCCGTACCTGATCCGCCAGCGCGAGAGCGATCGTTACTGCGTTCACAACGATCCCGAGACCAAGTTCTGCACCGTGCACGCGGTGCGGCCGCGTGTGTGCCGCTCGTATCACTGCAAGGACGATCCGCGGATCTGGACGGACTACGAGAAGCGGATTCCCGCGCCCGATCCGAACACCTTCACGATGGACTTCAAGTTCGATCTGATGGAGCGCGCGAAGCAGCGCACGCTGGCGATGTTCAACGAGGCCGACGCGATCGCGAACAGCTTCCCCGAGAAAGGGCCGCGACGCGGTCCGAAGCAGACGTAAATCACCGCGCGCGGCGCAGCTTCTCGATATCGGTCGGCGCGGGATGCACGAGCACCGCACCGGTATCGCCATCGACGGCGAGCAGATCGCCGGGCCGCGCCCAGCCGAACAGCCCGGGCACATCGCTGACCACCGGCAGCCCGGCCGCGCGTGCGACGGCGATCGCCGCGGGTGCGACCGCATCGCTGGCGACGAGCGCCGAGGCACCGCGCGCCACGGCGGCGATGGCGATGAACGCGTTGATCCGATCCGCGATCCAGATCGAGCCGGGGCGCAGCGAGCGCGGATCGCCGAGCAGCACGCACAGCTCCTCGACATCGGCGACATGATCCGCCGACTCCGCCACCGTACCGAGCTTGAACGGCGCGCGCGCGTACTCCTTCGCGACCGAGCGCAGGCCATCGGGTTGACCGGCGGCCGCGAGCAGTCGCTCGCGCAGGCGGGCGTCGCACAGCAGCAGCGCGAATCGATCGAGCGCTGCGCCGACGGCGGGAACCGGGGAGTCCGCGAGCTTCTTCATCGCGCGGCCGAGATCCTCGCGCAGCCGGCCGAACGCTCGCTCGAGCTCGATCGGCGGCGCGCCGAGCGCGGTGGTGGTGGGCACCACGCCGGCACGGCCGAGCACGGCACCGGGCACGTGCGCGAGACCCGCGAGTCGAGCAGAGCGTGCGGCGGAGGAGAGGCGGCGCTCGATCGCGAGCGTGACCGGAGCACCGAGCGCGGTCGCGAGCGTGACCTCGTCGGTGGCGAAGGCCGTGTTGCGACGCTGCAGGACGAGCACGCCGATCACGGTGCCCATGCCGATCAGCGGAACGCCGACGAACACCGGGAACCGCTCCTCGCCGAGCCCGGGCACCGCCTTGTACGCGGCCTCGGCCGCGGCGTGCTCTGCCGAGACCGGGCGCATGCACTCGGCGACCAGGCCGGTGATGCCTTCGCCCACGACGAGCGTGGTCCCGATCGCGGAGGTCGCGAAGCCGTGGTTGCCGCGCATCACCAGGCGATCGCCTTCGCGCACGTAGACGCTCGCGATCTCGGCGCCGGTGATCGTCGAGAGCTCGTTGCACATCGCGCTCAGCATGGTCTCGACCGGACCGTCGTGCGCGGCGAGCTCGATCAGGCGAAGGATGCCATCGACACCGCGATCACCACGATGGTGAACCTGGATGATCGTGCGCGGCATGATCCGAGCGTGACACGCCGGATGTTTCTGTCGCGTTTCGTGCCTGCAAAAGACTGTCGAGGACCGCGCACGTCGCGGCAAAGCTCGGCGCGGAATACACGGCGGCCCTCACGGTGTTCGTGACGAGCGGACCGAGCACGCCGAGATGGCGCCGCGTGACACCGAGGCCGCGACGCTCACCGCGTTGCCCGATGTTGCCATCGAGGAGTGTGCGGTACATCGCGACGCGCTCTGCGGCCGTCGGGTCGGCGCACGTCTGCCCGGCGAGCCGCGCGCGGGCCTCGCGGAACACCCACGGGTGATCGATCGCACCGCGCCCGATCATCGCGCCCGCACAGCCGGTCTCGTCGAGGGCGCGGACCACATCGTCCGCGGTCCGGACATCGCCGTTGACGATGACGGGGATCGACACGGCCTCGCGCGCGCGCCGCCCCCAGCTCCAGTCCGCGGCGCCGGAGTGCCCCGCGAGAGCGACGCGGCAGTGAACGGTCAGCGCCGCGACGCCCGCGTCCTCGAGCCGGCGCGCGAGATCCACGATCGGCATGCGCGACTCGGGGCCCCAGCCGATCCGCGTCTTCACCGTGACCGGCAGGCCCGCGGTGGCACCGACCTCCACGATCCGCGTGGCCATCGCGACCATCGCCGCCGGCTCGCGCAGCCATCCCGCACCCGCACCGCGCCGCGCGATGCTCGGCACCCAGCACCCGCAGTTGAGATCGAGGAACGCCGGCCGTGCGGCAACGGCGACGCGCGCCGCGGCGACGAGCAGATCGGGGTCCGCGCCGTAGATCTGGATCCCGGTGGCATCGTCATCGACGGCGAGCCCGGCCTTGCGCCGCGCCAGCTCCGAGTCCGCGACGAGCTGCTCCGCGCCGACCAGCTCGGTCACGCACAGCGTTGCCCCGGCGCTCCGGCAGGCGCGGCGGAAGCCGGCATCGGAGACGTCCTCCATCGGCGCGAGCGCGACCCGGCCGGCCGCAGCGAGGAGGGCTCGGAACATCTACGCCGAGCGTAGCGTCAGAAGCCGTCCCACGGGGGCGTCGACGAGAGCCACGACTGCAGCGAGCGGAATCCGGCGGCCGCGCCGGCGGAGATCCGGTCGGCCATCGCCGTGGTGCGCGAGAGCAGGTCGAGTGCGTCGCCGAGGCCGGCGAGCGAGGGTTCGTGCGCGCTCTGCAGGTAGCTCCCGGCGTTCACGATCTCGGAGGGCAACCGGTCGTAGAGGTGGCGCGAGAGCGGTGCGATCCGCTGGGCGAGCCGCTCGAGGACGTAGAGCCAGCCGAGCGCCTCGCCGGCGCTGCGGATCGCAGGCACCTCGTGGCGGCGCGCGAGCAGCGCTTGCTCGGTGGGAGAGATGGTCAGCGCGATCAGATCCGAGGCGAGCCGACCGGAGCGGACTCGCGGGCGCGCGAAGTTCGCGTCGAAGTTCGGCGTGTGGATCAACGCGTTGCCGACCGGCGCTTCGAAGCCGTAGACCCGCGCGAGCATGTAGCGGTAGCTCGAGCGCGTGGGCTTGATCAGGGAGCCGACCAGCTCGTCGTCGACAATGTCGAGGAGCGTCTCACTCTCGGCTCCGAGCCGAGCCAGCATCCGCGACGAGGTGAATTCGACGTTCCGAGCGGAAGCAGTGACCATCTGGGGGAACACTCCAGTATGCAAGGCGCGTGAACACTACCGCACGTGGAGTCGCGCGGGGTTATCCGGCGACGATCGTGCGCGGGTGCGCAGGGATCGGACGTTCGTGACGCCGCCGCGCGGCGACCATGTCACCCCGTGTAGGCGCATGGCGCAGACGTGGCTACTTCGCCTGCGTCAGCGTCACGGCGAGGCCGCCGGTGTTGTCGCCGTAAGAACCGGGAGCGCCCTGGAACGCGAACGCATCGGCGAACGCGAGATAGAACCGCGTGGCACCGGCGGGGATCACGAACCGTTGGTTGAGGCCAGACCGCGTCGAGCCATCGCCGATGTAGAACGTCTGCCCGATCAGCGGCGCGAGCTCGGCGAACGATTCGCCCTGCGCGGTCTCGCTGAAGTCGAGCGTGGCGGGCGCCTTCGACGACGCGAGCGGCCCGAGGAACACGCCGACGAGGAACTGCGTGTGCTGGTGATCGACGATGCCGCTGATCCCGTTCGCCGCGGTGATGTCAGTGTTGCCGCCGGCGCAGTTGCCGCCATCGGCGGGAGTGGTCGCGCCCGCCATGCAGCCGACGACGCCCTTCGCCGCGGAGAACGTGACGTAACCGCCGCCGCCGACCAACGTGATCAGCGCGGGCAGCGTGCCGCCGTGATGCGCGTCGGCCTTCGTGAGCCCGGCCGAGTAGATATCGGCGCGGCCATCGACGAGCACGCTCGCAGGCTTGCCGAGCTCGAGCGCGGTATCGGTCGACAGCGAGCGCGCGGGCATCGGCTTCGCGGGATCGATCGGCATCTCGGGGTTGCCGGTCAGGCCGCCGCGCGAGCCCGCGCCATCGGTAGGCCACGGCGCGTGAAGCACCGGCGGCTGCGGCTGTTGCTGCTGCGGTCGAAGTCCGGGTCCGATGGGATCGGGATCGGTGTGGCGCCGGCAGCCGATGATGGCGACGAGCGCGAGCACGAGGGACCGAAGCCGCATCTCGCAACACCATATCAAGGCCGATCCATCAGATCCAACTCCCGGTATTGACTTGGCTTGTGGAATGACTGAACGTCTGTACAGTGAGCTACGCGCCGCTGTGGTGCAAGTCGAACTTCTCCTTCCTCGAGGGCGCGAGCCACGCCGAAGAGCTGGTGGAGGAGGCGCATCGTACGGGGCTCGGCTCGATCGCGATCACCGATCGCGATGGCGTCTACGGCATGGTCCGCGCGCACACCAAGGCGCGCGATCTCGGCGTGCAGCTCGTGTGTGGAGCGCAGGTCTCGATCGCACCACCGGGCACGCTGCTCTCGCCGTCGCCGGTCACCGCCGCGCGCGTCGGCCTGCATCACGATGATGCACCCCTCGGCCGCGGACCCGGATGGGGTGCGGATACCGATGCGCTCTCGCCGGGAGTCTCGCTCGGTCGGCGCGGTCGGACCAAGCGCGCGAAGCCGCGGCAGGTTGCGCTCGAGATCGGTGAGCGTCCTCCCGCATCGCAGCTCGTGCTGCTCGCGACAGATCGTGGAGGCTGGGCGAACCTCATGCGCCTGCTCACCTCGGCGCGCCGCCGTTGCGACAAGGGCGAGTCGCTCGCGTCGTGGGGCGAGGTCTGCGAGCGCGCGTCGGGGGTGATCGCGCTGTGGGGCGGCGAAGGCAGCATGCTCGCGGCCGAGGCGGAGCCACCGCCGGCCGTGGTCACCGATCTGAAGAACGCGTTCGGCGATCGACTGTACGCGCTGCTCTCGCGCCATCGCCGCGCCGATGACGTGCCGCGCGAAGCTCGCCTCCGTGCACGCGCGACCGCCGCGCGGATCCCGCTCGTCGCCGCGACCGAAGTGCTCTACCACTCGCGCGCGCGCCGCTCGCTGCAGGACATCCTCACGTGCATCCGCCACGGCGTCACGCTCGCCACCGCGGGCACGAAGATCCGCGGCAATGACGAGCACGATCTGCGTGCGCCCCACGCGTTCACGCGCCTGTTCTCCGACGAGCCGGCCGCCATCGCGCGCTCGCTCGAGATCGCGGCGCGGTGCTCGTTCTCGCTCACCGAGCTGCGCTATCGCTATCCGTCGGAGCGCCTGCCGGATGGCTCCACATCGGCGGCATACCTGCGCGCGCTCGTCGATGCCGGCGCCATGTGGCGCTACAACGACGACGTTCCCGCAAACGTGCGTCGCCAGCTCGAGCTCGAGCTCTCGCTGATCGAGGAGCTCGACTACCCCGGATACTTCCTCACGATGTACGAGATCGTGGCGTACTGCCGGCGCCGCGACATCATGTGCCAGGGCCGCGGCTCGGCAGCGAACTCCGCCGTGTGCTTCTGCCTCGGCGTCACCGCCGTCGATCCGGTGCGCATGGGCCTCTTGTTCGAGCGCTTCCTCTCTCGCGAGCGCGCCGAGCCGCCCGACATCGATCTCGATATCGAGCACGAGCGCCGCGAGGAGGTGATCCAGCACGTCTACCAGGTCTACGGCCGCGACCACTCGGCGATGGTGTGCAACGTCATCCGATATCGCCCGCGCTCCGCCGTGCGCGACGTCGGCAAGGCCCTCGGCATTCCGGAGACCGCGCTCGATCGCGCTGCGAAGCACCTCTCGATGTACGGCCTCGTCGAACCCGAGGCCCTGGCGCGCTCGGGCCTGGTCGATCCTGGCACTGGACACGGCGCGCTCGCGGTCGAGCACCTCGCGCGCCTCTCCGACGAGATCCTCGAGTTCCCGCGCCATCTCTCCGTGCATCCGGGCGGGTTCCTTCTCGGCCACGAGCCCGTGCACGACATCGTGCCGATCGAGAACGCGGCGATGCCCGGCCGCACCGTGATCCAGTGGGACAAGGACGACCTCGATGATCTCGCGCTGTTCAAGGTCGACCTCCTCGGCCTCGGCGCGCTGCACCAGCTCCACCTCGGCCTCGATCTCCTGCGCGCGCATCGCGGCATCGATCTCACGATGGCCACCATCCCCGCCGAGGACGAGGCCACCTACGACATGATCTGCACCGCCGACACCGTCGGCACGTTCCAGATCGAGAGCCGCGCGCAGATGTCGATGCTGCCGCGCCTGCGGCCGCGCACGTTCTACGATCTCGTCGTCGAGGTCTCGCTCGTGCGGCCGGGCCCGATCTCCGGCGGCATGGTCCATCCGTACCTGCGCCGGCGGCGCGGCCTGGAGAAGGTCGAGTACCCGCACGCGTGCCTCGAGCCCGTGCTCGCGAAGACCCTCGGCGTGCCGCTGTTCCAGGAGCAGGTCATGAAGCTCGCGGTGGTCGCCGCGGACTACACCCCCGGCGAGGCCGACCAGCTTCGCCGCGACATGGCCGCGTGGCGTCGCTCGGGCCGGATCGAGAAGCACCGCGAGCGCCTGATCTCGCGCATGGAGGACAAGGGCATCTCGCGCGAGTTCGGCGAACGCGTGTTCGAGCAGATCCGCGGCTTCGGCGAGTACGGATTTCCTGAGTGCGTGGTCGGCTCGACGCGCGTGATCGATGCCGAGACCGGCCGCTGGGTAGCGATCGAGGATCTCGCCGCCGAGCGAGCTCGGATCCGGACCACGCTCACGTGTAGCGAACAGCTCCGCATCGAGAAGAAACACGTGCTCGCCGTGAAGCCCAGCGGTCGCAAAACGGTGTTCACGTTACGGACGGCGCTGGGGCGAGAGATCGAAGCAACGGCAGAGCATCCGTTCTTGACGATCACGGGCTGGCGCAAGCTGGGCAAGTTGAAGGTCGGAGACGCGGTTGCGGCGGTCCGGTCGTTGAAGGTTGCAGGCAAGCGTCGCTGGCGCCAGCACGAGCTTGTCGTGCTCGGTGACCTGATCTCCGAGGGGAATCTGTGTCACCCGAACACGTTCTACTTCTACACGCAGGATCCGGAGCATTGTCGCGAGTTCGTTCGGTGCGTGGAAAGGTTTCCGAACACGGTAGCGGTCGTCGAACGAACCAAGGAGTGCTTCAGTGTGCGAGTCCGCCGGCGCGAGCGCTCGAAGCTGTGCGGTGCGGTCGAATGGGCGAAGCGTGTGGGGCTGTGGGGCTGCGGGTCTCACGCGAAGCGGCTGCCCGACGAGTGCTTCGAGCTTCATCGGGATGATCTCGCGCTGCTGGTGGCTAGATTGTGGGAGGGCGACGGCGGAATTTCAGTGCATGGGCATCACGCCTCCTACGACACGGTCTCTCGCCGTCTCGCCGACGATCTCCAGCATGTGCTGTTGCGGCTCGGCATCGTGGCTCGCTGCTATGAACGAAACCGGCCTTACCGGGGACGGATGGTTCGCAGCTTTGTCATCACGGTGACTGGGTTCGAAAATTTGAAGACGTTCTATCTGCTCGTCGGAAAGCGATTTCTGGGAGCCAGGAAGCGTCGGCTGGCGCGGGTTGCCGCCGTTCCTACGCAAGCCAGAATGTCCAAGGACGTGATCCCACGTGAGGTCGCGACCATCATTCGAGCTGCTCGCGATCGCAAAGGTGTGACGTGGAATGCGATTGGCAAGGCTACCGGTCTCGGGATGCGGGAGATCCAGAGCACCAGCAAGGGGAAGCGCGGGTTTCGTAGGTGGGTGGTCCAGAAGCTGGCGCGTCATCTTCAAGCGCCGGAGCTCGGGCGTCTCGGTAGCTCAGACATCTACTGGGATCGCATCGTCTCGATCGAACCGGCCGGTGTCCAGGAGACATACGACCTCGAGATCGAGGGGAACCACAACTTCCTTGCGAATGATTTCGTCGTCCACAACAGTCACGCCGCGAGCTTCGCGCTGATCGCGTACGCGACGTGCTGGATGCGCAAGCACTACCTCGCCGAGTTCACGTGCTCGCTGCTCAACGCGCAGCCGATGGGGTTCTACTCGGTGGCGACGATCGTCGGTGATTCGCAGCGGCACGGGCTGCAGATCCGCGCGATCGATGTCCTGCACAGCGCGTGGGACTGCACGCTCGAGCCGACCGACGACGAGTTCGGCTTCGCGGTGCGGATGGGCCTGCGCTGGATCAAGGGCATGCAGCTCGCCGATGGCCAGCGGATCGTGGCGGCGCGCGAGCTGCGTGCGTTCGATTCGGCCGAGGACTTCGTTCGGCGCGCGCACGTGCCCGCGCGCGTGCACGCGGCGCTCGCCGAGGCGGGCGCGCTGGGCGAGCTGGTTCCGGCGCGGCGCGACGCACTGTGGCAAGTCGCGGGCTGGGTGCAGCGGCAAAGCGATACGCTCGAGCTCGGCGGCGACGTCAACGGGCAGGCGGAGTTCGCCGGCCTGACGAAGCTCGACGAGATCTTCTGGGACTACGCGGCGAGCGATCATTCGACGATCGCGCACCCGCTCGCGCCGATGCGCGACGAGCTGAGACGCAAGGGCTGGCCCGATGCGAAGACGGTGGGCAAGGGCAGGGACGGTAGCCGGATCGACTACGTGGGCATCGTGATCTGCCGGCAGCAGCCGGGGACCGCGGCGGGCGTGGTGTTCATGACGCTCGAGGACGAGACGGGGTTCGTCAACCTCGTGTGCTGGCAGCAGGTGTTCCAGCAGTACGCGCACGTGATCAAGACGACGTCGCTGCTCGGCGTGACCGGCAAGCTGCAAGTCCAGGAGGGCATCGTCCACCTGATCGCGGAGCGCGTCTGGGTCCCGGCGCTCTCGCGGCCGGTGGTCGATGTGGAGAGCCGCGACTTTCACTGAGCCTGCCTCCGCGCGCACCGTGCCTGGGCGCTCGGGGCACGGGCGCTGCGGCACGGTGGAAGTCCGTGATCCTGCTAGGGGATGAGCTGGTCCGCCGCTTGCTCATCACGCCAGCAACTCCATGACGACGATCTTCGAAGCACTCCGCCGCTCGCACCGTGACGTCGAGGAGCTGTTCGGTGACGTGCAGAACGCCGTTGATTCCGGCCAGATCGAGCTCGCGAAGACCCTGTTCCAGCTGGTCTCCGTGAAGCTGGTCGCCACGATGCGCGCCGAGCACTCGGTCGTCTACCCGCGGTTCGCCAAGGACGCGCACCTGGTCGACGAGGTGTCCCAGGCGCTCCGCGAACACTCGGGCATCGAGCGCATGATCGATTTGCTTCGCGTGGGTGGGCTCCGTGCAGACGAGTGGTGCGATGCGATCGCGCAGCTCGGCAGCCTGGTCGCCGACCACGCCGACGGCGAGGAGTGCACGCTGTTCCCGATCGCGAGCCTCTCGTTCGATACGAAGGCGTTGACCGAGATCGCCGTCGACTACCTGAACTGCGTGAACCAGACGTTGCCGATCGCCGGCGCGTCGATCACGTGGGAGCTGCCGGTGTCCGATCCGCCGCCGCAGCTCATCGTCACGTTCAAAGCCGCCTAGTTGCGCGTCGTACTGGCGTGTTCGCGCGATTGCTGCCGCGCGTCCGCGGCCACTTCGTGGCCGGCGTCAGTTCTGCGGATACGCCGTCCAGCCGGCGGTCCAGTCATCCGTGCCCATGCCGCCGACGAAGGTGGCGGTGGTGTCGAAGAAGCCGTCGTTCGGCGGCGTCGCGCCGCCTGACATCGCGGCGGCGGTGGCGGCGAGCTTGAAGCTCGGCGCGGTGCGGCTGAGGGCCGCGGTCGGCAGACCGGGGTCGACGTTGATCTGGTCGTTGTTCGCTGCGCTAATGAACAGGCTCTCGTCGATGTCGCCCGTCGCCTGCGGCGGGGGCAGGTTCGTCGCGGTCGCGTCGTTGCCGAAGAACATCGAGCTCTTGATCTCGAGGTTCGGCGTCGGCGTCGCCGTGAGCTGCGCGAGGGTCTCGGGATCGCGGAACTCGGGGCCCTTCGGGAAGCCGTAGAACAGGTGGTTGAAGTAGTGGCCCGAGGTGCCGCGGCGGAACACGGCCGCGAAGCTCGCCACGCCGGTGTACGGGTGGTCGCCGATCAGCGTGGCGTTGTAGATCGTCGGGCTGGTCCGCGGCAGCGCGTTGTACGAGGTCGCGGTGCCGTGGTTATCCGACTCGTAGCCGTTGCTGGCCTCGGGCAGGGTCGTCGGGTGCGCGATGTTCTGCACGATGATGAACTGCGCCTTGCCGTTCCAGCCGTTGTCCGTGTCGAAGCCGTCGTCCTGGTTCTGGGTCGAGACGATGTGCTTGACGTTGACGGTGCCGCCGAAGAACTCGATGCCGTCGTCGGAGCCGCCGTGGACCTGGACGAAGTCGACGGTGGTGCCGCTGCCCACGCCGCACAGCGTGAGGTTGTTGAACTCGCGATCGGCGACGAAGTTGAAGCCGGCGAACTGGATCTGGACGTACTTGAGCGTGCCGCTGTTGTCGGCGGCATTCGTGCCGCCGAACTTGCCCTCGGGAATCGCGCTCGTGAATGCCTCGAAGGTCGCCTCGGTGCTGGGCGGATTGGAGAGGACGTTCGTGTTGATCGGTGCGGCGCCGAGGATCAGAAGGCCGCCCCAGAAGCCTGCGGTGCGCTGCCCGGTCGGCGCCGCCGAGGTCATGATGATCGGCTTCTCCGCCGTGCCCACCGCCATGATCTTCGCGCCGCGCGTGATCACGAGGACCGCGCCCTGCTCGCCCTGGATCACGGTGCCGGGCTCGATGGTGAGCGTCGCGCCGTTCTTGACGAACAGCGGCTTGAGGCGCGGGATCACGTACGTGTTCTTCGCCTCGAGCGTGGTGTCGGTGGTGATGTCGTCGTTGAGCCGGATCACCGAGCCGCCCTGCGGCGTATCGGGCATCGCGACAGGCGCATCAACCGGATTGTTGGTGGAGCCGTCATCGCCACAGGCGGCGAGACCGGCGAGGAGCAGGCTCGAGAACAAGACGGTACGGTGCATCATGGGAGACTCCTTAGAAGTGGTCACTCGAAGCTCATTTCGACGCTACCGACGACGGTGACGCCGACCTTGTAGGCAAAGATCTCGACGTCGTTCTGGGTGCGAACGACGCGCTGGTCGAGCAGGTTCGAGCCGCTCAGCTTGAGCCGCACGTCGTGCGGCAGCGGCTGACTCACGGCGAGGTCGATGCGGTGAAACGGCTCCTCGTACACGTTTCCGGCGCCGCCCGTGCCGACCTCTTCGATCCGGCGACCGAACGAGTTGTAGAGGAGGTCGACGCGGGTCTTGGTCGCCTTCGACTCGTAGCCGAGGCCGAGGTTCGCGACGTACGGCGACTGACCCTGCAGCGTGCGCGTGACGCCGTTGACGCGCAGGCGCGAGCCGATCAGGCTGAGGTTTCCGCCGACGGAGAACTCGTCGAGGGCGGCGGCGAGGCGGCCGAGCGAGAGGCGGGCCTCGAGCTCCACGCCGTAGCTGTTCGCGCTCGTCGCGTTCGCGAAGCCAACGTTCTGGCCGTCGCCTGCGTCCTCGACAGTGCGCTCGATCGGATCCGCGAAGTGCTTCGCGAACAGGCTGGCGGCGAGCACCTCGCTGTCGCCGAGATACTTCTCGAACCGCAGGTCGCCGTTGTGGACCTTGGTCTCCTGGAGGTCCGCGTTGCCACCGATCGCGCGACGGCGGATGTAGTCGTAGTAGAGCGCCGGCGCGATCTCGCGGAAGTTCGGCCGCGCCACGGTCATGCCGTAGGCGGCGCGCAGGTACATGCTGTCGGGCAGCGTGTAGACCGCGTTGAGCGCGGGGAGGATGTCGTTGTCGGACTGCTCGGTGCGCGGCTTGACCGGCGCCATCAGGTCGATCTTCGACTCGAGGCCAACGTCGAGGCGCGAGGCCTCGAACCGCGCGCCGCCGACGATGCGCAGCTTCTCGGTCGGGTTGACGTCGGCCATCGCGTACGCCGCGCCGACGGTGCGGTTCGCCATGTAGCCGTCGGTGGGGAGCGTGGCCTCGTACATGCCCATCGCCGTGCCCGCGCCGCCCGGATCGAACGCCGCATCGGGATCGGCGTAGACCGAGTCGCCCATGACGTCGAAGTGGAACCGTCGCTGCTGGTACTGGCGGTCGCTGCGCTGGATCGACGAGCCGATCTTGACCTTCACCTTCTCGAACGGGAGCCGCACGGCGACGCCACCGCCGACGGTGGTATCCGAGAGCTCGCCGAACAGCCGCTCGGCCGCTCCGGCGCTGTTGCTGATCGCGAACCGCCCATCGGTGGTCTGCGTGCGCAGGAGATCGCGCGTGTCGGGCTCGTGCTGCTGGACGCGTGAGACGTTGCCCTGCCACTCGAAGATCACCTTCGGCGCGAGCTTGTGCTCGCCGGTGAGCTGCGTGAACAGCAGCTCGCGCTGGAGGAACTGGAGGCGCGTGCGATCGACGACCGAGCTGTTGTTCTCGGTGCCGGTGACCTGGCTCGCCGAGATGTCGGTCGAGTGCGAGTAGAGGTTGAACAGATCGATCTTGTGGCCGCTCTTCGGTGTCCATCCGCCGGAGGCGATGCCGCTGAGGCTCGCCTGCTCGGTGCCCATCTCGTCGTCGAGCTGCATCACCGACGGGACGCGGTTGCCGTCGGCGTCCACGCTGCCGACGCGTGCGATGTGCGAGCGCCGGTGGTTGTAGCCGTGGCCGTAGCTGACGCTGCCGAAGTAGCCGAGGCGCTGCCCGGCGAGCTTCGCGGTATCACCCACGCTCGCCGACAGGCCGAGGTTCGGGCCCACGGTGCCGCGCTCGACGTTCCAGTTGTTCTTGAACGATGCGATCTGCGCGTTGCGCTGCTCCGCGGGGAGCGAGTAATCGCCCGCGAGCTTGGTGCTGGAGATCGTGCTCGGTAGCGAACGGTTGCCGTCGTCGAAGCCCAGCAGGTCGAGGCTGCCGCCGCTCTGGCCGTTCTGCGCGCGGAACGAGCTGAGCGTGTTGTTTGCGACGCCGACCTTTGCCTTGAACGTAAACTTCGTCGGATAGCTGCGCGTCTCGATGCCGAGCGCCCCGCCGGCGAAGCTCGCCGGGAGATCGGGAGAGAACGTCTTGGCAACGGTGAGGTTCGTGATCAGCGCCGACGGAAACAGATCGAGCGGCGCGGCCGGCACGTCCGGATCGGGGCTCGGCAGCGGGATGCCGTTCAGGAGCGTCAGCGAGTAGCGACCACCGAGGCCGCGGATGACGATGTAGCGGTTGTCCTGGATCGTCGCGGCGACCATGCGCTTCGCGGCATCCGACGCATTGCTATCGGGCGACCGCGAGATCTGCTCGGCGCTGACCGCATCGCTGACCGTCGCGGCGGCGCGGCGCTCGGCGAGGACCGCGGAGGCCTTCCGCGTGTCGATCGTGTCGTAGACCTCGATCGTCTCCTCGGCGCCCTTCTGCGCGACCAGATCGAGGGGCACCTCGAGCGCCACGACCTGATCGGCGGTGACGATCACGCTACGCGTCTGTTCGACGTACTCGGGCGTCGAGAGCTCGATCGTGTACGTGCCGGGCTCGAGGTCGAGCGTGAACGTGCCATCGAGCTCGGTGGCGATCGTCTGGTCGCCACTCGCGGCGCCCTTGATGACGAGCGTCGCGGCGGGCAGCCCTTCCTTCGTCGACTTGTCGGTGATCCGACCCTTGAGCGTGCCGTGCGCCTTCGGCGGCTCGGGCGGAGGCGTCTCCGCGGGAACGGGCTCGGCGGGCGGCGGCTCGGCGGGCGGTGTCTCGGCGGGCGGCGCTTCGGCCTCCACGGGCGGCGCCGGCGCGGGATCGTCGGCGTACGCCGTGGCGCCTCCGGCGACGAGCACGGAGACCAGCAGGCCAGACCGGAGCCGATGGAAGCGAGCCATGCGGCGCACCATACGGATCGATGATGTCGGTGCTGCGCTCGCTCCGTGACCGGAGAGCAACAACCTGCGCGGCGATCTCCACGTGTGATGTCACTTCGCTCCGCGGGTGACGACCGTGTCGCGGTGAAGTGACGACACCCCCAATTGCCGCCGCCTGCCGGCTCGCGTTACCGTCGGCGGGTGCGAACCACGCTGTTCCTCCTCACCCTCGCCGTCACCGCTGCCGCCTGCGGCAGCAAGAACAAGGGCACGTGCGACTCGTACGCCGACATGTCGATGAAGTGCGACAAGGACACGTCGATGAAGGACGACGAGAAGGCGCAGGCCAAGACCATGCTCTCGGGCATGTGCGTCGCCGCGTTCGACGGCGAGTATGCGGGCGCGACCGGCGACGAGAAGAAGATGATGGAAGAGATGTACGCGCACATCAAGGAGACCGCGACGTGCGGCTCGAAGGCGACCACGTGCGAGGAGTATGCGAAGTGCGAGGAAGCGTCGAAGAAGAAGTGAGGCGCTACGGGCCCTTGCCCGTACGCACGTCGACCGGCGCGTAACGAAGGCGCGTCATCGTCTTCCGTTCGCGACGGATCGGCAGCCAGTCGTAGATCAGCGCCTCGACCGGACGCCACATCACGACCCAGCTCAGGATCGCGAGGCCTTCGCGCAGCGCGCGGACCGCGCCGTTCGAGCTCGATGCGATCAGCTCGCTGATCGACAGCAGGACCACCAGCAGGACCAGCCCGAGAGCGAGGGAGACCTGGCCGGTGCGCCGCTGGCGATGGCTGCGCCGCTGGAGTCGCTCCAGCTCGTAGTCGTAGTGCGCCCGGTAGCCGGTCTGGACCTCCTGGGAGGCGCACGGCTGAGAGAACCAGAACACCACCTTGAACGGACCGAGCGGGGCGAGGTCCTCGGCCGCGCCCACCAGGTACTCGACGAGGTCCGGGTCGAGATCGCGCTCGCGGAACGGCGCGGGATCGCGGTTGTCGAACAGCTGATCGACAGCGTTGAGCCGCACGTCGATGCAGTGCGCGCCGTCCTCCCGTCGGTACCGGTGATGCTCGGCCATGGTCAAGTGTGGCCGAGTCGCAACGGTCGCGTCACACGAGCGTGGTCGATTGTTGGATGCGCTGGCTCGCGATCACCGTTCTTGCCGCCGGGTGTGCCGATTCGCTCCGGAGCGAGCGCGAGCAGCGGGTGATCGATGCGCTCGCCGACGACAACTATGTGTGGAGCCTGCGCGAGCCGGCCCTCGTCGCGAAGAAGCTCGTGAAGATGCAGCGCGGCCCGTACGAGTGGCTGCGCGGGACGGCGAGCCTCTACTGGCGCGACCTGACGGAGCTCGGCGACCGCAGCGCCACGGCGTTCGGCGATGACGCGTCGTCGCGCGTGTTGCTGGTCGGCGATCCGCACCCCGAGAACGTCGGCACGTTCCGCGCGGCCGATGGGACGATGCTCGTCGACTGGAACGATCTCGACGCCGCCGGTTACGGACCGTTCACCGCGGACGTGCGCCGCCTGGTCGTGGGCTTGATCGTAGCGGCGGAGACGACGGACGAAACGTTCGTCACCGAGCTAGCAACGCGTGCACTTCGCGGCTATCTCGCACAGCTCGCGGCGCCGAAGATGGCGATCGGCGTGGGGATGCATCCGCTCCTCGACAAGGAGCTGATGAAGGCCCGAGGCCGCGGCGACCTCCGGTTCGCCGTGGACGAGCTCGCTCCGATCACCGATGGCGTGCGCTACGTGGCGTTCGGCGACCTCGAACCGGTCGCCGACGACGGCGTGTACGAGGACACCGTGGTGCCGGTCGGCGCGGAGGCTGCGGCCTGGATCGATTCCGCCGTCGCCCAGTGGGCCGCGCGACGAGGTGAGACCGCAACAGTGAAGTTGCGCGCGCGCCGGCTCGGCGCGGGTGTCGCGAGCTACGCGGCGCTTCGCTACAACGTCGTGCTCGAAGGGCCCACGACCGAGCTCGACGACGACCAGGTGATCGAGCTCAAGGAAGAGCGCGATGGCCTCGTGCTCCACGGCGTGCCGCAGCTCGCGGTCGGCGAGTGGTCATCGCCGGCGGTGCGCGTCGTCGATGCGCAGCAGCGCCTGCAATCGCGGCGCGACGCCGATCCGCGGCTCGGCGCCTCCGACCTCGGCGGGCTCAGCCTCAAGGTGCGCGACCGCGAGGCGTACCAGCGCGGGATCGATCATCTCGACCTCGCGGCGCTCGCCGCGGGAAGCGCCAGCAAGCGGATGCAGCTCGCCGATCTCGCCGAGCTGCTCGGCCGCCTGCTCGCGAGCGCGCACGGCAACACGCAGACGCGCGACGGTGAGCTCGGTAGCGCCGTCATCCTGCCCGTCGTCGCGGGCCGCGAGGATGCGTTCGTCACCGAGCTCGTCGCGAGCGCGCGCGCCGAGGCGGCGCAGGTCATCGCGGATCACGCCGCGTTGAAGGATCGCGACCTCGCCGCGCTGGTGATCCCGCCGGAGGCACGATGACGCGTGCGCGAAGACCGGGGACGCGCGAACGACTTCGCGGCCCTCGAGATCTCGGTGACTCGAGGATCGCTCGCGTCACGATCCTCGTCGCTACACTGGCAGGTGTCGCCCGTGCCGACGAACCCGTACCGGAGAGCGGTCCACCGGCCCCCGCGCCAACGCCGAGCGTCCCTGGCGATCGCACGGCGGAGCGTCCCGTCCCGGACGAATCGGTCCGTGCCCCCGCACCGCTCGCGTTCGCCGCGTGGTCGCCCGAACGGCTCGCGCTCGACCTCCGGCTCTACAGCTCCGCGCGCTGGACCAAGCATCCCGGCGACGATCTGACCGAGCTGCGCCTCGATCGCGGCGAGGTCGGCGTTCGCGTCGGCATCACGAAGCAGGCGGCCGCGGAGCTGCGGCTCGAGGCCGTTCGCTCCGCAGGCGAGGGCGGTACGCTCGGCATCGACGGCGACTCGATGGTCGCGCGCATCAAGGTCGCTCAGGTCGGCGGCACCGTCGACGCGGGGCCCGTGCGCCTCGATGGCGCGCTCGGGTTCGTGCGCGATCCGTGGCTCGCCACGCTCGAGACCGACTACTCGCTGCTTCCGCTGTCGCGTACCGCGAGCGAGCGCCTGCTCGACTGGCCGTCGTCCGATCTCTCCGCCGAGGTTCGCGCCTCGCTCGGCCCGGCGCGCCTCAGCCTCGCCGTCGGCAACGGCGAGGGACTTCGATATCCCGAGCGCAACTCGGGCAAGACCACCACGGTGGTGCTCGAGATCGTACCGCTCCACACGCACGACCTGCGGATCGCGATCGCCGGCGTCGGCCGCGACGGCTCGATCGGCGCCGCATCGGTCCGCGATCGCCGGGCCGGTGGCGGGGCCACGGTCGTCACGCCGATCGTGCGCGGCGGCGTCGAGGCGGTGCGTGTCTGGGGCCTGATGGATCGCGGCGAGGTGACGGGCACTGCGCTCGCCGGCTGGGCGGACGTCACGCCGATCCCGCGGCTCTCGCTCGCGGCGCGAGGTGCCACGCTCGGCATCAGCGGCGGTCGAAGCTCCACGGTCGGCGGCGCCATTGCCGTCACGCCGTGGCCATCTGTGCGCGGCGAGCTGCGCGTGTGGCTCGCGGTTGACCGCCAGACCTCTTCGGGAGCGGCCTCGCCGCTGCCGGGCATTGCCTCCGGTGACGCGACTTTGTTCATGGTTATCGCATCCGCGGAGGCGCCGTTCATCCCATGAAGTTCCTCGTACTCCTCGTGCTCGCCTCCTGCAGCAACGCCGCGGACCCGGCCGCTGACGCGTTCGTCGGTCCGCAGGGCACCGACGCCGTCGCCGATGCCGTCGCCGATGCCGCGAGCGATGCGCCGGCCACCGCGATGCGGATCCTCGTGCTCAACGAGGTCGCTCCGGGCGAGACGCCCGACTGGTTCGAGGTCGTCAACGCCACCACGAGCCCCGTCCAGCTCGCCGACTTCGTCTACGTCGACCTCGCCAACGAATTCACGAAGGCGAAGGCGTTCCCGCAGATGACGCTCGGCCCGGGCGCGCGCTACGTCCAGGACGTCGACGACACGATCTCCGGCTTCAAGCTCGCCGGCGACGAGGAGCTGTGGATCTACGGCGCGAGCGATCATGCACTCTCCGACGGCGTCGACTGGGCGCAGGGCGCAGCGCCCACCGGGATGGCGTACGCACGCTCGCCCGACGTGTTCGGTCCGTTCGTCACTGCGGCGCAGACGCGCGGCACGCCGAACCCTTAGTTAGTTAGGCAACGGCTATTTCCACGCATTTCGTCGACAGTTGCTATGTCGGCAACCACGCGCGGTGCGAGGCCGTGGCGTGGAGCAGGAAGTCGAGCAGCGGGAGGTGGCGGCGCAGGGTGCGGCGGTGGCGGTGCGGCACCGTCGGGTTGAACCGCCCGAGCGAAGACAGTCCCTGCAGCGGATTCTTCCTCACCCATGCCCACGACCCCATCTCGAGCGTCAGCGCCAGCATCGAGCCACCTCCACCGGCGAGCTTGATGTCGTAGAGGTGGTCCCAGAGATCGCCGCGGATCGTATACGCCTGCGCGGTCTGTTCGAGCCTGTAGACGTGGTTCGGCAGGGTCTCGTCGAGCAGGCGCCCGAGCGCGCGGAGCGCCGGGAGATCGGGTGGGGCTTCGCGGGTTCGTGCGTACGGGTACCACAGCCGATCGACGAAGCCGTATCCCGAGTGGAGATCGAGAGCGATCGAGAACGGCGCGGGGATGACCTCGGTCTCGACGAGCGAGACCAGTGCTGCCGCCTCGGTCTCCATCGGCGCGTTCGCGGGGCCCATGAACCACGGAAGGTGGCGCGACAGCCGCTGGCCGCCGAGCAGCGGCGTGCCGCCGAACGCATGCGCCGGCGCGTTACGCATGAGATCCACCCCGTTGCCGTTCGCGCGCTGTCGACGGGCCATGCCGACGGGGTTGAGCAGCGGCAACACGATCACGCGGCATCGTGCGAGCGCGTCGTGTAGCACCTGATCCCAGTCGAGGCGCGCGACGAGCGCGGTGAGGAATGCGATCGCCACGTCGGTCCCGATGCGTTCGAGACCGTGCACGCCGCCGACGACGAGTAGTGCCGGCGCGGTGATGTTGGTCGTGCCGAACCGGAACGCGTGGATCGGACGATCCTCGACGCGCGCGAGCTCCTGCGCAAGCTCGGGCCGGGCGGCGGCGAGCCGTTCGATCGCGAGCGCGGCTTCCAGGTGAGGTGTCACGCGTGGAGCATGACCCGGAATCCGCGCGGATCCGGATCCACCGACAGCTCGGCAGACCCGAGTCCGTCGGGGCTGAGCACGCACGCGCCGCCGGCGAGGGCCGACGCGGTGGCGCGATCGAGTGCGGGCAAACCCAGCGCGCGCAACGCCATGCGCCAGTGGCGAGGCAGCATCTCGGCGTCGATCAGCACAGGCAGCGAGGCGATCGCGGCGATCGCCGAGGCGAAGCATCGCGCGCGCAACCCGAACACGCGAGGTGCGCGTGGTACGGCGCCTTCGAATCGCACCTCGAGCCCGCGCGTCGCGAGCGCGTTCGCGGCGATCCAGCGCGCCGCGGCGGCGAGGTCGCGCGGATCGGCGACGCCGCGCGTGGCCCGGCGTGCATCCGCCGCGAGGCCCACGAGCCGCGCGATCATGCCGCCTCGGCGGCGCGCGCGGCGACGAAGCCGAGCCGCTCGTACTTGCCGCGCATGCGCTCGAACGTCGCGCGATCGATCTTCGAGACGAGGCGCTCGTCGCCGGGACCATAGAAATCGACGCGGCGCCCGACCTCGATCGCGCCGAGCATGCGATGCAGTGCGCGCGCCGGGGCGTTGTCCTCCTTCACCGTGAACCAGCACACCTCGGCGGTATCGATGATGCGGCGCACGAACGCGCCGATCAGTTGCATCGTCACGCGCGTGCGCTGGTACTCGGGGATCACGGCGAGCGTGGTGCAGAATACTTCGCGGTCGCGGGTGAAGGACAGCAGATACCCGACCGGACGGTCGCCGTCGAGCGCGATGAAGCACGTCGCGGCAAAGATCTCCGTGCACAGCCTCAGGTAGTGCGGGCACAGCACCTCTTCGCCCATCGCGCCGAACACGTCGGTCTCGAGCGTGGCGAGGGCAGCGAAGTCATTCGTGGTCAGCGAGCGGATCGTGTAGTGGTTCATGGATCCTCCTCGCGATCATCGTGGTGCTTGCACGTTGCAACGCGGTGAAGCGTGGCGGGAGCAGCGGCGACATCTCGGCGACGCGAGCGGCAGAGCGCGATGGCTCAGGTGTCACGGTTGAGCGCCATCACGGCGAGCATCTCCCACGCGAGATGTGCTGCGAGGTGCGACGTCAAGTCCGCGTGGTCGAGCGGAGGGCAGACCTCGACCACATCGCCGCCGCACACGTTCATCCCGGCGAGGCCGCGGATCATCGCCAGCGCCTCGCGCGACGAGATCCCACCTGGGACGGGCGTTCCAGTTCCCGGTGCGAACGCGGGATCGATCGCGTCGACGTCGAACGAGATGTAGAGCGGGCGCTGCCCGATCCGTTCGCGAAGCTCCGCGCACACGCGCCGGGCCGTGCGCTCCGAGATCGCATCGGCGCTGATCGTCGTGTGTCCGCGGGCGCGGGTGAGTGCATCGTCGGTGGCGGCACCGCGCGAGCCGCGGATGCCGATCTGGAACAGCTGCCCGTCGGCGATCAGGCCCTCGGTGATCGCGTGGCGGAATGGCGTCCCATGGTGGAAGTCCTCGCCCCACACGTCGGCCGTCGAGAGGTCGAGGTGCGCGTCGAACTGCACCACGGCGACGGGACCGTGGCGCTTCGCGAGTGCGCGCAGGATCGGAAGCGTGACCGAGTGGTCGCCGCCGATCACCAGCGGAGTGACCAGCGCGGCCGAAAGCTGGCGGATCTGCGCCTCGACCTCGCGGCGCATCGCCTCGCGATCGAAGGGTGGAAATACGATGTTGCCGCCGTCGACGCAGCGCAGCCGCGAGAACACGTCGATGCCGTGCACCGGGTGATGGCTCTGGACGAGCGCGGAGACGCGGCGCACGTGGAACGGCGCGAGTCGTGCGCCGGGTTGATAGGTGGTGCCGGCGTCGTAGGGGATGCCGATCACCGCCACGTCGGCGTTTGCCACATCATGCGACGCCGGCAGCCGGAAGAACGGCGTCTGGCCGTGGCGAAGGTAGCTGAGCGCGGAGTCCTGCATCGGTCCACCTCGTGAGGTCGAGTAGGTGAGAGATCACGCCGCGGGTACGCGCGGCCATTGCTTCGGGCGCCTCGCCGGTGCGGACATGCATCGGCGATCCGAACACCACCGCGACCTCGATCCGGCGCTGGCCGGCGGTGCGGAGGTAGTGGGGAAAGAACGTGGCTCCGTCGCACCACGCCATCGAGGGATCACGATAGCGCAGCGCGACCGGCACCACCGGCACCCCGAGCCGCTGCGCGATACCGAAGCCGCCGCGCCAGAACGGCGCCACGCTGACTCCCTTCGTGGTGGTGCCCTCGGCGAAGTTCAGCACGGGGACCCCCGCCGCGAGCAAGTCGTGGATCCGGCGCAGCGCACGGGCGCGGGCCATCGGGTCGTCGCGCTTCACGAACACCGTGCCCAGGGAGCCGCCGATCGGGCCCACGATCGGCCAGCTCATCACCTCGCCCTTCGCGACGGGTATCGCCGGGCAGATGGGCAGGATCGCGAGCGGATCGAAGTAGCTCACGTGGTTCGCGACGATCAGCGCCGTCGCGCGCGGGATCTCGCCGCGCACGGTGACCTCGAGATCGTGCGCTCGGCCGACCGCGCCGAGCGCGCCCGCCAGGCGGTGGGCAGCGGCCCGCATGTCGCGTGGTGGTGTCAGCCGCACGGCGCCGAGCTCGGCGAGCGCATTGAACAGGCCCGCTGCGGCGTGCCGCGCTGTGGACAGGGCTCTCATCGAGTACCTCCGGGTCGTCTGCCCAGCACCATGGGGGCTGCGCGTAACGCGACGCGTGACCCCGCGAAACTTGATCGCAACGGGAGGGTGGCGGCGGCCGTCTGTGACGCTCCGGTCACACTCAGGTGACCGCATCGGTGCGTGGTACGTCACCGGGGCGTTGCGGAACCGCGCCGGTCCGGTCACGACCACCGAATACCGTGAGGTGTGTACGCCTTGCCCGTCGACGACCTATCGGTGCCGATCCAGCCGCTCCGCGTGACGGTCGTGACGATCGTGACGACGTCCTCGACGCAGAGCCTGGTGACCGAGTTGCGACGCGAGTCGATGCAGGTCGAGGTGGCCACCGCGACCGTGCTCGACCATGCCCCGATCGACCCCGTCTACGTGATCTCCCTGGATCCCTCGTTCGCGCGGGTCCTCGCGGAGCGGTTCGTCGCGTGGGCCTCGACCGACCTGCACGCCGGCCTGATCGGGGTGGTGGAGGATGGCAGCCCGCAGGACAACGAGGTGCTGCTCGCCGCGGGCTTCGACGACGTGATCCCCGCGCCGTGCTCTCCGCGCGAGCTGGTGGCGCGGGTTCGCGCCGTGCACCGGCGCGTGCACTGGAAGGGCATGTCGAACGGGCGGCTGCGATTCGGCGAGCTCACGCTCGACCTCTATGGGCGCGAGCTGTGGGTCAATGGCAAGACGATCACGCTGACCTCGATCGAGCTCGCCGTGCTGCGCGAGCTGATCAAGGCGCGCGGCCGGCCGCTGTCGCGCATGGAGCTGCTGGACCTCGCGTGGGGCGAAGGCGACCTCGAGGTCTCCGAGCGCGCGGTCGACAACGTGATCCTTCGCCTGCGCCGCAAGCTGCCACGTCCCGATCTGATCGAGACGGTGCGCTCGGTCGGCTTCCGGATCGCGCCGCGCGCCTAGCGAACCGTCGACATCGGCAGGTCGAACGTGAACGTGGTGCCGATCGCCGGCGTGCTCGTCGCGGTCAAGGTGCCGCCGTAGCTCTCGACGATCTCGCGCGCGACGGGCAGCCCGAGGCCCGTACCCTGCGCCTCCGACTTCGTCGTGAAGAACGGCTCGAAGATGCGCGCGAGGATGTCGGCGGAGATTCCCGGGCCGGTGTCGCTGATCTCCACGACGACGCGCTTCTTCGGGTCATCGATCTGGATCGCGATCATGATCTTGCCGGTGTCGTCGCCGATCGCCTGCGCCGCGTTGAGCACGAGGTTGACGAGGATCTGCTCGATGCGCGCCTTGTTGACCGTGACGAGCACGGGCGCATCGGGGAGCACTTGCACGATCTCCACGCCGCGGAGCTTGCCGGCACCCTGGAGCATGCCGACGATCTCCTCGATCACGCGGCTCAAATCGAGCGCGCGCGCGTGCTCGGGTCCCGGCTTCGCGAGCTCGAGCAACCGGCGCGCGTGCGTGACGATGTGCCGGCCCACGCGCTCCATGTCATCGAGCGCGGTGCGCATCTCGGGCGGCGAACCGAGCTCGGCGAAGTGATCGGCGAGCGCCTCGAGCGTGCTCGTGTGGATCTGCGCGATGTTTCGCAGCTCGTGACCCACGCCGGCGGCGAGGGTGCCGAGCGTGGCGCGACGCTCGGCGAGCACGAGCTGCGAGCGGGCCTGGTCGAGGCGGCCCTCGATCGATGCCTTCGCCGTGCGGAGCTCGGTCTCGGCGCTCTCGCGGCGGGCGATCTCCTGATCGCGGGCAACCAGCAGCGCGCGCAGCTCGCGGATGTCGCGCGCGACCAGCACGATGCCGGTGGTCTCGCCGTGCTCGTCGGTCACGGGCGACGCCGAGATAGACACCGGCAGCCGCTCGCCGGATTTCGTGATCAGATATGCCTCGTCGCGCCGCAGCACCTCGCCGCCGCCGACGCGCTCACGCATCGCGGTGCGAAGGCCGGACCGTTCGTCCACCAGCAGCTTGGCGACCGGGGAGCCGATCAGCTCGTCCCGGCGATATCCGCTGAGGTGCTCGGTCGACGAGTTCGCGAGCGCGATCGCCCCGCTCACATCGACGACGACGACCACGTCCGCGATCGCTTCGAGGACAGGCCCCAACCCCAGCTGCATCGTGGTGGAAGCCTACCAACAGTGGAATCGGAATGCTGTGTCCACGGAACGTGGATACACGTGTTTAACAAGCGGCCGAACCCATGCAGCAAATGGCGGCATGGAAGGAAGGTCTTCGCTCCCTCGGACACGTGATCCGTAGCCATCGGGGAGCAGCGGAGCTCACGCAGGCCGGGCTCGCACGTCGCGCCGGCATCAGCGGCAAGTACGTGAGCGAGATCGAGCGCGGCACCCGCGACGTGCCGTTCAGCACCTTGCACGCGCTCGTCCACGATGGCCTGCGCCGCCGCCTCGACGTCAAGTTCTCCGAGCCTGGCGGTCAAACGAACGGCAGTGGGCTGCCGCGTGCGGTGGCCGAGGTCGCGCGTGCGATCGCCGAGCTTCCCGACGAGCGTCGCACCGAGGTCGTCGCGATCGTTCGGGCCGCGCTGCGGCTCGCGGGCGGCTAGCTACGCTTCGAGCGCCTGGACGGTCGCGATCACGTCCGCGACGTGGCCCTTCACGCTGACCTTGGGCCAGTGCTTGACGACCTTGCCGTCCTTACCGATCACCACGGTGGAGCGGATGATGCCCTTCATCTTCTTGCCGTACATCACCTTGTCGCCCCACGCGCCATACGCCTCCATCACCTTGCCGTCGGCATCGCTGAGCAGCGGGAACTTGAGGCCGTACTTGTCGCGGAACTTGCAGTGCGACGCGATGGTGTCCTTGCTGATGCCGTAGACCACGGCGCCGAGCTTCTGCAGCGCGGGAATGGCAGCCGAGAACTCCTGCGCCTCGACGGTGCAGCCCGGCGTGTTGTCGCGCGGGTAGAAGTACACGACGACGACCTTGCCGGCCTGGTCGCCGAGCTTGACCTTGCCTCCCTCGGAGGACTCGAGCGTGAACGCCGGGGGCTTCTTGCCTGCTTCGATCGCCATGGCGGGATGCTACGCTAGGGGCCATGCGCCGTGCGCTCCTCCTGGTCGTCCTCATCGCCGGTTGCGGCGCGCGCAGCTCGAGCGGCCCCGCGTGGCCGAAGATGACCGAGAAGGAGACCGACGGCGGCGAGAGCCTCGCGCCGCGCACCGCGACCTCGGTGGTCGCCGCCGCCGCGGACGATGATGACGACGACGTGAAGATCGTCGCCACGCCCGCGACCGACAAGCCCGCGGCGACGACCGACAAGCCCGCCACCGTGGGGACGCCGACCGTGACCGCGCCCGACGACCCGATCACGGTCGAAGAGATCGTGATCGAGATCGACGACTGATCGCGGCTAGTTCCCGAGCCTGATCTTGATCTTCGCTTTGATCGACTTACCCTTGTCGAGCACGGCGTCCTTGGTGGTCCTCACCTTGGTGCCTACTTTCGCCTTGATGCCGCCGGCGTTGACCTCGACCTTCGCGCCGACGCCGCCGACCTTGACCGCGATCTTGGTGTCGGGCGCGCGCAGCTTCACCCTCGCGCGCGCGGTCGCCGCGGCCTGCATGTCGGGCGCGCCGACCCTGACCTTCGCGCCGACCGGCACCTTCCAGCCGCCGCGCAACGATGCGCGGGACTGGGTGCCCTTGATCGCGAGCCGGCTCTCGTACCGGCCGCGCACGTTCGCGCCGACGTAGATCTTCGCGTGCGGCGCGGGAACGCGCACGTACCACGCGACCTTCGCGCGCGGCGCCGCGGGCCGAACCTTCGCGCGCCAGTCGAGCGACGGCGTGGCGATCCACACCGGGCGATTCGCCGCGCGATATTCGAGCTCGGGCGCGATCCAGACGGCGGACTTGATGCGGCCGCGCACGCGCACCGGATCGAGCGGTGCGAGCTCGACCTTCGCGTAGAACGACGGGACGGTGACGCCGACGAGCGGGGCCTGCACGCGGCCGCGCGGGTGATGCACGTAGTACTGGATGCGCACGGGCTCGAGGTAGCCCGCGGCGGTGACCTCGAAGCGCTTCGGCCACAAGATCGCGGCGTCGACGTGCGGGATCGCGGGCGTCCACGCCGCGCCGAGATCGTCGGGGTGGCGCACGTAGAGATCCGTGGCGAGCTCGCCGTGCGATGCGTTCGCCCAGGTCAGCGCCTCGATCCGACCGCCGAGCGCGAACGATGCCTCGATCGTCGCGGCACCGTCGGGGATGCTCGCCGAGTAGCTGACCGCGTCGCCCTTGTCGGCGCTCACGGCGGCGAGGGTCTCGAACGTCGCGACCTGCGTGGCCGCACCCGCGAGCTCCGCGTAGCCATCGAGCAGGCTCGCCTCGAGCGTGGTCATCGCCGCGATGTGCGCGGCGAGGGCGGCCGAGGCATCGACCTTCGCGTCGGTGTCGTCGCGCCACGTGCCCCAGTCGTCCGCGGGCCACGCGGCGGGGGCGGCGGCGGTGCCGTCGGCGGCGAGCGTGACCGCGTTGCCGCCGTCGACGCGAACCGGCGTTCCCGCGAGCGCGGCGAGACCGAGCACGTCGATCGCGCCGCTCTCCACGCCGATGCGCGACTCGCCCGAGGCCGCCACGCCGACGCCGTAGACCGTGCCGCGGGTGAGGATCACGCCGCCGGGCGTGTACACGCGGAACGCGCCCTCGCCGGGCGTTCGCGGCGAGACGCTGAACCGCGCGAGGCCGGCGAGCACGCCCACGGCCTGTGCCGGATCTGCGCTCCCATCGCGCGTCGCCACCCCGATCGTGCTGACCTCGGCGAGCTCGATCGTCGACTCGTCGGAGAGCACGATGGTCGCGCTCGATGCTTCGCCCGCGCGAACGACGTCGCCCGGGTACAGCTTGGTGTCGGTCGGCACCGCGACGAACGCGACCTCGCCGACGCGCCGGATCTCGACGGTGCCGGTCGCGGCCACGATCACTGCGGCTGGACCTTCATCGGCGGCGGGCTCGATGCCGCCGGGCTCGACGCCCGCGGCGGTGACCGGCGAGTCGGCCGGCGCGGGCACGGCGGAGCCACCGGATCCGGAGGAGCCGGGACCGGGGGCCGCGTCCTCGCCCTTCTTGCAGGCGGCAGATGCGGCGGTGACGATCAGGACCATCGCGAGGAAGCGCCGCATCCTCCAAGGATGCGCGCTCCTCCGGGGAGCAGCAACCTTACGGGATCAGGAAGCCGTTGTAGCAAATGCGCGACTTGGGGGCCGGGAAGTAGTAGCCGGTCGCCATGCACATCTCGTCGGTCTGCGCGCTGTCACCGGTGGTGATGGTGCGGCCGGCGTTCGAGCCCGTGTTGTTGTACGTGCACGTGTAGGTCAGCTTGTCGCCCGAGAACGTGTAGAACGGCGTCGCCATCCACGCCTTCGTGCCCGGGTGCTCCCAGTCGGTGCTGGTGAACGCGACGTCGGTGCTGGTCGGCATGCCGTTCTTGACCTCGGTCTTCACGGCCTGCTTGTGGGCGTGCGTCGAGACGAGCCAGAACTTCGTACCCGGCGGCGTGGCGCAGGTCTGGGTCTCGGTATCGTTGGTCGCGCCGGGAGCGATCGAGATGTTCCCATTGAAGGTGATGTACGGCGCCGTCGGCGTGTACACCGCGCCGACGTCGTAGGCCTCGGCGTTGATCGTGACGTGGACCTTGATCTGCGCGTCCGTGGCGTTCAGGTAGTGCATCTGCACGTACGCGGGGGTTCCCGCCTTGATCTCCTGCCCGAGCGGCTTGCCGGCGCCATCATCGGTGGGGAGCGCGAGCTCTGCGGTCGGGGTCTGCGCCGCGAACATCCACGCCGGGAGGTTCTGCGCGCTCGCACCGCCGATGCCGCACTGCGACGCGGAGACGGTGCCCGGAGGCTGCACGTCGCTCGTCGTGGTGAACATGATCAGGTGGTGAGAGCCGGGGCTCATCGACGAGACCCACTTCTTGATCACCATGTTCTCGGTGTTCGGGGTCCTGAAGTAGTAGCAGTACGTGATCTCCTGACCCGGCTCGATCGTGATCTCCGGTGAGGTGACCTGGAAGCCGCGGGCGGGAGGATCGATGACGGACGCGTCGGGCGTCGTGGTGTCATCACCGGTGGTGCCGGTGTCGCCACCATTGCAGGCGGCGGTAGCTGTCACGAGAACGAACGCAAAGCCTAGGCTGCGGCGCATGTCAGACCCCCTTGGTCGAACGCGAGGTTATCAAGCTCACCGGCCGAGTCCACTCCATATTGAACTCGAGTTTCACTTCGTCTGCTGACACCAGCTGATGCCTCCTGTGCTCCGGCCCACGTATGCTCGCATTCATGACGCGGTTCGACGTTGACCTGTTCGTGATCGGCGGCGGATCGGGTGGTGTGCGCGCAGGACGCGTGGCGGCGGAGCATGGAGCCAAGGTAGCCATCGCGGAGGAAGATCGCTGGGGTGGGACATGTGTGATTCGTGGATGCGTGCCGAAAAAGTTGCTCGTCTACGCCAGCGAGGTGCGTCGATCGATCGAGGACGCGCGCGGTCAGGGGTGGACGATCGAGGCCGCATCACATGACTGGGCCACGCTGATCGCGGCCAAGGATCGTGAGATCACACGGCTCTCCAGCGCTTATGCAAGCCGCCTGCAAAAGGCAGGCTGCGAGATTATCGAGGGTCATGCCGTGCTCGTCGATCCTCATACGATCGAGGTCGGCGGTCGGCGGATCACCGCCGGTAACATTCTTGTCGCAACGGGCGGTCGCGCTCGCAGGCCCAGTGACGCGTGGATCACATCCGACGAGGCGTTTCACCTACCCGCGCTCCCGCGCCGGATCGCGCTCCTGGGCGGTGGCTACATCGCGGTCGAGTTCGCGCACATCTTCGCGGGCCTCGGGGCCCAGGTGACGCTCATCCACCGCGACAAGCTCGTATTGCGAGGGTTCGATCCCGATCTCCGGGAGGCCGTGACCCAGGGCCTGTCGGCGAACGGAATCGACGTGGTCCACTGCGCAGAGCTCTCGCTCAAGGGCAGCACGCTGAGCATGGGAGACCGCACGCTCGAGGTGGATCTCGCGATGGCCGCGATCGGTCGCGACCCGATCAGCAACGGTCTCGGCCTCGCTGAAGCGGGCGTGAAGATCGACGAGCGCGGAGCCATCACCGTCGATGAATGGTCGCGCACGAGCGTGCCGCACATCTACGCGGTCGGCGATGTCACCGGGCGCGTCGCGCTCACGCCCGTCGCGATCCGCGAAGGGCATGCCGTCGCCGACACGCTGTTCGGCAACCGCCCCACGCCGATCCGGCACGACCTGATCCCGACGGCGGTGTTCTCGCAGCCCGCCGCCGCATCGGTGGGCCTCACCGAGCCCGCGGCCGCCGCGGCGGGATACGACGCGAGGGTGTACCGCGCGAAGTTCCGCCCGATGCGCTACGCGCTCTCGGGACGCGACGAGCAGGTCGTGATCAAGCTGATCGTCGACAAGGTCACCGACAAGGTGCTCGGTCTTCACATGGTCGGGCCGGATGCTCCGGAGATCGTGCAGGCCGCCGCGATCGCGATCACCATGGGCGCGACGAAGGCGGATCTCGATCGCACGTTCGCTCTTCATCCCACGACCGCCGAAGAGCTCGTGTTACTGCACTGACAGCCAACCCTTCGGGGCGCTGCGCGGTCGGAGGGTCACGATGAAGCACTTCATGCTCGCTCTGCTGTGTGCCGCATGCTCGCCGTACTCGATCAGCGGAGGCGTCAAGGCGCCGCTCGCACCGTTCGGCCCGGTGCACGCCGATGTCGCGACGATCTGCGTGATGCGGTCCACGGGGACCGCGAAGCTCGTCACGTTCGTCGTTCACGATAACCAGACGCTCGTCGGCGCCACGAAGGGAGACAGCTACTTCTGCTACGAGGCCGAGCCCGGTCCCCACGTGATCGTCTCCGACACGTTCGACTCCGTGGACCATCCGGGCCGCGCGAAGCTCACCGCGGTGCCCGGTGCGCGCTACTGGCTGCGCCAGGACCACGTGAACAGCTGGGGCGCCGTGACGAGCGTGCTCGAGTGGGTGGACGAGACGACCGCGGCGAGCATGTTCGATGGCGCGGAGTACCGCGTGGTCACGGCGGTGCCGGGACACGAGCACGTGCCGCCGCCGGTGCCGTTCGCGGTCGCGAGCTACGACAAGCGGTCGCGGTAGTCGTTGTAGCCGAACCGACGGTGCACGGTGATCGTGCTGGTCGCCGGGTCGTGCGTCGCGATCGATGGCAAGCGCACGCCGTTGAACGTGGACGTCTTCACCATCGTGTAGTGCGCCATGTCGAGAAACACGAGCTTGTCGCCGATCTCGAGGCGGCGATCGAAGCTGTAGTCGCCGATCACGTCGCCGGCGAGGCAGGTCATGCCCCCGAGGCGATACGTGAACGGCTTCACGCCCGGATCGCCCGCGTCGATGATCACGGGGCGGTACGGCATCTCGAGCACGTCGGGCATGTGCGCGGTCGCGGACGTATCGAGGATCGCGATGTCCATGCCGTTGTGCAGCGTGTCCATCACCTGCGCGACGAGCACGCCGGTGCCGAGCGCCACCGCTTCGCCGGGCTCGAGGTACACGGGGACGTTGTTCCACCGCGCGCGGAACTCCTTGATGATGCGCACGAGGCGCTCTCGATCGTAGTCGGGGCGCGTGATGTGGTGGCCGCCGCCGAAGTTGACCCACTTCATGCGCGGGATGAACTCGCCGAACTTCTGCTCGAACGCGACGAGCGCGCGCTCGAGCGCATCGCTGTTGACCTGACACAGCGTGTGAAAGTGCAGGCCATCGATGCCGTCGAGGTCGGCGGCGGTGAGGTTCGCGCGCGTGGTGCCGAGGCGACTGCACGCGCCGGCGGGATCGTAGAGATCGACCTCGACCTCGCGGTGCTCGTGATTGACGCGCAGACCGGCGGAGATCTTCGCGCGCTCGATGGTCGCGCGATGGCGGCGCCACTGCGCGGGCGTGTTGAGCACGATGTGATCGGCGAGCGTGACGAGCTCGCGCATCTCACCATCGGAGTACGCCGGCGCGTACGCGTGGACCTGACCACCGAGCTCCTCGCGTGCGAGCCGCGCTTCGGCGACCGAGCTACTGGTCGCGCCGGCGAGGTACTTCCTGACCAGCGGGAACGTGGACCACTGGGCGAAGCCCTTGAGCGCGAGCAGGATCGTGCAGCCGGCGCGCTGCTGCACGTCGGCGAGGATCTTCAGATTCGCTTCGAGCGCGCCGAGGTCCGTGATGAAGCACGGCGTCTCGACGGTCGAGATGTCGATCGCTCGTGCGACGTCCGCCCCGAGCGCAGCGCCGGCTGACAACTATCGCTCCTCGACGTGCCAGGGCAGACCGCGCTTGCCGACGTCCTCGAGGAACGGATCGGGATCCATCTGCTCCATGTTGAACACGCCGTGGCCCTTCCACTTGCCGGTCACCATCATCACGGCGCCGGTCACCGCGGGAACACCCGTGGTGTACGACACCGCCTGCGCGCGGACCTCCTTGTAGGTCTCCGCGTGGTCGCAGATGTTGTAGATGAGGTAGCGCTTCTTCTTGCCGTCCTTGATGCCCTCGCACAGGCAGCCGATCGAGGTCTTGCCGGTGTAGTTCGCGGCGAGCGACGCGGGATCGGGGAGCAGCGCGCGGAGGAACTTGATCGGGACGATCTTCTGGCCGCCGAACTCGACCTTGTCGATCCGGGTGATGCCGATGTTGTTCATCACCTCGAGGTGCTTGAGGTACGCCTCGCCGAACGTCATCCAGAACCGGATCCGCTTCAGGCCCTTCAGGTTCTTCGCGAGGGACTCGAGCTCCTCGTGATAGAGGAGGAAGCTCTTGCGCTCGCCGACGCCCGGATAGTCGAACATGCGCGACACGCTGAGTGGATCGGTCTCCTTCCACTCGCCGCCCTCCCAGAACCGACCGCGTGCCGTGATCTCGCGGATGTTGATCTCGGGGTTGAAGTTCGTCGCGAACGCCTTGCCGTGCGAGCCGCCGTTGCAGTCGACGATGTCGACGTAGTGCACCTCGTCGAGCAGGTGCTTCTGGACGTACGCGCAGAACACGTTCGTGACGCCCGGGTCGAAGCCCGAGCCGAGCAGCGCCATGCGGCCTGCCTTCGCGAACCGCTCCTGGTACGCCCACTGCCACGAGTACTCGAACTTCGCGACGTCGAGCGGCTCGTAGTTCGCGGTGTCGAGGTAGTCCACGCCGGCGGCCAGGCACGCATCCATGATGTGGAGGTCCTGGTAGGGCAGGGCGACGTTGATCACGACCTTCGGCTGATATTCCTTCAGCAGCTTGGTCAGGGCCGGCACGTCATCGGCATCGACCTGCGCGGTCTGGAGCTTCCGGCCGTGCATCTGTTCGATCTCGGCCGCGAGCTTCTGGACGGGCGCCAGACGGCGGCTCGCGAGCATGACCTCGGAGAACGCTTCCTTCTCCATGGCCGCCTTGTGGGCGACGACCCCACCGACACCACCAGCTCCGATGATGAGGACCTTCGACATGCGGAGCGTTTACCACGGTTCTTGCAGGACCGCGTGCGATGCGCCTCGCCGTCCTGCTGCTGTCCCTGACGATTCCCGCCTGTGCCGGGCGGAGTAGCTTCCGCCCTCCGCCGCTTCCCGAGCTGGTCGCGAGCGTGCGTCCGATCGCGCCGCTGGTCGCCAGCGATCTGCGCATGATCGGTGGGGAACGCTTGATCTGGGACGTCCAGGCGAAGGGGTTCTCGGTCGCCCGCGCCGAGCTGATGGTCGGCGATGACGTGGTCACCAGCCGGGTCGAGACCAGCGCGCTCGCGAGCACGGTGACGTCGATCCGGCACGAGCTGGCAACGACATTGGACCGCGAGCACATACGTACGCGCACCATGCGCGAGACGCTCGTGCTCGATGGCAAGACCACCGTCACCGACGCGCTGTTTGACTCGAAGGGCTACATCGTCGATGGCAAGGTCACGGCCGCGCCGAACGTGCAGACGGTCCACTCGGCGCTCGGCATGCTGCGCGACTGGGTGGCGCCCGATGCCCACGCAGGCCTCCTGCCGATCCTGATCGGTGGCGTGGTGTATCGGCTCGAGGTCGCGCAGCCCACGCTGACCGAGATCGCGGGCGCGAGCGCATACAAGGTGGACTGTCGGATCGCCGGGCTCGGAAGCATCGCGCTGTGGTTCTCGACGACCGACGACCACGTGCCCGTGCGGATCGAGATCACGACGTCGGATGGGAAGCTGTCTGCGGAGCTGATCGAACGAACGGCGAAATAATTTCCCGTTTGTTGCGAACCGGCCACACGTGTCACGCAGCGGCACAGGTTCGGCGTTCGCGGTGCGGCTCAACCGCGTGTTCGATGGAGCGACTCGTAGCGGCTCACCCTTTGCACCGATGCCGCAGACCATGAGGGTAGTCAGCGTCGCGCTCGCGGCGATCGGAATCGGTCTGCCTGCGATCGCATTCGCGGATCTGCCGATCATGAATCGCAACAAGCCGGTCCAGTGCGCGAAGGACACCGACGGACATACGTGGCGGATCCAGTGCGATCACGCGACGAAGGTCTGTCTCTATTCCAGCAATGACGAGCTCGACTCGGAGGGCGGGCACAGCAAGCCACTCGAACGTGCAAAGGATTGCTCGTTCGAGCCGATCGATCGCCCGGCGTTGACCGCGCAGGGCTACACGTTCAATCCCGCGCGCGCCGATGCGCCGTACGGATGGACGCGCGACGATCGCGGGCGCGTGTTTCAGGTCAACTTCGATCTGCACCGCCGCATCTACTTCGGCGCCGCATACACGCCGAAGAAGATCCTCGAGAACCCGCTCGAGAGTACGCGCACGTCGCTCGACTTCGGGTTGCTCGTCGTGAACGTGATGCGCGACCGCACGATGCATCGGATCCGGCTCGTCGAGGGCGGCGTGCACCTCGAGCCGTTCTCCGCCGAGCTCGTGCTCGCGCACTACGACATGTCCCACAAGTTCGTGGATCCACTGCTGCGCATCACCACGTTCTTCGGCGAGCCTCAGCGCCACGATCTGACCCTCAACCTCGGCATGTGGACCGAGGTCGGCGGGCTCGAGCTCCATCGCACCGCGCGCGGCAACGCGCAGCTGTGGAAGCACGCCGTCGCCGAGGTCACGCTCGACCTCTGGCAGAGCGCCGACCTGAGCTCGTTCTTCCGCCTCCGCACCGGCATGGGGCTCGAGGGTCAGCACGACGAGGTCACCGGCTATCACTCCGCGCTGGTCGCCAGCTCGGCGCTCGAGCTCGACGTGACGCTCGACGACGATGGGTTCCACAACCTGCGCTTCGAGGTCGAACACGAGCTGCCGCGCTACTTCGTGGAGATGGGCGAGACCGGCAAGCTCGCGCAGCGCATGAAGGCGAAGGTCTCGTACGAGGCGATCGTCCTCGCGATCAACGATCAACCGCTGTCGCTCAAGCTCGCGATGGGCGGCGAGAAGCGCGATGACATCCCGGGCCTTCCGAACCAGTGGGCGTTCGTCATGGACGCCGGGTTGAGGTTCAGCCTGTGGGCACCGCCACGCGCACACCTGTAGCTGTCGCCGCGGTGATCGCCGCGGTGCTCTCCGTCGGCTCGTCGGCGCACGCGGATTCGTGCACGGGCGTGACGAAGAAGGGGGGGCGATTTCCGGTGTGCTTCGATCTCGGCAATCGCCTCTCGCTCACCGCGGGCAGCGATGGCTTCGGCGGGGCGATCGCGTTTCGCCAGATCATCCACTTCGATGACGACGCGGATCTCGTGTGGAAGCTCGAGCACCAGGTCGGCGAGACGGCGCACGCCGGAGGTGGCACCGGGCTGACCGCGCTGCTGTACCGAGGCCGTTACGTTCGCCACACGCGCGACGGTCATATCGTGATCCCGATCGGCGAGCCCAAGAAGGTGTTCCTGCCGTTCGATATCGGCGGCCTCGTCGAATCGGGTCGAGTGACGCGCCAGCTCGACGGCACGTACGAGCTCGGGATCGTGAAGACCGCGGCGCTCGTGGATCTGTGGCGGTCGCGCGACTTCCGCCGCCGGCTCGCGATCGGACCGCTGGCGCGATGGGACGTCGCGGTCAGCGCGCGGCCGATCGTGCTCGGCCACCACGCGATCTCGCCGTTCTCCGCCGGCATCGCGAACTTCCACATGGAGTCCGCCAACGGTCTCACCGTCGCGGATGTCACCGTCGAGGCCGGTACCGCGTGGACCACGGATGCCGGCTGGCGGCCCGATGCGCGCGCCGAGGCATCCTTCGAGCGGGTGATCATCGCGGTCAACGACCGGCCGATCGCGCTGATGCTCAACGCGAAGTACGCCACGGCGACCGACGAGGCGATCGCGAGCATCGGAGCGCGCGTGGTGCTGTTCCAGGCCCGCGATCAGCGCGTCAGTCTGCGCTAGAGATCTTCGACGCCCTGGCCGCGCCAGGCACCGGCATCGAGCAGCAGCTTCGCCTCGTCGAGCGTGACGCCGAGGGCGCGCGTTGCCGCTGGGTCGTCGCTGATCGCGCCGATGTTGATCGTCGCCTGGAACGCCTGCGCCGGATCGCGTGCGACCTCGTCGGGCGCGCCGCGGCACACGCAGACGTAGCGCACGGTCGGGACCTCGAGGCGCCGGAGCAGGTCCGCTACGAGCTCACGCGAGGTCGGAGTGGTCGGCATGCTGGTCGTCGGCCGGCGTCAGGTCACGCTTGATCGACTTCTGCAGCCGCTTGCCGAACTTCTTCGGCTTCTGCGCGAACGTGTCGCGACCCGCCTTGCGCGTGGACTTCATCAGCTCGGCGAGCTGCGCATCGATCGCGGACTTCAGGTGCTCGAGCTCGTCGGAGCCGACGCCCTGGTTGTAGGTCGACACGAACTCGCGGACCATCACGAGGTCCACGGCCGGGCCGAGCGTGTCCGAGATGCCCTCGATCTCGGCGTGGATCGCCGCGATCCGCGCGCCGGCGTGGGAGGCGAGCAGCTCGAGCTGGTAGCCGAGCTCCTTCGAGCGGCGGCGCCAGGCGTGAAACCACTGCTTCGATCGCTTGCCGGCACGGCGCGAGCGGCGAGCCTCGGCGTAGACGCCGCGGATGCCATCGAGCACCACGTCGAAGTCGATCTCGGCGGGGAGCGCGGCCTCGAGGGCCTCTCCCTGCGCAGCGGCGCGGGCGGCGCTCTCGGCGAGGAGCTGCTTGACCTCCTGCACGGCGGGGAGCGCCTCGGCGGCGTTGTCGAGGATGCGCTTCGCGGTGGCGCGATCCTCGTCGCCGAGCGGTAGCGAGCCGAGGGTCTCGGGGGCGACGGCGTGATCGCGGATTCTCGACAGCGCGCGACGCGCTTCCTGCAACGCCTTGCCGACCGCACGGCGCTCACCCTTGGGCAGCGCGCCGGAGACCAGCTCGAGCACGGCGCGGGCGCGGCGCAGGCCCTTGCGGGCAGCGTGCACGGCGGCGGTGGTTCCCTCGTCCACGGCACCGACCGCGTCCTTCGCGATCTGCACGGCCGCTCCGAACTCGCGGAGGAGCGCCTTACGGAGCTCGGCGGGATCGTAGAGCGCGGAGACCTTCGCTCCGAGTGGCCCGAGCTTGTCGGTCTCCGGGTAGGGGAGCGGGTCGGTCTTCATGTCAGTGCTGCTCGTCGTCGCCATGGACCGGACCATACTCTGTCACTTCCGGATTACCGCAGCGTCATCGCAATTTCGTTGAATTCTATCGAAGTTGTCACAGAGCGTCGGCGTATCGTCCGCGACGCATGGCCCAGCCCATCCTGTTCAAGCCGACGGAGAGTCCGTTCCTCGTCTCGTTCGACGAGACGTTCAAGATCAAGAAGGCGGCGACCGAGTCCGAGGAAGATCCGGGCAAGCCGCTCAACGTCGAAGCCCTCGAGGAGGCGGTGGAGCGGCTCGCGAAGCTGCAGGCGAAGCTCTACGCCGACGATCGGTTCTCGGTGCTGCTGGTCTTCCAGGCGATGGACGCGGCCGGCAAGGACGGCACGATCCGCGCGGTGATGACCGGGCTGAACCCGCAGGGCTGCCAGGTGTTCTCGTTCAAGGCGCCGAACTCCGAGGAGCTCGATCACGACTTCCTGTGGCGCGTTCAGCGCGCACTGCCCGAGCGCGGGCGGATCGGCGTGTGGAACCGCAGCCACTACGAGGAGACGCTCGTGGTGCGCATCCATCCCAACTTCCTCGATGGCCAGCGCTTGCCGCGGCGCCCCGACAACCTCGACGATCTGTGGGAGGAGCGGTTCGAATCGATCAACGCCGCGGAGAAGCACTGGGCGCGCAACGGCTGCGTGATCCTCAAGTTCTTCCTCAACGTGTCGCAGAAGGAGCAGCACAAGCGGTTCCTCGATCGCGTCACCGACGCCGATGACAACTGGAAGTTCAACGCGGGCGATCTCGCCGAGAGCAAGAAGTGGGACGAGTACCAGGCCGCGTATCAGGCCACGCTGCGTGCGACGAGCAAGCCGTGGGCGCCGTGGTACGCGATTCCGGCGGACTCGAAGAGCTTCATGCGTCGCACCGTCGCGGAGATCATCGCCGACACGCTCGAGCAGCTCCCGCTCGAGTTCCCGACGCCGAACGAGAAGGATCGCGCCGCGCTCGAGGCGGCGCGCGCCGAGCTGATCGCGGAGAACCGGTGATCTATCGCGACGAGCTCGAACACTGCCCGCGCTGTGGCACGGAGCTCATCGATGCCCGCGCCGCCCGCGGCTGTGGGACGTGCGGCGGGCTGTGGATCGGCGTCGGTGACGTGCAGGAGATGATGCAGCAGATGCAGACTCCGCCGGAGCCGATGCAGGTACCGTTCGAGCGCGTGATGCGCGAGCCGTTGCGATGTCCGAGCTGCAGGGATGAGATGGAGACCCACGATCTCTACGGCGTGCCGATCGATGTGTGCACGAAGCACGGCATCTGGTTCGATGCGAAGGAGCTGGCGCTCGTGCTGTTCCGCTCGGCGAAGAAGCCGGCCTGACTACTGCGCCGCGTACCAGGCGCGCGCCGCCGTGGAGTCGACACCGACGTGATCGAAGCCGGGAAGGACCAGCTCGCGGATCGCCTCGTGGACGGCGTCGAGCAGCTCCTTCTGCGGCGGATACCCGTGACCCGGGATGCCCGCGAGGGGCAGATCGCCGATCCGGCTGGTCCAGGCATCGAGCTGGAGCTTCAGCAGCATCGGCAGCTCGGCTCCGACCGCGGTGCGCTCGTCGGCGCTGAGCGTGGCCATGTACGCCCACCCGATGCGCGCGTGCTGGACCTCGTCGCCGAGGTGCTCGCGATGGATCTCGCGCAGCACGGGGGATTCGCACGCGCCGAGACAGGCCTCGACGAACGCCGTGGCGATCGTCTCGCTGATGCAGCAGACGTGAACGGCATGAAGCGCGGTCCGCAGCCGGACCGTGGGCTGCTCGTAGTCGCGGAGGCGAACGCGACGCTCCGGCCGGGCCGCGCTGTCGTGGCCATATGCACGCGCGAGGGCCTCGCACACGGCGGCGTGGCGCGCCTCGTCGGATTCGGCACGGCGCGCGAGCCCGACCAGCTCGGCGGGAGCACCGCTGGCGACCAGCTCGTCGGCGACCTGGCCGAACACGTTCCCGACGTTGCTCTCCGACTGCGCGCGCTGGTTCCAGATCGCGGCGAGGATCGCGCGGTCCGCCGGCGCGAGTCGGGCGATCGTCGGATCGTCCGCCAGCGTCACAGGATCGCGATGACGTCGAGTGTTGGTGCGTCGACCGGCGAGGTCTTGCCGGCATCCGAGACCCTCGCGTCGAGCGGGTTCGGTGGTGTGCTGCCGTGCTCGTAGCAAGCGGAGGTGCCGATCGCGGCTCCCATCACCACCACCGCGCGGAACAACCTGTCGTGCATCGGCCGGCGCTGCGCCATGCGTCGACTCTACCCCACGTTCAGTGGTTGCCGGCGGCAAAGTCGGTGGCCTGCTTTTTCCCGGCCTCGCCGCTCTTGATCAGGACCGCGCGCAGGGCCACCGGTGACACGATCTGGTTGACCGCGAGCACGCTGAGCAGGAGCACGGCGGCGGCAGGGCCGAACGTGGGGAACGTCTTCTGGATCACCACGATCAGCGCGAGCGACAGGCCGGCCTGCGGGACCAGGCCGATCCACGCATACCTCGTGACCGCCGGCGGCGCGTTGGTGCGCGCGCACGCGAACCGGGTGCCGACGTAGTACCAGCTCGCGCGGACCGACGCGAGGATCAGCACGGGGATGATGGTCTGCGTGAGCTGCACGAGATCGAGCTTCGTGCCCGCGAGCGCGAACCACACGAGGAACACGGGAAGCTGCGCGCTCTCGAAGCCGTGGATCAGCGAGCTCGCATCGGCGCGCGAGAAGTTCTCGAGCCAGATGCCGGCGGCGAGCATCACGATCAGCGGATCGAGGTGAACCCGCGCGCCGATCTCGGCGACGACGACGCAGATCAGCAGCGCGAAGAGCGACGCGCCCTGCTTCACGGAGTTGAGGAACGCGCCGATCACCACGCCGATCAGCACGCCGAACAGCACCGAGCCGAGGAGCTCCCATGCGACCGAGAGTGCGGTCTCCGTCATGTCCACGCCGCCGCCGATCACCATGCCAGCGCCCGCCGCGGCGATCGAATACAGCAGCACGGCGACCAGGTCCGAGACGACGACCGACGCGAGCATGAACTGGCTCAGCGGTCCGTCGGCCTTCGTCTCCGACAGCAGCGCCATCACGACCGCGGGCGACTGCGGCGAGATGGCGACGCCGATCACCGCGCACGCGGCGATGCTCTGCGTCGTTGTCATGTCGGAGAACAGCGGGATCAGGGGGCGGATCAGAAACAGCACGCCGGTGAGCACCACCATCGAGCCGATCACGGAGAACACGGTGACCCAGCGCAGCGTGCGCGCGACCGGACGCACGCGCTTGAGGTTGAGCTCGCTGCCGGCGGTCAGGCCGAGGATGCAGGTCGCGACGCCGTTGACGATGCGCAGCGAGCCCGCCATGTCGGTGGTCACGAGATCGAGGACGAACGGACCGGCGAGCACACCGGCGAGTAGGTAACCGGTCAGGCGTGGCAGGCCGAGCTGGCTGACCACGCGGGCGGTGAAGTACGCGGCGAGCAGCAGAAAACCGAACGCGAGCTCGGTCGCACTCGCTCCCACCACGGACGAGAAGCTGCGCGCGGCCTGCATCAGACCGGTCACCGCGAGGAGCAGCAACAGCGCGATCACGGCTTGGTCTTCTTGTCGTTCGTCGGGGGCTGGGTCTGCGCGCGCACGGGCACCTCCGGCTCGTCGCGATAGATCGGTCCGTCGTCGCGATCTTCGCGCTCGTCGAGGTCATCGATCTCGTCGATCGGGCCCGAGCGCTCGAGCTCGTCGATCGGGATCGGCGCGGAGCGGTCCGCCTTCGGCGTGGTGAGCTGGACCAGGAACTCCGTCATGATCGAGCCGCCGATCACGGCGGTCACGACCCACGCGAGCCCGGGATCCGCGTACAGGCTGCTCACGCTGATCACCAGCGCGATCGACAGCCCCGACATCGGCTGGACGAGCTGGCGCTGATCTGCGAACCCCACCGGTAGTAGCGAGCCGACCACCGTCTTCGATGCGATGACGCCCGTGTACTTGCCGACGACGCGCCCGACGACGAACAGCGGGACGAGTGCCCATCCGCGCCAGTCCCACACGTTCCACATCGCGCCGGCGATGATCAGGAACAAGAGATGAACCGGGCGTTCGAGATGATTGAGGATCCGGAAGATGCTCGCGCGTTGCTCGTTCGGGAAGTTCGTGACGAGGACACCGGCGAGGAAGCAGATCACGATCGGCGACAGGTGCAGGTAGCCGGCGAGGCCCGATGCGAACGCGATGCCGCCGAGCACCACGGCGAGGAACTCCGCGTTCGAGGTCGGGACGCGGACCATCGCGAAGATCAGGACGCCGATCGCGACGCCCAGGCCGAGCGAGACGAACACCCAGGCAGTGTTCGGGATCTGCCAGGAGCTCTCCGTCGCTCCGCGGAAGTACGCGGTGATGAACAACAGGCCGATCACGCCGATCAGCTCGTCGAGCTGGCCGAGCAGAATGTCGACGCCGCGGCCCTCGTGCCACGTGCGGTTCGCAAACCCGCGGAACTTTCGCGGCGCGGTCATCGCCGCCGCGGCACCGAGGAGGATGACGTCGCGCCACACCGCCGGGTCTTTCCACGACAGGCCGAACGTGAGCATCACGGCGCCGCAGCCCGCGGCGGTGATCCCGAACGGGCCGAGCGCCTCGACGAGGATCAGGTACGCGGTGCCCTTTGGGACACGATCCAGGACGCGGATGTCGAGCTGCGCGCCGATGATGAAGCCGAGCCAACCGAGGCCGAAGTGCAGCACGGGCCGCAGGCGTTGCAGAACGTCGCCGCTCAGGATGTCGATCGCGGGCAAGCTCGCGATCAGGCCGAGCGCGACGAACGGAAAGCCGGCGGTGATGACACCGCTGATGCCGAGCTGCTCCTGGAACTTCACGACGCGGCGGTGACCGCCGAGGTACGCGAGCACGACGAGCACGAGCAAGCCGCCGATGATCTTGATCGCGAACAGCGAGCTCTCTTTCGTGGTCTCCGTGGTCTCCGACGTCGGCGCGGCGGCCGCAGCGCCCGCATGCGCGGCCGAGCCGACCGCGGAGCCGGTGTTCACCGCGGACCCGTTCGTCGCCGCCGCCGATGCCGAACCCGAATCCGAGCCCATCGCGGAAGCCGAGCCCGAGCCCGCCGCGGAAGCCGAACCCGCTGCCGAGCCCGATCCCGTGCGCGAAGCAGAACCCGAGCCCGTCGCCGAGCTCGAACCCGTCACCGAACCCGAACCCGGAACCGGAACCGAACCCGTCGCCGAACCCGAACCCGAACCCGGAACCGAACCCGTCGCCGAACCCGAACCCGGAACCGACCCCGTCGGCGAACCGGAGCCCGCTGCCGTCCCCGTCGCCGAACCCGACCCCGTCGCCGAACGTGGAACCGAACCGGAGCCCGCTGCCGAACCCGACCCCGTCGCCGAGCCCGCTGCCGAACCCGTACCCGTACCCGTACCCGGACCCGACCGCGGTCCCGAACCGGAGCCCGATGCCGTACCCGACCCCGTAGCCGTGCCCGGAACCGAACCCGTCGCCGGAATGGAACCCGTCGCCGTCGCCGAGCCCGTCGCGGACCTCGACGCCGAACCGGCGGTCGACCCTGTCGTGGAACCCGCGGTCGTCGACGGCGTCGCTGCGGCGGTGTTCGCCGGCGGGGACGAGCCGGTTCCCGGCTGGGCGAGCGCCAGTCCACACGCAACCGCGAGCACGATGGCCGCGGCGCGCGCGATCGCGCGCCTCGTCACGGCGGGGCTCCGATGAAGTCAAACGCCGCCGTGAACGCGCGATCCGGCGAGCACGTCCGCATGGTCTTCGAATCGACGATCGCCTTCGCGGCGGCGTCGAGCGCATCGGAGCCGGGCTCGAGCGCGGTCCGGAGCTCGCGCGCGCGACCGTCGTGCAGGACCTTCGCGATCGCCGCCATGACGTCTGCGTAGCGGGTATGGATCTCCGTCAGCTTCGCGGTCGCGGCGGCGCAGTCCTCGCCGGAGGTGACGAATGCGGCGGCGACGTCCTGGTACATCTGGGTCGAGCGGGAGGCGAGCCGCGAGAGATCGTGATCGAGATCGGTATCGGTCGTGGGCGCGTCGATGGCGGCGGCAGGCGGGGGCGTGGGAGTGGCCGGCGGGGCAGGGGGCGGAGCGGGGTGGCCACAGGCGAGAACCGTGGCCAGCGCGATCCACAACACGCGCGTCATGCCCCGATGGTCGCACGGGGATCGGGCGCTGTCACAGCGTCGGCATCGTCATCAGCACGTCGCGTACGGCTGTGTCGTGCACGCACGGTCCATCGACCTCGGCGTCGATCGCGGCGGTGCGCTGCGCGGCGGCAGCGTCGTAGCGCTTCATATCGGTGGTGAGCTGCTTCGCGACCGCCGGATCCTTCTGGAGGTCCTTCGCGCGCGCGAAGCTCGCCGTCATCCGCGCGAACAGCGCGCGCAGATTCGTCGCGAGCACCGGGCAGTCCGCGCGGTCGCGGTGCAGGACCAGCGCGAGGTCCGCCTGCTGCGCATCGATCTCCGCAGCGAGCGACGCGGTATCCGCCACCGGTCGCTGCGGCGCCGGGGGGCGCCCACCGCACGCGACGAGGAGCACCAGCGCGCAGCGGCTCAGTTGCATTGCTCGGCGACGGCCGTCGTGTCGAGGGGCGCCACGTGGGTCGGCACGATGACGACGGGGACGGCAGCGCCGATGGCGCCGATCAGGATGAGGTCGGCGAACCCATCGTTCGAGATGTCGTCGAGCAGGAGGTCGGAGATCGTGAGGAACGACGCGTTCGACACGGCCTCGAGCCGCTGCCCGGCGGCCATCCGCGAGTATGCGATCTCGAGCGAGCTGCCGCGCTTGGTCGAGAAGCTCCACACCAGATCGTAGCCGGCGTCATCGTCGAGCTTGCCGGCGACGATCCGGTTCGGGATCGATGCGGCAGGCACGCGGTCACGCTCGATCAACCGGTGCACGGCAGCGCCATCCGGGTCGGGGACCACGAACCACGAGCTGACCACCACGCCGGTCGCGTCGCCCGAAGCGCCGATGATTCGATTGTCGTCGGCGCCGACCTGCATGAACGTGGTGCCACCGTCGGCGATGGGGAAGTCGAGCTTCGCGCAGGTAGCGGCGCAGCTGTAGAAGCCGTGTTCGCTCGGGACTTGCACCGGAACGCCCGAGAGCATCACCGTGGACTTCGCGGAGAACGTCACCGCCTGGCGCTGCTGGTTCGCGCTCTGCATCTGCGACTTCGGCACGATCTGGGTGACGCACCCGGCCTGGTCGAGACTGATGCTATCGAGCGAGCCGCTGAGCGATGCATTGGCCGGCAGGAAGCCGGTGATCAGGTCACGCTGCTTCGAGACGAGCCCGAACGACCGCAGCTGCGTGGCTCCGGTCTGCAAGAAGATCTTCGGCTCCGGGTCGTTGGCGCACGCGGGAGCGTAGACCGCATCGGTGACGGTGCACATGGCACACGTCGCGAGTGTGGGAGCACCGCTCGCGAACAGCGGCACGAGAGTCCCCGCGCTATCGATCATGTAGACGTCGCGCGCGCTCGTTCCCGAGGGCACGGAGAGCACGGCGATCGGCGTGGTGGCGAGCGTGGTCACGTTCGTCTGGGTCGCCGTGCCGCCGCCGGCACTCACCGTGACTTTCAGCTCGCGCGCCACGGTGCTCGCGCCCTGGGTATCGAGGCAGACGAGCCGGTGCTCGCCGCCGGAGACCTTCACGGCGCACGGTCGAGTGACGCCGGTCGGTGGATGGAGGATGGTGATCGCGGTGGGATCGACCTTCGACAGCGATGACTGCAGCGGCAACACGTTCGCCGCCCACGATGCGCGGATCCGCGTCGCGAACCCGCCGATCTGCCCGGGCGGCACCGGATGGATCCGGGTGACGCCGTTCGCGTTCGTGCATGCCGCCTTCGCGGGCATCCAATCCGATTGCGGATCCTGGTTCGGCTCGGGCGGCACGACCTCGGCGAGGTCTCCGCGGATCGGCGTGGTGCCATCGGGGCCGTAGACCTGCCACGACACCTGCCGCTTCACGGAGGGCTGCGAGCCATCGGGCGCGGAGGCAATCACGACGAACCGGTAGGTCGGGTCGGCGACATCGGGCGGTTCGGCGATCGCGGAGACGGTGAGCGCCTCGTCGGCCTGTACCGTGACGTGATCGGTGCCGGTGACCTCGCCCTTCGCTGTGCAACCGGCGCTGAGCAAGGTGCCATCGTTCGCGTAGCCGCGCGCGACGATGTACTTCACCTCGGTGCGCGACGCGCCATCGAGGCTGCCGGTCACGCCGCTCGTGGTGTGGACCTCCTCGGCGACGAGCGCTGCGGCCAGCGCACCACCGTCGATGTCGCCGAACTCGATCTTCGTGCAGTCGATGGAGTCGGACTCGTAGATCGAGATCACGGTGCGGTCGACCGGATTGCGATGGGTGACATCGACCACGAGCGACAGGTCGTCGCCGCACGCCGAGAGGCCGATCACGAGCAGCACCGCCAATCGCATCGACGCGGACCGTATCAGGTTAGACTGCGAGCGTGACGCTCGACCGGCGGACGATGATCCAGACCGGGTTGGCCATGACGGCGACGAAGGGGCGTACGGCTGCACGGTCGTACACGCTTCACGTCCTGGGCCAGCCGGCGTCGAGCACGCCCGCGCCGATCGCGCTGGGGGCCCGACCGATCGTCGTTGGCGCCCACTCGTCGTGCGAGCTGGTGCTGACGGATCCGCAGGTGTCACGCCGACATGCAGAGCTCGCGATCGTGCCCGACGGGATCCGGATCAAGGACCTCGGATCCACGAACGGCACCTGGTGGCAGGGCACCAAGGTCGGCGAGCTCGTGGTCCCTGCGGGTGCCACCGTGAAGTTCGGTCGGACGAGCGTGCGCCTCGCCGCGACCGATGCACCATCACTCCCACCAAGCGACAACGATCACTTCGGCGCGATGGCGGGCAGCTCGGTCGCGATGCGCGAGCTGTTCGCGGTGCTCGAGATGGCGTCGCCGACCGACGCGGCGGTCCTGATCGAGGGCGAATCGGGCACCGGCAAGGAGCTCGCGGCGAAGGCGATCCACGATGCCTCGAGTCGCGCGAAGGGACCGTTCGTCACCGTCGATTGCAGCGCGATCGCCGAGAACCTGATCGATTCGCACCTGTTCGGCCACGTTCGCGGCGCGTTCACCGGCGCCGATCGCGATCGCAAGGGCGCGTTCGTGGAGGCCACCGGCGGCACGTTGGTCCTCGACGAGCTCGGCGAGCTGCCGCTCGCGGCGCAGGCGAAGCTCCTGCGCGTGCTCGAGGCTCAGACCGTGCAACCGCTCGGCGCGGATCGCCCGATCTCCGTCGACACGCGCGTGATCGCGGCCACCCACCGCGACCTGTCGCGCATGGTCGCGGCGAAGGAGTTCCGGTTCGATCTGTTCTACCGGCTCGCGGTCGTTCACGTCGCCTTGCCGTCGCTGCGCGATCGCCTCGAGGATCTGCCGCACCTGATCGCCACGTTGTACGCGCGCCGCGGTACCGCGCCCGGTCCGGTCGACGGTGACAACCTCGAGCGCATGCGCCGCCACGCGTGGCCGGGCAACGTCCGCGAGCTGCGCAACGTGCTCGAGCGCGCGTGGGCGCTGTCCGGGCCGAACGCGTCGTTCCGCGAGCTCCGCCTGTGGCTCGACGCCGGAGCCGCGCAGGGGCAGGGCCAGCTCTCCGAGGTCGTCGATACCGCGCTGCCGTTCAAGGAAGCCAAGGAGCGCTGGAACGATCAGTTCGAGAAGCGATACGTGGCGAGCGTGTTCTCCACCAACGCGAGCAACGTCACCCGTGCAGCCGAGCACGCGGGCCTGTCGCGACGTCACTTCCGCGAGCTGCTGTACAAGCACGGCATCATCGACCGTCCCGGCGACGACACCGAAGCGGAGTAACCCGTGATCACCCGGTTCGGCGCCTACGAGATCCTGCACGAGCTGAAGTCCGGCGGCATGGGCGCCGTGCTGCTCGGCCGTCGAAAGGGGCCGGGCACGTTCGAGCAGCTCGTCGCGATCAAGACCATCCGCCCCGAGTACGCGGCCGCGCCCTCCGTGCGCGCGATGTTCCTCGACGAGGCGGCGATCCTCGCGCGCATCAACCACCCCGGCATCGCGACCGTGCACGACTTCGGTGAGGAGAACGGCACGCTCTACATGGTGATGGAGTACGTCGCGGGCAACTCGTTCCGCGGGCTCGTCGAGAGCCGCCTGCCGCCGGCGATCGCCGCGCGCGCGATCGCCGAGGCCGCGCGAGGATTGAATGCCGCGCACGAGGCCCGCGACAACCACGGCAACATCATGGGCGTCGTCCACCGCGACATCAGCCCGGATAACTTGATGCTCGGCTTCGATGGCCACGTGAAGGTGATCGATTTCGGCATCGCGCTGGTCAAGAACCGCCAGGCGCCGGTCACCGAGTTCGGCACGGTGAAGGGCAAGCCGCCGTACATGTCGCCCGAGCAGGTGAAGAACGAGGCGATGGATCGCCGCAGCGACGTGTTCTCGCTCGCGGTGGTGCTCCACGAGCTGCTGACCGGGCAGGGTCTGTTCGATGGCGACTCGATCTACGCGGTCGCGCGCGCCGTCGAGCACCAGGAGATCAAGCCACCGTCGGTGATCCTCGGCGAGCCGCTGCCGATCGGACTCGACGCGGTGGTGATGAACGCGCTCGATCGCAACGTGGATCGCCGCACGCCGACCGCCGCGCAGCTCGCGGAGGAGCTCGAGCGCGTGATCGCGAACGCCGGCGACGAGACGCTCGCATCGTGGGCCGACCGCGAGCTCGCCCAGCCGCGGACCTCGCACCGCACCTGGCTCGCGGGCGTGCTCGCCGGCAAGGACGCGCCGATCCAGAGCGGTCGCGCGACCGGCTCGGTGACCGAGGTCGGTCCGCTCGCGAGCGCGGCGCCGGCGATCGTCGAGCCGCCCGGCGAGGCCACGCACCTGCCGCCGAATGTCGAGCACGACAGCGCGCCGCGCCGGAGCCTGATGATCCCGGTGATCCTCGCGCTGGTCGCGCTGATCGGCGTGATCACCGCGGTGATGCTGACCCGCTCGAGCAGCGCGCCGCAACGCGATGCCGGCGTGCCGATCGACCTCGCCGTCGTCGCCGATGCGCCAACCGACACCGCGCCCCCGCCGGTCGACGCGCACGAGCTCGCACCACCGCCTCCCGACGACGCGCCGCTCGATGCTGCCGGCCGCCGTGTGGTCGCCGACGCCGGGCGCATCGTCGCCAAGGACGCCACCGTGCTCGCGACCGTGCCCGATGCCGCGCTCGTCGAGCCGACCGGGAAGGGCACGCTCAACATCCGCAACAAACCCGGCGGCGTGTACCTCAGCGTGGTCATCGATGGCCGCACGATCGGCGTCACGCCCATGCTGCGCCGGTCGTTCGCGGCCGGCCCGCACACGCTGCAGCTGCTCGCCCCGGATACGGGCGAGATCGTGTTCTCGAAGGCGTTCGAGCTGAAGGACGGCGAGACGCTCAGCCTCCAGGAACCGTAGCGGTACCTCGAGGTACCGGCGGGTTCCGGCCGTTGCCGCGCGATCGGTACGTCGAGGTACCGCGTGCCCGGGTTCTTCGAACGCACACGCGAAGTTACGGGTTGGCCGGAGGGTTGCTCATCCCTCCTCCCACGAACCGGTTTCTTCCCTTCCCCCCCCAGGAGTCTCCCGATGCGCGCCAAGCTTCCCCTCGCTCTCCTCCTCGCCGCTACCACCACCGCCTGCGTCGATAACACCCCGTCCACCACCGGGGACATCACCGCCGCGCTCGAGCAGGAGAACGGCGGGCTCGATACCTCCGACGAGGCGCCGGAGTTCGCAGCGGAGGAGCAGTTCGCCGCGGCCAGCATCGAAGGCGACAGCGCGGTCACCGACGAGATGGCCGCGGATCCCGAGATCGTCGCGATGGGCGCGCCCGGCGCGAACGTCCTCGCACGAGACCTCGTGATCATCTGGGGCCGGTTCCCCGCGGATCGCGACGCGACCACCGGCCGCGACTGGAGCGGCGAGCTGCGCCTCTCGCGCGGAGGCATGGTGGTGCGCCGGCGGATCGCGTTCGAGCAGGCGACGGATCGCGTGCTGCCGCGCACCTCGCGCGATGCGATCAGCTTCGAGTCGGTCACGCGCCCGGCCGCCGACGGCCTCGCGCTCACGGTGCTGGATCCGCAGCCCGGCACGGCGAATCCGCTGACGCTCACGTACACGCCGCTCACCGGCGCCGCGCACTCCGTCGATCTCGCGCAGCTCGCGTCCGGACCGATCGTCGTCGACGTCGGCGATGGCAACCGCATCCTGATCGCGGGCCACCGCCGCAACGATTCGTGCTCGCACGGCTTCCTCCGCGGTCGCTGGCACGCGCTGACGCCGAAGGTGAACGGCTACCTCGGTGTGGTGGCGAACTCCAACGGCGAGCCGGTCGGCCACATCCGCGGCATCGCCGGCGAGCGTCTCAATGGTGACGCCGTGATGTTCGGAAAGTTCATCAACCGCGAGGGCCACTTCATGGGCCTCGTCAAGGGCACCTACGAGAACGGCACGTTCGTCGCGCGCTGGCTCGATCGCCAGGGCGACCACGGGCAGCTCCACGGCGTGTACTTCCCCGGCGCGAACGAGCGCGCCGGTGGCTTCCTCGGCCGCTGGTCCGAGACCAGCTGCGACGCGAACTAGGCCGCGAGGTTCGAGACGGTCGCGTGCTCGTCGATCGTCGTGAACCGATTCTTCGCATCGCGCGCGACCGTGCCCATCGCGACCTTCGGATCGTGCGTGAAGAACAGCCGACCGTTCCGCGCGAGTAGATCGGAGAGCAGCGTGGACTTCTCGTCGATCAGCAGCTCGGGAAAGCGGTCGTAGCCCATCGTGATCGGCAAGTGCACCCAGGCACGGCCGGGAATCAGGTCCGATGCGAACAGCACCGGGCCATTCGGCATTTCGACCTCGGTGAGGAGCAAGCCGGGCGTGTGGCCCGAGCTGCGGTGGAACCGGAATCCGCCGCCGAGCGCCGCGGCTCGATCCGAGGCCGCGAGCTCGAGCCGACCGCTACCGGCGAGCAGGTTCGTCATGCCCGGAATGAACGAGGCCTTGTCGCGCGCATGCGGAGACACCGAGCGCTGCCATGCTTCGGCGCCGACCACGTAGATCGCGCGCGGGAACACGAGCTGCGGCGTCGAGCCTTCCGCGAACGCGGTCAGCGCACCGCCGGCGTGATCGAAGTGGAGGTGCGAGAACACCACCACGTCCACGTCCTCGGGACGGATCCCGATCGCGGCGAGCGAGTCGACCAGCACGTGGTGCGGCTCGACCACGCCGTAGCGATCGCGGAGCTTCGGATCGAAGAACGCGCCGATGCCGGTCTCGAGCAGGATCGTCTTGCCACCATCGCGCACCACGAGGCAGCGGCACGCGAGCGGGATCCGGTTCTGATCGTCGGGCTCGATCCAGCCCTCCCACATCCCCTTGGGTGCGTTCCCGAACATCGCTCCACCGTCGAGCCGCTGCGAGTTGCCAAGCACCGAGGTCAGCGTGCGCACGAAGCGTCGTGTACCACGCCTCGGTTCAGTGGACCACGCCCATGCCGTCCACGGTGGAGGCGGGCTCTCGGGTAACGGCGTAGACGATGCCCGCGGTGCCACCGACGACGACGCCCGCCGCGATCGTGATCACCCACCACGTCTGCCACCATGGCCGTGGCGGGTCGTAGCGCAGAGGAATCTCGCGCGGGCGCTCGGGCTGCGCCCACGTCAACACCTCGTTCCCGCGGTCGTCGTACGCCTTCAGATAGAGCTCGAGCGACACCGCCTTGGCGGCGCGGATCGGCGGGAGCACGAGGTGATGGTCCTTGCCGGCGAGCGGAACGTCGGCCGCGCGCCACCGGGTCTCGCCGCGCGTGCGCACGAACAGGGTCGCGGTCTTCAAGAATTGCTTCGGATCCGCGAGCACGCTGACATCGATCGCGACCGGTGTACCGACGCGCTGACCGAACGCCCAGTCGACCTCCACCGCCGGCGCGCCGCGCGACTTGGTCTCGTTGCGCACCGCCTCGAACTTGAACGTCGCGCGCGTCGACATCTGGTAGCTGAGGAAGTGACCGGGATCGAGCGCGAGCAGCATGTCGAACGCGTCGTGCGCGCGCGGTGCGTCCTCGTCAAATGACGCGGAGATGCCGCGCTGCTCCCACAGCGTGATGTTCGCTTCGTGATCGAGCGGCCCGGCCTTCGCGGCGGCATCGAGCGCCGCGTTCGCGATCTCGGGCTGCGCGTCATCGAGCGCCTTCTTGCTCTCGGCGAGCTTGCTCGCGCTATCGCCCCGGGGCGCGCATGTGGTGCCGGTCCAGTACTGGGTCGGCGCGCAGGCATCCCGCAGCACCAGGGGCGAGCGCGGTGGACCGCCACCGTGACAAGCGGCGAGCACGACCAGCACCCCGAGCCTCATCGAGATCGACGCTATCACGGTGCCTGTGACTCGCCTGACAGCCCGATGGTTCAGTGCGTCATGGAAGCTGGACCAGCCGGCTAGCGGCATGCTTGACCCCACCTGGATCGGCAAGTGAGGGAGCCAGATCGGAGGGCTAACTGTGGGGAACCACGATCAAAGCCCAGTGGCACGACCAATGCTCGTGGTGCGCATCATCAATATGAAGCGCACGTTCATCACGGCTGTCGGCCTCACCCTCCTCGGTTCCGTTCAACTCATGGGCTGCGCCGATGAAGAGGCAGCCGACGACTGCCTCCCCGGTGACATCGAGTGCGCCGCGCCGAGCTCCGATGGGAAGGCCGACGCGTGGGACCCGACGAACAACCCCGCGCAGATGTCGCAGAGCCTGCAGTACAAGCTCTCCGAGCTCCCGAAGAAGGGCTCGCTGAAGACGCCGGTGTGGAAGTCGCAGTTCCCCGAGGCCGTGGGTCGCATCCCGGTAGCGTGGGCCGACACCTACTGGCCGACCTCCGAGGGATCGCACAACGCTCGCTGGCAGGGCGCCAGCGTGAAGTCGCCGCTCGAGAAGTATGACGCCGCGTTCAACAACGCGGCCGGCTGCGCGACGATGCCGAACGAGATCTGCGGCACCGGCTCGAAGGCCAAGTGGGACACGTACTACGGCTGCGCCGGCCCGGCCGCGTCGTGGCAGTCGAAGAACTTCCAGGGCGGCGGCAAGATGCACGACGGCATCGACAACAACGGCGACGGCAAGATCGACGAGTGCTACGGCGACAAGGATGCCGATGGCATCGCCGGCTGGTGGGGCACCTGCCACGCCTGGACGCCGGCCTCGCTGCTGATGCCCGAGCCGCAGCACTCCGTTACGATGAACGGCCAGACCTTCGAGGTCGCCGACATCAAGGCGCTGACGCAGAACGTCTTCGATTCGACGAGCGCGATCATGCTCGGCGGTCGTTGCAACTCCAAGGATCTGACGCGCGGCCCCACGGGCTCCGCGAACGAAGCCTGCCGCGACGTCAACCCCGGCTCGCTGCACGTCATCCTCACCAACTTCCTCGGCATCGCTCAGCTGCCGCTGATCGAGGACCGCACCGCGAACTTCGAGGTGTGGAACCAGCCCGTCGTCGGCTACGAGGTCACCAAGCAGGTCAAGGTCACGCCGTCCAAGGCGAACACCTGCGTCGGCGCCACCGGCTCGACGTGGAAGTACAACAACGCGGCGAAGGACCTCTACGAGGTTCGGGTCACGGTCAACTACATCACCGAGGGCCAGGCGAGCACCCGCCCGATGGGCTTCGAGAACAACATCTCGACCGACGACTACCACTATATCCTCGAGGTCGGCTCGACCGGCAAGGTCATCGGCGGCCGGTTCTGCGCGGACTCCGAAGATACCCACGTCGACTTCCTGTGGACGCCGACCGGCCGCTTCAGCCCGTCGAACCCGAACGTCAACGTCGCGAAGGTGAAGGAGCTGATCGCCAAGTCGATCTCGACCTCCACCGGCGGCGGCGGCACGGGCCCGGCCAAGGTGTTCACGGCGACCCCGGGCACCTCGATCCCCGACAACAGCGCGACCGGCGCCTCGGTCGATGTTCCGGTCACCGGCGTCACCGGCGCCGTGGCTCTCACCGTCTCGGTCGACATCACGCACACCTACTCGGGCGACCTCACGCTGACGCTCCTCAAGGACGGCACCAAGGTGAAGGACCTCCGCGTCAACCAGGGCGGCTCCACCGCGAACATCGCCGAGTCGTACAACCTGTCGGCGAGCGAGGTTGGCTCGGCTCCGAACGCGCGCTGGACGCTCAAGGTCGTCGACAACGCCGCGCAGGACACCGGCAAGATCAACTCGGTGAAGCTCTCGTTCGAGTAAGCAGTACCCTTAGCTTCGACTGTCCTGCCTCGTGGCTCCCCACGGGGCAGCTGTCGTTTCGGCTCATGACAGCCCTGCTACATTCGCGCTGTCACACGGCTGTTCGTTGTGGTGAACCTTCGATGCTCGCTATGACGCTCGCGTGAAGCGCATTGCCGTGGGGGCCGTGTTCCTGGTCGCGTGTGGCTCGAGCACGCCGAGCACGAGTGACGATGACGTCGACGCGGGCGTCACGCCCGACGGCGCGGTCGCTCCGGGCGTGTGGTCCGCGGATCCTCCGTGCACGTCGACCGCAGCTGGGATCTACACCGCGCAGCCGGGCGGCGGCGTTCGCGGATCGATCGCCGCGTGCGCGCTCGGCGCGAAGCTGACGCAGGCGGAGGTCCAGAGCGCGATGGCGGGAGATGGCGCCGAGGGCGTCACCGCGCAGACCGGCGCGCGCGTGGTCAAGCTCGCGTACCGCACGATCCGCAGCGATGGCCGCGAAGCGATCACCACCGCCACCGCGTACCTGCCGCTCGTGCCGCGCGCCGTGCCGGCGCCGGTCGTCCTCATCGGTCGGCCCACATCGGGCATCGCGGATTCGTGCGCGCCGTCGAAGGACGCGATGCCGGAGAAGAACCTGTCGTTGCCGTTCGCCGCACGCGGGTTCGTGACGATCACGCCCGACTACGCGGGCCTCGGCAACGACGGCGTCCACGCGTACCTCGATACGCACGAGGAGGTCGCCCAGCTGTTCGATGGCGCGCTCGCGCTGAAGGCGTTGATCCCGGGCAACGTCGTCGGAGATCCCGTCGCGGCCGTGGGCTACAGCCAGGGCGGCGGCATCGTCCTCGGTGCGCAGGCCCTCGAGATGACGATGACCGGCAAGCGCACGCTCAAGGCGGTCGCGGCGATCGCGCCGGAGTGGCCGATCTCCACGCGCTCGTTCGGCTACGAGCAGATCCTCCGCAACCCCGATGACATCACCGCGCTTGCGGGGCTGTCGTCGCCGACCGTCGCCGTGCTCCGTCACTACGGCTTCATGACCAACCGCATGGGTGCGGCCGCCGCGGGTGATGCGTTCCCCACCGGCGAGCGCTCGAGCCTGGTCAGCTCGATCGAGTCGCTGTGCACCGTGCCGCTCGGCGGCGCGCTCAACGCGCAGCAGCCTCACCTCCGCGATCTCGTCGACGATACGTTTCGTCGCCAGGTCATCGCGTGCATCGATGCCACCGCCGGATGCGAGGGCACCGGCAAGCTGTTTCACGACTGGATGGTCGGCGACTTCGTCACCGCGGATGCGCAGGGCGCGCGCGTGCTGATCGCGCAAGGCCTCGCCGATCAGGTCATGCCGGCGGCGGGTGAAGCCGCGTGCGATGTCGCGAAGCTGCGCGCGGAAGGCGTTCAGCCGGCGCTGTGCACCGATCCGACCGCGACGCACGACACGGTGCTCGAGAAGAAGATCGAGGACGTCGCAGCGTGGGTCGAGGCCGTGGCCACCGGCGCGACCCCACCGGTGTGCGCGAGCCAGACGCTCCCGACCTGCAATCGCTAACGGGCGGCGAAGCCTTCGCCGCCGTCGAACGAGGAGACGCTGGCCGCCGTCTCGTCGCCGGCGCGGACCGCCGCCTCCGGGTTCATGATCCTGCCCTCGGGGAGGGCGCGTAGCGCGTCGTAACCCGTGGCGCTCGCGAGATCGACGAGCACGAGATCCGAGCCGAGGTCGTCGGTTGTCGCCGGGAGATACGGCGCGAGCTCGGCGGGCGGCGTGCCGATGTTGAGAGAGGTCACGCCCGGCGGGAGGATCACGTTCCAGTCGAAGTAGTGCGTCTCGACCGCGACCGAGTGGCTCCAGTTGAACCGGAGCGTCGCGGCGTCGTAGGTGCCGGCGGTCTGCAGCCACACCGCCTGGACATCGCCCGGGCTCGCCGCGAGTCCGGTGAGCCACGGCATCGTCGGCGCCGCGAAGGCGGCCGAGGCCGCTCCGGCCTTCATGTAGGTCTGGCGGCCCCGCGTGCCGTTGCGCCGCAGGTCCATCGAGCCGTACGCGCGCTGTGCGCCGGCCGGAATCGCGAAGCTCAATGTACCCGCGCCCGCGGTGATGGTCGGATAGTCACCGTTCGCGATCGTGATCTGCGACGGGAACGTCACGCCACTGCTCAGGTACACCTGGTTGATCGCGGCATCGAGACCGCTGACCGAGACCGCATAGCTCGGCGTGACCGGGGTCCACGTGATCGCGGGGAGCGTGCCCGGTGTGAACGGCGCCGCGGGCAGGTACGAGGTGGCGACGATGAGGCCGTTGTTGTCGTGCGCGACGAACACGATCGGCGCGGTCGCCGTCTGGCAATACGCGGACAGCGGGATGGTGGCGGTCGTCGTCGCGCTGCCGGCGAAGTACGACCCGCACGGCGTGTAGACCTCGTAGTAGTTCGCGCCCGTCACCGCGGGCCAGCTCACGTTCAGTTGTCCGTCGACGCCGGTGGCGGGCGGCACCCAGTACGCGTCGCCGAACGTCAGGTTGTCGCCGGGCTTCACGCCGGCGATGGTGGTGAGCCTGGTCCGGAGGTTCGGGACGTCCTCGGGGTAGACGGCGGTGACGGAGTCGCCGGCATGCACGGCCACCGAAGCCTTGCCCTGGGCGTCGGTCATCGCGGTGGCGCCGACCGCGTTGTTGCGCCCGGTCACGATCACGCGAACACCCGCCTGCGCGGTTCCCGGGGCGAGGTCGCAGCAGCGCACGTTCGTGGTGATGTTCACCGTGCCGGCCACAGGGGCGTCGATTCCAGCGTCGTCGGCGGCGGGCGCGTCGGGGAGATGGTGGACCCCGTCGTCACCGCAGCCGGTCACGCACGCGAACAACCCTGAAGCGATACTGGCAAACCGGCGCATTGGCCGACGGTATCACACCCGATCAGCGCACCTGGGAGACGAACTCCTCGAGCTTGCCCGCCGGTGTGCGCTCGATCTCGGTCACCAGCTCGATCTCGACCTGGAACGGGAAGCCGAGGCTCGCATGGAGCGCGGCGATCAGGGCATCGCGATCCAGGTCGCCGTCGGGGAGCACCCGCGCGCGCAGTCGATCGCGGCTGATCTGGATCAGCTGGAGGTCGCGGTACCGCGCGGCCTCGCGGCAGGCGACGGTGAACACCGGCCATGCGGTGCGGCCATCGGGATAGACCATCATGTTGCGACGGCGGCCGATGATCCGGTTCAGGACGGGGAGGCCGCGACCGCACGGGCACGCGCGTCCGACCTCGGCGTAGTCGCCGATCTCGTAGCGGAGGATCGGGGTCGCGAAGTTGTGCAGATCCGTCACCACCACGCGGCCCGTCTCGCCCGGGTCGCACGGCGTGCCGTCGTCGCGCAGGATCTCGACGAAGAGGCGCTCCGCCTGGACGTGATAGTGCTCGTGGTCGGGACACTGCAGCGCGATGTAGCCGACCTCCTGCGCCGAGTACGCGTCGACGATCGGAACGTCGAGGACATCGCGGCACAGACCGCGAGTTCCGGGCGTGAGGACCTCGCTGATGGTCCGGATCTCGCGCAGCGCGGGCAGGGTGACGTTCGCGGTGGCGATCGCTCGGAGCAGCGCGTGCAGCGCGCTCGGATAAGTCAGGAGGTAGGTCGGGTTCGCGCGCACGAGCCACGCGAGCTGCTCGTCGGTGGTGCTCGCGACCGAGAGCACGGACATCGGCGCGTCGGGGAACAGCGGGCTCGTCGCCGGGCCCCAGCCGCGCGACCGCAGGCCATCGGGCGGCGCGGCGCCGCCGCCGGTGTACCGGATCGCGGCGAGGTGTGCGGAGAGATCGCGATCGTGCCAGCGGTGGTCGCGCAGCGTGATCGCGGCGTGCAGCGTGGAGATGACCTCGGTGCCTCGCACGCGGACCGGCTGGCCCGAAGTGCGCGACGTCATCACCTCGGGCGCCGCGCCGTGCGTCGACGGATATGCGCGCGATAGCAGCGCGGCGCCGGCACCGGTGATCGCCTCGCGCGACATCAGCGGCACGCTGGACCAGTCGCGCGGATCGATGCCGGCGTAGTGCGGCACGCTCGCCGCCGCGTGCGCGACGATCAGGTCGCGCTGGCGCTGCTGGCCCACCGCGAGCTGGTCCGGCGGCATCCACTGGGTCATCGCGAGCTCGTCGGCGATCGCCATGATCGCGGCGGGCGTCGTGTTCGGCACGGCCGGGAACACGATGCCGTGGACGCTAGAGCTCATACACCCGGTGCCTTACCATGCAGCCAGTGGATCACTGGTCGCTGCACGCGCAGAACTGGGCGCGCGTCGGGCCGCCCCTTCGACCGTGCGCCGAGGACATCGCGATCGTCGAGGCCGAGGTCGCGCGCCACGCCGCCGGCCGGGCGATCCGCGCGCTGATCCTCGGCGTGACGCCCGAGCTGATCGCCCTACGCCTGCCGCCGGGGAGCACCGTCGTCGCCGTCGACCGCGAGCCGGCGATGGTCGCGGCGTTGTTCGCGCCGGCGCCGGGGACCACGGCCGTGATCGGCGACTGGCTCGCGTTGCCCGTGTCAGATGCCTCGTGCGACGTCGTCGCCGGAGATGGCGGAGCGTCGATGCTCGCGTTCCCCGATCAGTACCGCGCGCTCGCCGCCGAGCTGGCGCGGGTCGTGCGGCGCGGCGGCATCGTGGTCATGCGCCTGTTCGCCGCCCCCGAGCCGCCCGAGTCGCTCGCCGACGTGCGCGCCGCGCTCGCCACCATCGGCAGCTTCGATGCGCTCAAGTGGCGGATCGCGATGGCCCTCCCGTCGTCGTCGCGCGCGGTGCCGGTCCGCGCGATCCGCGATGCGTTCGACCAGCTCGTGCCGGATCGTGCAGACCTCGCGGCGCGGATGGGCTGGCGCCGCGACGTGATCGATCACATCGACGTCTATCGCGATTCGCCGGCGAGCTACTCGTTCCCCACCGTCGCGGAGGTGAGCGCGGTGGTCTCCGCGCATCTCGTCGAGGTCGGGCGTCACGTGCCCGCGTACGAGCTCGGCGATCGGTGCCCGACCCTCGTCTGGCAGCGACGCTAGGGCGCCTCGCGGAAGCGATAGGCGTGTGCGGTCGCGTCGGGAATGGTGAACGTGGATCGCTGGTACTTCGTCACCGACAGGTTCGAGAGCACCGGCGTGAACGGGCCAGCCGCGGAGTCGCCGGCCTCGATCACGTAGTGGTGACCGGGGATCATCGTGGTGGTCTCGATCGTGAGCGCGCCGTTGTCCACGTGCGAGCGGAACCCGGTGCCGAACGGGCGCGCGAGCGGCTCGCCGATGAAGATGCCCATGCCCGGCGACGCCACGGACTTCCAGTACGCCTCGACGAGCGTATTGCCGCCCACGTAGCGCGGGATCAGCACGCGCGGATCCGGGAACTTCTGCTGGAACGCGAACGGCTCGACCACGGTGCCGAAGCTGCCGGTGGCGCCGGCCTTGATGAACTCGAAGCAGCTCATCTGTCCCGACGTCGGGATGTCACCGCCGTAGGACGTCAGATGATCGGCGACCGCGCCGGGCAGGTACGTGTTCGTCGCGAGGTTCGGCACGCTCGCGAGGCCTTGCACGTAGAACAGCACGTCGGTCTTGCTGGAGACGCTGTCGGCCATCACGATGCTGGCGTCGATGCCCGAGGCCGCGGTGTTCCAGGTGTCGAGGAAGTGTTGGCACTCGTTGATGTAGCCGTACGTCGCATCGAGCACGCAGCGCGCGCTACGGATGTGATCGCTCGTGCTCATCAGATATGCGC